>NZ_BAABJQ010000007.1:0-399904 GCF_039543385.1 Rugosimonospora acidiphila
TCGCACCGGCCGCCAGGGCTCCAGCGAACAGCATGGTTACCTCGGACGGGATCGGGATACACGCCGACTCGGCGAGCATCAGGATGAATACCGCGAGGTACCCGAAGGTGACAATGAAGTGCTGCACGCCGACTACGCTACAGCTTGTAGTATGGATGCGACGCTGCTATCGTCCACGCCGCGTCAGTCGAGTCACGCGATGACGAGCGCCGTCCGGGAGCCTCAGGACTCGAGGTGACAGGCCAGAGTAGCCCAGGTCGATTGCTCGTCGTGGTGTCATCCACGTCTCCGCATAGATCGCTGCGATGGAGCGGGCGCCTGTGGCTCGGACTGGGAAGAGCGGAGGCGTCGTTGTCTGTCGTCCCCTTCTTGACTCGGGGTACCCATGAGATTGACGGTATTGGTCCATCGGTCGCAAGTGGATCGGCTCGGTTCGGTCATCGGCGACCGATGGCCACGCACCGGTGGCGCACCTGGGCGACGCGTCCGTCGCAATGGCGCGAGCACCTCACTATCCTCATGGGACACCGCCGGGTACGCCATCTCGCCGGGTATGACATAGCGTCGCCACGGTGCGGGCGCCCTGCTGCTCGGGCATCGCACGGCGTGGCACCGCTACACGAACACCACGCAGCGCGGCCAGGTTCGGTTCACGCCGATCCACGATCGGGGCAACAAGGGTGCTACTCGGACTCCAGCCGGCGCAGTCCGAGCTCGGTGTGGTCGAACCGGGGATCCTCGAGTTGCTCGGCGGCCCGTTCGAACGCCGCCCGCGCGCGCTGCTGCGTGTCGCGGATCGTCCTGGTCACGACGTCGCCCAGCGTGGCCAGGTCGTAGCTGCGGAAGGTGTCCTCGCGCAGCCGTACCGTGACCGTTCGCCATCCGTCGGTGACCCGTACTTGTACCCTCTCGTCGTCGCTTCGCCCGTTAACCACGGCCCCGGCCAGCCGGCCCGTCTGCGCGGCCAGGTCGGCGAGCGCCTGATTGATCTGCTGTAGGGATTCGGCGAGGCCTTTCCGGTCGATCTCAGGCATCGGTGCCGTCCCCGGTGTGCGCCGTCGGGCCGACGGCCATCTCGATTCCCCCGTATGACTCGTCTTCTTCAGGCGCCGCGCCCAGGTGCGGGAACGCCTTTCCGACGGCGGCCCGCGCCGCGGCGTCGACCTGCCGTTGCGCCGCCTGAATCGCAGTGGCGACGGCGCGCTCGACGACCTGCGGTGCGCGGGTGACGGCGGTGCCGGCGAACCGGATGCGGGTCACCATGCCGTCGCCGTCAACTACCGCGCTGACCAGGTGCTCCGGGTCGCGTCCGGTGTAGCTGGCCGACTTCAGGCGCTCCAGTTGGGCCGGGACCTCCTGCTCCGCGTCGGCGTCGACCGGCGGAAAGTCCTCGGGCGTGAAGAAGTCGGCTAACGGATCTTCAGTTGGGTTCATCGACAACCCAGGCTCCATGGTGGAACAATATAATCCACCGTCATCTTGGATCAGGGGCTGATCATGCAACCAGATGCCTCCGTGGCGAACCTCAATCCGGCGCTGCTGACCGACTGCGACGGTGCCGCGCAGAAGGCGAAGGAGTTGTACGCTGCGGCGGATCAGTACGATCAACAGGCCACCAAGCTGCATAGCTCCGGAGCTCTCGCCGCCGCGATGAATCCAGGGTTCTCGTCGGCGTTCCAGGCGCAGCTCAACGGGGAGCAGCTCGGCCAGGTGAGCAGCACCATCGCTAAACGGATCCGTGCCCAGGCGGATGAGTTGACCCGGTTGGTCAACGAAACCCGGGCCGGCTCTGTGGAGGCGGCGAAGAAGCTTCGTCAGGTGATGGATCCGGCGCCGGCGGTCAGCTAGCTCCGGCCGGTACAAGGTGATGAGGGGTCGGCGTGTTCATAACCTTCCATGACATCTGGATGTCCAAACCGGAGACGTTCCAGGACACGGCGATGGTCAAGCTCGGGGCGTCGGCACAGGTTCTCGGCACGGCGGGCGGCCTGTTTGGTAGCGGCGCGAACCTGACCAACCAGCTCTCGGGCCGGGCGCAGACGGCCCAGAACAGTCAGGCGACCCAGCTCATCTCCCAGGGTGCGCAGCTCACCAGCGGCGTGACGCAGACCGCCAACATGATTAACTCGCAGGGTCAGACCATGAAGGCGGCCAAGGCGCGGTTGGTCAGCCTCGTCACGCTGGCCAAATCCCAGGGCTTTTTGGTCGACCTCAACACCGGTGTCGTCACGCCGGGTCCGGCGATGCTCAAGCCGACCGTCGACTCGGCCTACTACATCGCGCAGGCGGCGAAGTTCAACGAGCAGATCCAGACGGTCGTGTTCCAGGTCAACGCCCAGGACATCACGGTGAAACTCAGCCTCGCGAAGACCGCGCTGGACGTGGTGAGCTTCGTCGTCGGGGCCGCCCAGGGCACCAGCGCCACCACGACGGACCCCAACCTCGCCCCCGTACCGCCGGCCGGGACGCTGCCGACCGGCACCTTGCCGACGAGCGGCTCGTCGTCGACCAGCACACTGCCGACGAGCGGCTCGCCGTCCACGGGCACCTTGCCGACGAGCGGCTCGCTGTCGACCTCCGCTTCCATCCCCACCAGTGGGTTGGCGAACGTGTCCGCGACGGTTGGCGCGGGACACGCGACACAGCTGAGCGGGGCGACCCCGTCGTTCGGTCTGGCCAGCGCGGGGCAGCTTGGTGTCGACCCGATGGGTGGTGCCGCACAGGGCCTCGGCGCGTCGGGCATCACCCCGCTCGGTGGCGGCACCGCCGCGGCGGGTGTGTCCGCGTTGAGCGGCGCCAACCAGGCGCCGATCGCCGCGGGACCGGCGCTGATCGGCCAGTCCACGACGGGCGGCGGCTCCGTGATGGGAGTCGGTGGCGCGCCTACGGGCGCGGGTGGACGCGCGGGCGGCCAGCAGCGGGAGTCCACCGCGTGGCGCCAGCTGAGCGAGGACGACGAGGACGTCTGGGCCGCCGGCGACATCCCGGACACGAACGATGGCGTACTGGCCTGATGACCCTTCCCAGCAAGCCGACTCCGACCCGACTTCAGCAGGGGCAGTCGACGCAGTCGTTCGACCAGCTCTCAAAGAGCCTCGCCATCGACGTCACCCAACTCGCACAGGTCAGCGCCTACCTGAAAACCCTGGCGCAGATGGTTGATCGGGTGCGGGTGGAGGTGAGTGACGCGGACAAGCCGCTGCGGGTGGGTACCCGGGAGGCGAATCCGTTCGCCGACCCGCGGGCGGGGGAAGCCGCGTCCGGCGAGAATGTGGTCGACACGCTGGGCAGGAACACCGCAAGCGTGCACAACAACGTGCGCGGTAGCCTCGACGACCTGCAGACCTGCCTGAAGAACACCGCCGCCGCCATGGACCGGGTCGCCAAGTCCGTCCACGACAACAGCCAGGACAACACGAAGCGGCTGCAGCAGCAGCTGGACGCGGCGTTCAATCCCCAATCGGCCCGGCCGAGCGGCCAGACGCCGCACACGCCGCCCCTGCGTCCGGCGCCCAAGGCGTCCGGTGGTCGGCGGGCCTGATGCCGTCGTGGGAAGAGGTCGTCAGCTGGGTCGTCGTCGGCAGCAGCGGTAATCACCTCCGTGAGTCGGCGGCCAAGTGGCAGGCCGTGTTCAACGATCTCGAGACCATTCAGGACAGCGTCACCAAGCTCAAGCAGGACATCGGCCATGCGTCGTGGGCGGGCCAGGGCGCGGACGCCCTCGTCGAACACCTCGCCAAAATCAGCAATATGCTGCACACCCTGATCATGGACAATCGCCGGATCGTGGTGGGGCTGCAGGACGCCGCCGCCCATCTGGACGGCACGGTCGGCAAGATTCCGATTCCAGCCTGGGTGAAGGACGAGGCCACGCACAGGAGGACGACGTTCGACTCCTCCGGTCAGCTGACCGAGTACCAGACAAACGAGTTCTACAACCGGATGCCGTGGACCACGATCGAAGGGTCGGGCGAAGCCGAAGTCGGATTCAACCTGGGGCAACGCTTCTGGTACTGGTACCAGGACTACATGCAGACCGCGGACTCCGAGCGGGTCTCCTTGCTGGACAACTACGCGGCCGACGCCCGCCGGATCGGTACCGGCAACAGGGTCGCGCCACCGCAGGTCGGCGGGGCGAGCCGGACCGGCTCGGGCATCGGTGGCGGTGCCGGGTCGAAGCAGCTGCCCACGGACGCGCTGTCGACCGGAGTGAGCACGCCAATGATGCCGACGGCCACTCCGCCGCCCGGGCTCGATACCAGCGCGCTGAACAGCAATCTTGATCCGAACGACGTACAGATGCCGGACACCTCGGCGTTGGATTCCTCCGGCACGGATGGGGATCTGGGGCAACTCGGCGGCGTGCCCGACCTCGACACGTCCAGCCTCGGCGGTGGCGGCGCGACCGGCTTCGGCCCGCTCCCCACGGGCGGCCTCGGTCCGCTCCCCAAGGGCGGCCTCGGTCCGCTCCCCAAGGGCGGCGGGACCGGCCTGGCAGGCGTCGGCTCGCTCGGCGCCGGTGCCGGCGGGCTCGGCAGTGGCGGCCTCGGACCGCTGGTGTCGCCCGAGGCCATGGTCGGGCAACCGCCGGGCTCCACCGCGGCCGCGGGGCTGGCCGGCGCGGGCGACGGGGCGGGCCTGGCCGGTGCGGGGGCCGGCGCCATGGGCATGATGCCGGGCGGCGTCGGCGGTGGCGGGGTGCCGAGCGACGCCGCGGGTGAGACCGGGACGAGGCTTGTCGAGGACGACAAGAACATCTTCGGTTCGCGGCCTGGCGACCGTGACTTGCCGGGCGATGTGATCGGCTGAGCCGTACGGGCGGGCTCAGCCGCGGATCGCGCGCACCGCGTCGAGCACACCACTGACCCACGCGGCCAGCGGTAGCAGGGCGAGGATGAGGACGGTCTCCACGATGTCCAGAAACCGGGTCCACGGCGGGGATTGCGGGCGCTGACCGGCGAGTCCGAACCCGATGCTCGCCGCGGCCACGACCAGCGCCACGCCGAGCACCGCCAGCAGGCGCTGAACCTGACCGGCCTGGACGAACAGGGTGACCGCGACCGCGGTCAGCGCGGTGCCGCCGGTGATGAGCAGGGGAATACGCTGGGTGCGTCCGCGAAACCAGCGACTGCGTAGGATCGGCAGCAGAACCAGCACCCCGGCCATGGCGAGGCCGCGGCCGCCCGCGGAGACGACCAGGACGGCCGCGGCGGCGCTGACGATGGACAGCGTGCCGAGCATGGACGATAGGAAGAAGTCCGCGCGCTGCCCGAGGTGCAGCACCCGCGCCGCGTCCACGGTTTCGTTCTCCTGTCGCAGGTGCTCCCGGTCGGTCGGCACGGAGGGCCGGGGCAGGCCGGCGAACCGGTAGGCGAGCATCGGCATGACGGGCAGGATGGCGTACGCCAGGGCGACCGTGATCGACGCTCCGGCGGCGACACCTCGACCCATCGCGGCCGAGATGCCCAGCGCGGCGAAGACCGCCACGGCGCAGACACCCGCGCTGAGGAAGATGGGCGCGGCCGTGGGCACCCCCGCCGAGGCGAGCACCGCGGCAATCACCGCCGCGGTCACCGCGACCGCGACGTGGGCGAGCGTGAGCTGGCTCGCCGAACGGTCGCCGGCGAGCAGGAACAGCCCGCCGACCCCGGCGTACACCGTCGCGACGAGAGCGAAGGCGGTGCCGGTCCACGCCTCGCCGAGGGCGCGTGTGAAGACCATCGCCACCACGAGAAGGATGACGGTCAAAGCGAGACCGGTCACCCCGACGAACAGGTACGGCGGGCCGGCGAAGGGAAGCGCGACCGCACCGCCCGCCACCGCGAGGATCGCGGCGATGCGGCCGGCCAGGCGGGTGGTCTGCGGCACCCAGCGGCCGCGGCGGTCGCGGGTGCCGCTGGCCAGGGCGTCCACGAGGTCGTCGAAGACCATCAGCGGTCCGGCCTCGCCGCGCGGCCGCAGGTAGAGCAGCTCGCCGTCGCGGACCGACAACTGGGCCGGGGTGCGCGAGTTGTCGAACTCGTCACCGTTCATCCGCGACAGCACCCAGCCGCCGCGCCGGCCCGGGTTCTCGGCCGCGCCGCCGGATGCCTCCAGCAGCGTGGGCAACAGATCGACCAGTGGTACGTCGGCGGGCAGCGCGACGTCGACGCGACCGCGTGGCGCGACAATCGTGACCCTGCTGAGCAGGCTGGCCATGCACCCACTCCCCTCATCGGAATGCCTGCATATATTAGGCCCAGCCTGCCGTGTAGGGTGCTTACGGTTCCTTGACTGTGGGAGTGCTGGTCGTGGGTACTACGCTGTTTCGCCGGCCACCCCGGCTGCCCGTCCCGCCGCTGCCCCGCGGGGAGCTGGCGTTGGAGTCCCCACCCGAGCTCGCCGAGCCGCTGGCCCGCAACGCTCTGCAGTACCTGATGCTGCTTCCCATGCTCGGCGGGGGCGGGGCGATGGCGCTGATGTACTCCACCCGGGGCGGCGGCGCCCTGACCTATGTGGTCGGTGCGATGTTCGGCGTCTCCATGCTCGGCATGGCCGTGACGTCCTTCGCGTCGGGCCAGGGCAACAAGAAGGCGGAGGTCGACGCCCGACGCCGCGAGTATCTGCGGTATCTGGCGCAGTCGCGCCGGCAGGTGCGCCGGGCCGCGTCACAGCAGCGCACCGCGCTGCTGTGGCGCCATCCGGCACCGGACGCCCTGTGGTCGGTGCCGGTGTCCGGGCGGATGTGGGAGCGGCGCAGCAGCGACAACGACTTCGGTGAGGTCCGCGTCGCCGAGGGCGCGCAGCGGTTGTCGGTCGCCATCACGGCGCCGGAGACCCGGCCGGTGGAGGATCTGGAACCGCTGACCGCGATCGCGCTGCGCCAGTTCGTCCGGACGCACTCCGCGGTGCCGGAGCTGCCGTTGGCGATCCAGCTGCGGGCCTTCAGCCGGGTGCTGCTGCGCGGCGAGCGCGACGCCATTCTCGGCCTGACCCGAGCGATGATCTGCCAGTTCGCGACGTTTCATTCCCCGGACGACGCACGCGTGGCCGTGGTCGCCGCGCCGGAGCACATCGACGACTGGGACTGGGTGAAGTGGCTGCCCCATGCCCAGGACGAGCGCAACAGCGACGGGGCCGGGTCGGTGCGGCTCTTCTACACCTCGATGGGCGACCTCGAGGCGGCCCTCGGTGAGGAGGTCAGCGGGCGACCGCAGCATTCGCCGGACGCCATGCCGTTGACGGGCTCACCCCACCTGCTCGTGGTGCTCGACGGTGGGGAGGTGCCGGTCGCGAGCCTCCTGCAGGGCGCCGGAGTGCACGGCAGCACCGTGCTGGATCTGGCCGGCGCGGTTCCGCATGACGCCGGCCGGTGGCTGCTGACTCTGGATGTCGCCGAGGAGATGGTCACTGCCGATCGCGGCGAGCGCAGCACCCCGCTGGGCCGGCCCGACCGGCTGAGTGTCGAGCAGGCCTCCGGCATCGCCCGCGGCCTCGCACCCTACCGACTGTCGCGCTACGTGAGCGACACGGTCGAGGCGACAGCCCGCGTCATGGAGCTACCCGACCTGCTGGGTTTCGGCGATGCCGCCGCGGTCGACCCCGAGGTGTCGTGGCGGCGGCGCGCCCCGCGCGACCGGCTGCGCATCCCGTTGGGCGTGGCGCCGAACGGGTCGGCCGTGGAACTGGACCTCAAGGAGGCGGCGTTCGGCGGGATGGGGCCGCACGGCCTGGTCATCGGCGCGACCGGCTCGGGCAAGAGCGAGCTGCTGCGCACGCTGGTCACCTCGCTGGCCGTCACGCACGCCTCCGACGACCTCAACTTCGTGCTGGTGGACTTCAAGGGTGGCGCGACGTTCGCGTCGATGGACGTGCTGCCGCACGTCAGTGCGGTCATCACCAACCTGGCGGACGAACTGTCCATGGTGGACCGGATGCAGGACGCCATTTCCGGGGAGCTGGTGCGGCGTCAGGAGCTACTGCGGGCGGCGGGCAACTACGTCTCGCGGCATGAGTACGAGCTCGCCCGGCAGGCCGGTGAGCCGTTGCGGCCGCTGCCGAGCCTGCTCATCATCTGCGACGAGTTCAGCGAGCTGCTGGCCGAGAAGCCGGACTTCATCGACCTGTTCGTCATGATCGGTCGGCTCGGCCGTTCGCTCGGTGTTCATCTGCTGTTGGCCAGTCAGCAGCTCGAGGAGGGCCGGCTGCGCGGCCTGGACACGCACCTGTCGTACCGCATTGGGCTGCGCACCTTCTCGGCCATGGAAAGTCGCATCGTGCTGGGTGTGCCGGACGCCTACGAGCTGCCGAACGCGCCCGGGCACGGGTACCTCAAGGTCGGCACGCAGACGATGCAGCGCTTCCGGGCCGCCTACGTGTCCGGCCCGTACCGGGAGCAGAGCCCGTTCCGGCGACTGTCGGCCGTCAACGGTGCCGCGAGGATCGTGCCGTACAGCGTCGGGTACGTGCCCGAACAGCAGGTGGTCGAGCCGGAGGCGATGGAGCCCGGGTCGGAGCAGGACACCGGACGGTCGGTCAGCATGCTCGATGTCATCATCGGGCGGCTGCGCGGGCATGGCGTACCGGCCCACCAGGTGTGGCTGCCGGTACTGGACCAGGCGCCGCCGCTTGACATGCTGCTGGGCAACCTGGTGACCGACGAACGCACCGGGCTGATCGCGCCGGCCTGGCGGCAGGGGTACCGCCTGGTGGCGCCCGTCGGCATCGAGGACCGCCCGTTCGAGCAGCGCCGCGATCCCCTCGTGGTGAACCTCAGCGGCGCCACCGGCAACGTGGCGATCGTGGGTGGCCCGCGGGCCGGCAAGAGCACCCTGCTGCGCACGCTGATCGCCTCGCTCGCGCTGACCCACAGCCCCCGTGAGGTGCAGTTCATGTGCATCGACCTCGGCGGCGGCGCGTTGCGCGCGCTGCAGGATCTGCCGCACGTCTCCGGGGTAGCGTTGCGCCGCGACGTGGAAGCGTTGCGGCGCACCGTGGCCGAGGTGAGCGCGCTGGTCGAGGACCGGGAGGCGCGCTTCGCCGCGGCCGGTGTCGCGTCCATCGACGAGTACCGGGACCGGCGGGCGGCCGGCGAGTTCGCCGACGACCCGTTCGGCGACGTGTTCCTCATCGTGGACGGGTACGGCCTCATCCGTGAAGAGCACGACGACCTCGACGAGATCATCACCAGCCTGCTGTCGCGGTGCCTCGGCTTCGGCGTGCACATCGTGGTCACCGCCAGCCGGTGGGGCGAAATCCGTTACAACATCCGCGAGTTCTACGGGACCAAGCTGGAGCTGCGGCTGGGTGACCCGAGCGACTCGGAGATCGACCGTCGCACGGCGGTGAACGTGCCACTGAGCAGCCCCGGTCGCGGCATCTCACCCGAGCGGATGCACTTCCTCGTCGGCGTGCCGCGCATCGACGGTACGGAGGGCGATGACGGGCTGACCGAGGCCACCGCCAACCTCGTCACCCGCTCGCGTGCCGCATGGCCGCACGCGCCCGCACCGCGGGTGCGCCTGCTGCCCCGGAATCTGGCCGCCCATGAGCTGTCCGAATCGGCCGATCGGCCCGCTCCGGCGATCCCGATCGGCGTCAACGAAACCTACCTGGCCCCGGTGTATCTCGCCCCAGACGACGAGCCGCACCTGATGATCTTCGGGGATGCCGCGTCTGGCAAGACCAACCTGCTGCGGCTGATCGCCCGCGGCATCGTCGAGCGCAACACGCCGGACGAGGCGATGCTCGTCATCGTCGACTACCGGCGCACGCTGCTGGACGTGGTCACCGGCCAGCAGTTGCTGCGGTACGCGCCGTCGGCCCAGGTGGCGCAAGAGGTGATGGACGAGCTGGCGGCGGCGCTGGCCGAGCGGCTGCCCGGCCCCGACGTGACCAGCGAGCAGTTGCGCACCCACAGTTGGTGGAAGGGCCCGGACATCTATGTCCTGGTCGACGACTACGACCTGGTCGCCGGATCGTCCGGCAACAATCCCATCGCCGCGCTCGCCGACCTGCTGGCGCAGGCGCGCGACATCGGGGTGCACCTCGTCGTCGCTCGGCGCAGTGGCGGTGCCGGACGGGCGTCCTACGACGCCGTGCTCGGCAAGCTCCAGGAGCTGGACATGCCCGGGCTGGTGATGTCGGGCAACCCGCAGGAGGGTGCGATCGTCGGGAACGTCAGGCCGACGCCGCAACCCGCTGGTCGGGGTGTGCTCGTGCGGCGCAGCGATGGCATCAACCTGATTCAGACCGCCTGGCTGGAGCCGGTTGCGTGGCCTGCGACGTAGCCCTTTCCGCTGCCCATTACCAGCGGTAGCATGTAGATCGACGTGTCTGGAGTAGACGCGTTAGGTGCCGATGTGCCATCGAGGTGGAGGGGCAATGGCCAACCTCAGCTTCGCGATTCCCCAGGTTCGCGACTGCGTGAAGTTCATGGACGACTTCCAGACACAGCAGGATGGTGACCAGGCGAAGTACCAACAGATCGCCAACAACCTGCCGAACAACTGGGGAAGCACGGAGGTCGCGGTTTTCACCGACGGGATCAACGAGCTTTCGCGCAAGACAAAGCAGATGCGCGACTTTCTGACGCAGTTGCACACCACGCTGGGTGAAGCCAGCAACCAGGTGCAAGCCAGCGGTGAGCAAGCGAAGAAGAACCTGACCAACGCCATCGGCGGTAACAGCATCAGCGGCGTCATCAACAGGTAACGGGTCGCCCGCTGTCGGGCGGACGTGGCTTAGGGAGAGCAGGACCGAATGGCTATTGGACCGGACGTCGCAATCAAAGACCCGGCGGCGGCAGAGGCCGACGCGAACCAGATGGCTAAGCTCGCCACGGAGATGCACGCGCGGCTCGAGGCGCTGATCGGCCAGGTGACCGGCAAGCTCAATGAGACGGACGGCGAGACGAAGAACGCGTTCATGTCGCAGCTGCAGCAGTACCAGAAGCTCGCCATGGAAC
The DNA here is from genome assembly GCF_039543385.1 of Rugosimonospora acidiphila. Classification (NCBI taxonomy): domain Bacteria; kingdom Bacillati; phylum Actinomycetota; class Actinomycetes; order Micromonosporales; family Micromonosporaceae; genus Rugosimonospora; species Rugosimonospora acidiphila. The sequence goes on from NZ_BAABJQ010000007.1 coordinate 10,946, forward strand.
TGGAGGCGAGGAAGAACAACCTCGCGGCCGCGGCCCGGAGCATCGTCCAGGGCAACGTGAGCGACGATGTGCAGTTCGCGAAGGCATTCGGCGGCGTGAACCCCTGACCGCAGCCGTCATCGGGCCAACGTTGTAGCGTTGCGGCGTGAGCGGGTTCGTCAGCGCGCTGATGGTCGTCGGGCTGCTGGGTGCGACGGGCGGTGCACCGGTGGGTGCGCCCACGCCGGTTGAGGTTCGTGCCCAGCCGTGCGGACCGGTAGTGACGCAGCCGTTGGTCGAGGCTCCCTGGGGCCTGACCCGGCTGCGTCCTGACCTCGCGTGGCCACTGACCGAGGGCGCCGGCGTCACGGTCGCGGTCATCGACTCCGGCGTATCGCCGGCGTCGCCGAGCCTCAGCGGCAAGGTGGCGCCCGGCATCGACTACGTGGACCCCACCGCGGGCCCGGGCCAGTGCGATGAGAACGGTCACGGCACGCTCATCGCCGGCATCATCGCCGGCCGGGAAACCGTCAGCGGCGGGTTCCGTTTCTACGGCGTCGCACCCGAAGCGACGATCGTGCCGGTGCGTGTGCTGCGAGACCAGCAACGGTCATTCGAAAGCGACCTGTCCGACCGCATCGCCAACGCGATCCGCTGGGCGGTCGACGTCGGCCGCGCCGACGTCATCAACCTGTCGTTGACCACCGAGCCCAACGCGGACCTCGCGGCGGCCGTGCGGCACGCGATCGATCAGCATGTCGTGGTCGTAGCCGCGGCGGGCAACGAGGGCACCTCGCAACAGCCCGGCCAGCAGACGTACCCGGCGGCCTACCCCGGCGTGATCGGCGTGGCCGGCGTCGACATGCAGGACCGGCACGTGTCGAGTTCGACATCGGGTGACTACGTCGACGTTGCCGCGCCGGGAGTGCGGATCGCGGGACCTTCACCCCAGGGCGGCGGCTTCTTGTTCAGCGCCGACGGCGGAACCAGTTTCGCGACGGCGTACGTCTCCGGGGTCGCGGCGCTGGTACGCGCCTACTACCCGGATCTGACCCCGGATCAGGTGACCCAACGCATCGAGCAGACCGCGGAGCATCCCGCGCAGCAGTGGAATTCCGACGTCGGGTACGGCGTCGTCGATCCGGCGCGGGCGGTGGGGTCACTGGCCGAACCCGCGGGAGTGGCGCCCGGACAGGCGGGTGCGGGATCCTCGCCCAGGGCCGGCATGGCGCCCGTCGCCGCACCCGTGCAGACCGGCCAGGGGTTGACGATCGCGGCGGCGTGGATCGCCGGCGCCGGCGTTGTCGTGGTCTTCGGGGTACTCGTCGGCAGCTCGGTGGCCCGCCGGGGCCGTAAGCGCAACTGGCGAGTGAATCGTTTGTGACGTTAGACTCATCCGGCGAGTTCCTGTCGTGGGAGAGGGCCGAGATGCCGGATGAGTTCGACGACATCGCCGCCTTCGTGGAGCGCGCACAAGCCGGCCTTCCGGCCCTGCGGCGGTTGATTGACGACGCGCGGGCGAGCGTTCCTTCGCCGTTTCACGGCGCGGACAGCACCGACACCATTCGGGTCAGCCTCGGCGAGGATGGCTTGCCGCAGGCGTTCACCGTCGCCGCCAACTGGCGAAGCGCCCTCGGTGTCGACGGCTTCGCCCCGGCCGTGGACGAGGCGTGCCGCAACGCCGCCCTGGCCAGTTTCGAGGTGGCCGGAACCGCCGACGTCACTCGGTCGGTCGAGCAGATCAGGTCCGTGATGGAGTACCTGGAGGGTTCCGCCGGACCGCCGCCGGGCATTCCCATGCGCCCTCCCGCCGCACCCGCCGCCGACCGAGCCGAGCCGTCGAATGGTCCTATCTGGACAGACGCGATGCTCGATCAGCTCCTCGCGACCACGGATGCGATGGGCAGCGTCGGGGACCTCGTCGCGGCCGCGGAAGGGGAGCACCTCGGGGCCGCGGCCGCGGGGCGGTTGCGGCTCACCGCGGGTGCCATGATCACCTGCACCGCGGACTCCGACTGGCTGGGGCGCCAGGACAGCACCGAGATCGAGGCGGCTCTGGCGGTGGCCGCAGCTTCGTTGCGGGCCGCGCGCGACACCGCCGAGGCCGCGCTGTCGCAGGCACTGTCGGCACCCGAGAGGCTGCAGGCCGAGATCCAGGCGCGTCGGGCGGATGCCGCCGGCTGGGCGACGCGCCCGCCACCACACGGCCAAGGAGCATGGTGACAGGAAATGGCTGACCAGAACGACGCCGAGATCCGCGTCGACTATGAGTTCATCAAGACCAACGCGCAGTTCTGGAAAGCCCAGGTGAACTCCGAGCACGCGGACATCCAGCGCAGTAGTGGGCAGTTCGTGCTGACCGGTGGCACGAGCGGGGTCATGCCGAGACTCTTCACGCTCCACGATCAGGCGATTCAGTTCTTCCGCCAGGCCTCCGCGGAGGGCAGGACCGCGACGTACCACATCGCGCAGCGGCTGGAACTGATCCAGAAGTGGTACGAGCAGAACCAGCAAATGAGCCGGGCGCTGCTCAACACGGTCACCGGGGGCGTCCCGTCGCCGAACGCACCCGTAGCCCCGCAGGCCAACCCGGTCGCGCCCACGGCGCCTGTCGCACCGCCAGCCGCACCACAGAACCGGCCGTCGGGACCGTGACGCTGATGGAGGGCCACCGTGGCTGACCAGACCAACTACGCGAACTACGAGAAGCTGCGCGACAGCATCAAGACCGACTACCAGCAACTGCTCGCCGCCGCCGACTCGGTTCGGGCGGCGATCGACGCGACTGGCCCGTTCCAGGTGTACCTGGGCGTCGCCGGCCAGGGGTACAAGACCCTGGTCAACGCCGCCAACCTCTGGGTCAACAGGTTGACCGACTACGACTGGGAATTTCCCCGACTGGCGTCGCAGGACATGGCGACCTGGGCCCACATCAGAGACCACGCCGGCATCATGAGAGACCTCACCCGCTGGATGGAGGCGATGGGCTCGGACGAGAGCACGCGTGCGGCGCTGCGCTCGGACACCGGTGCGGACACGGTCCGAACCGCCGTGCAGGACGCCCTCGCCAACCGGCGCTCCACCGTGGACGATTCACAGTACTTCGCTAAATTCGAGGCGAACCAGCCCGTCCAGTCCAACGGTATGCGCCCGCCGATCGCCCAGATCCCCCTGCCGTACCTCGGGCAGCACGTGCCCAGCGGACAGGCGGCGCACGGCAATGCCGACGGCTCGCCCTGGGCGGGCCTCACCGGCGACTCCTACCGGGCCGCCTTCAAACCACAGCTGGACGCCACCCAACTGCTCTACGACTACGCCGACCAGGCCATGACCCTGCTACGAACCGCCCGCGGAAGCTACAACGACTTCTTCGCCGCCTTCAAAAACTGGATGTGGGCGGCCATCGCCATCCTCATCGCGTTTCGAACCGCCATCCGCAACTTCTGGCGGTCGGTCCTGGCTCTCGCCGGCATCATGCTCGCCGCGGAGGCGAGCGGGATCGGCGCCGTATTATGGGCGGCGGTGGTGGCGAACCGGGTCGCGATCGGCCTGGCCGCCATAGCGGTCGTCTTCGTCGAACGCCTCCTGGCCATCATCCAGGCCTGGGTCGGGCTCGGTAAGAACCTGGACACGCTCGCCGCCGGGGTCGACAGCTTCAACAACAAAATCCTCCAGCTGACCACGATGCCCGGGGGCTTCGTCAACGGGCACTGGCCCGATCCGACGAACACCGCCGAGTTCCCGGACATGGGCCGCAACAAGGACGGCGCGTGGCAGCCGGTGACCAACAGCGAGCAGAACGGGCGCGACGGTTTCTCCGTCCCGCCCTGGTCCAGCCCGGTACCGGCCGGGCCTCCCGCTCCCGTGGTACCGGCGCCTCCCGTGCCTGCTCCGCTGCCGGATCCGCCCAGCCCGTTTGGATATCCGCCGTACCCGTGACACCGGTCGGTGACGGCGCAGGAGTTCCCGGCCGCGCCGAAGCGTACTTGGTTGCTCGTCATTATCTGTTCACCCGCGCGCCCGAACGTTGGGTCTCGTGCAATCGAGCCCAGCTGGTGGTCGGGAGGCGCGAGGCGGGGTGGAGTCGGACCTGCACTCGCTGGTCGAGCGTCTCCACCGTGTTCTTCCCGCACTGGAGGCGCTGACGGCTGAGCCGACGGCCCAGGTGTCCGGTGTTACCCAGTCGACGGATGCGGTCAGTGTGATGCTGGCGGCGGACGGTCTGCCGCTGCGAATCGAGGTGCACCCGGACTGGCGCCGCACGGTGGGCCTGGGAGAGTTCGCCCGCGTGGTCACCGAGGTGTGCCAGGAAACGGCTCGGGCCCGTGCTGATGTGGTGGCCGATGCGGTGTCGGCGGACCAGTGGCCCGAGCGGTTCGCCGCACTGCTGGGCTACCTCACCGGTGAGGCGCCACCGCCACCAGATCTCCCACCCGCCGTAGCGCTGCCGCCGACGCGGACGCGGGAATCGGGCGCGTTGCCGGCGTTGGTGGCGGACCTGGTCCGCGCGTCCGCCGCGGTGGGTGAGGTGGCCGCCGCCGTGAACCAGCCCGGTGCCCGGGCCGTGGGAACCGGTGGACGAGGCAGGCTGGTGCTCGTCCTGCACGAGTCGGGAGCACTACGCTGCAGCGCCGATCCGGACTGGGTGGCCGGCCGCGACACCCAGGAGCTCAACGACGCCCTGGCCGCGGCCGTCGCAGAGCTGCGCGCCGCCCGCGCGGCCACCGCCGACCAGGAACTGCTCCAGACAGCGAAGGCAGTGCTCGCCGTGGACGGCCAAGCGTCCACCGGCGGCAGGTAAGGACAGGGAGGCGTCCATGGCGAGTGCGGCGGAGACCGCGATCCGGGTCGAGTACAACTACCTGCGCCGCCAGCGCGACGACTGGCACGACCTGGCCCCAGACGTGGGCAAGATCGCCGGGCTGCTGCAGCAGCTGGCGTGGCGCGGCCAGCCCGCCGCCAGCACCGACCTTCCGTCCGGCGACCTGGTCCGCGGCGCGGTCCGCGCGCTGGCACACGTGACCAACCCCCAGTGGATCTCGGACTGGCAGGCCCGCCAAGTGACCTTTCTGCGTCCCGTCCTGGAGGCGCACCAGCAGGTCGCAGACTGGGCGCAGAACCGTGCGGTCGAGGGGTGGACGGCGCAGAACAACATCGCCGAGACGCTGTCAGAGATCCTCGACTACTACGAAACGGAGACCACCCGTCATCAGGCGTTGCTGCGGACCGTGGGACGGGATTAGGACGTGACCACCGCGGAGAAACAGGCATTCGAGCAGCTCCGCCAGCAGACGCGCGACTACTACGAGCGCATCCTGCAGGCACGGGATTGGGTGAAGACGGCCCGCACCAGGACCGACGCGTTCGGGCCGCTGAAATCGGTGGCGGACCAGACCGTCCAGCCGATACTCAACGCCCTGGACGAACTGGTCAAGGTGGGCACCGACCAGTACGAGAAGTTCGCCCCGGTCGAGTGGGACTACGTCGAAATCGCCGACCACGACGCCGACATCTGGAAGCAGATCAAGGCAGCCACCAATGTGGTGAAGCAGGGCGTCGCGGACATCAACGACGACCGGGCTCGGGTGACCAGCGAGGCCGAGGCGCGGGCCAACGCGATGGACCGGGCGCGCGCCGTGGGACCAGTCGACCCGACCCAGCCCGCACCCTGGGGAGGCAGCGCCGGCAGGGCGTACACGACCCAGATCCCGGCGCAGGCGACCGCCGCCCAGTTCATCGGGGAGCTCGCGGACATCGCGGGCGAGCTCATGCGGCAGACCAGCGAGAACTTTCACTCGCTGATCTCGGCCCTGAAGAACCTCATGGAACAGATCCTGATGTTCTGGATCCTGCTCGTCGCGTCCCTCATCGACCTGGGGTACATCGTCATCGACGCCATCTTTTTCCCGCCAGTCCAGCTGGCCCTCGCGGTCAGCGCGCTGGTGGCGTTCGGCGCCACCTTCACGCAGCGGCTGACGCAGGTCGCCCCGGCGATCACCAACTACCAGACCGCCATGGACAACTTCCACAACAACACCAACCGCAGGATCCAGGACCTGAGGAACAAGCTGGCGGACGCGCCCGACGTCTTCCGCTACAGCGGCGCGTCCTCGCCGCAGTGGCCCGACCCGACCCACCACGGCGCCTTCCCGGGGGTGACGCAGTCCCGCGGGGGCAACTACGAACTGCACGTGGAGCACCACTAATATGTGGCCACAGCGCGCGAGTTCGCGCGGCACACCTGCACGCGAACTCGGGCGGCGCAAGAACGCCTGAACCGCTGGCGCGTCGGGGCAGCCCGCACCGACTCAGGCGGTTACTCGCGCCCCCGCGGTCGGATTCGCCCGCGCCGGCCCGGGCTGCTAATCGCAAGCGCGCACACGGGATGGGTGACGGGATGGCGAGCTGGAGCCGGCGCGAGCAGAACCAGGCGTACCAGTTCCTCAACCGGCGGATCGTCTCGGCGATCCTCTCCGGCGAACCGGAAACCACCGAGCTGCCGATGCGCCGGTTCGGCCTGTCCATCACCGCCAGCGCCGCCGTGGCAGTGCTCGTCATCGCCGGCTTCCTCGTCTACGGGCTGCTCGTGCCCGGCGGTCGTCGCCCCGCGGAGAACTCCATCATCCTCGAGCGCGAGACCGGAGCGACGTACATCTACCGTCAGGGCGAGCTGCACCCCGTCCTCAACTTCACCTCGGCGCGGCTGATCCTCGGCCAAGCCAATCCCCCGGTGCAGACGTTGTCCCGCGCCCCGCTGCGGGACATCCCGCGCGGCCTGCCGGTGGGCATCCCCGGGGTGCCAGACACCCTGCCGGACAAGAGTTCCCTGGTCGGCCTGCCGTGGAGTGTCTGTACCGCACCGCGGTCACCGACGTCGGTGGTCCTGGCCACCCATGTTCTCGTAGGTACCGTTCCCGACGGCGGCACCGCGCTTCCCGTCAACGAAGGTGTCCTGGTGACCGCGGGGGTGAGCACCGACCGGTACCTGGTGTGGCACGACCACCGGTTGCGGGTGAGGGACAACGCCGTCATCGCCGCCCTGGGTTGGACCGGCGTGCGCCCCGCGCCGGTCACGCCGGCATTCCTCGACGCCCTGCCGGCTGGCCCGGATCTCACGCCGCTCACCATCCCGGGGGCGGGCCAGCCGTCGCCGGTCGTGATCGCTGGCTCGCCCACCACAGTGGGCCAGTTGGTCCGCGCGCAGAACGAGTTCTACGTGGTGCTCGCCAACGGCCTGGCGCACGTGGGAGAGCTGACCGCGCAGTTGTGGTCCGCGGCCGGCCAGCGCATCACCGATGCCTCGGCCCAGGAGATCGGCCGGTTCCTGGTGGACACGAGCGTCGAGCCCACCGGACTGCCGGCTGAGGTCCCGACGGCCCACGGCATTGACGACCGGTTCGCCATGGCCTGCGCGGTGTACCGCGGTGGCACCACACTCGACCAGCCGGTCAGCGTGCTGTCCTACGCGCGCGTCGCCGCGGACATGACGTTGACGGATACCGCGGCCCCGCCGGTCGGCACCGATGGTTCACCGGTGGCCGATCGGGTGGCGCTGCCCGGTGGTCGGGGCGCGTTGGCCGCCACGTTGCTGCCGACGGGCTCGGCCGCGACCGGGAATGTGTACGTGGTCACCGACCAGGGCCTGAAGTACCCGCTGCCACCCGCGAACACGGCCACCGTGCAGTCGTCGCTCGGGTTTGCCGGCGTGCACCCTGTGCCGATACCCAGCTCGATCCTGGCCCTGATCCCGACAGGTCCGGCGCTGGATCCGAGCGCCGCGGCCCTGTTCGTCGCGCCGGACACCGTCAAGGCCACGCCGAGTCCGAGCCCCGCGTGACGGCGGTGAAGATCGCCATCACGACGCCTGATCGGCTAGACTTTCGCTAAACGAATGCACTTCTGCCGGCTTGTAATGGACGGTTCGTCATGAGCGCGGACGGAATTCTGGTCGACCTCCAGGAAATGGAGGACTTCCGTGACCACCTCACACCCCATCTGCAGCAGATCGCCAGCGCGCTGACCACGCTCACTCACAGCGACGCACCGCAACTCGGCAGCTTCTACCACGCCCAACAGGCCGAGCAGCGGTACGAGGCGCTTCGCGTCGACTTCGTCGCCCGACTGCGCCGGTTGATCCTCGCGCTAGCCGTGTCGGACGCGGGCATCGGCTCGATCCTCGACGCCTACGAGACCCGCGGCCACAACAGCGTGGCTTCGTTGAAGACCGCGGGCGACGTGCTCAACGATGACCGGGCGGCACGTGCCGCCGTGCGTTCCGACCCGGTGCTCGCGGACATCCTGCGGCAGGACCCGCAGCTCAGCAAGGTGCTCTCTGGCGGTTCGGGCGACTCGTTGACCAACGCGATCACGGACAGCAGTGCCATGATCCGGGGAGCGAACACCGATGTCTGACGAATACGTCGAACGCTACCAGGCCGTCGAGCACTCGCAGCTCTATCGCGAGCTCAGCGCCGGCGCTCCGCCGAGCCTGGACGCCCTCTCCGACGTCTGGCAGACGGCGGCACAGACCCTCCAGACGACCGCGGCCGACCTGCGCGCCGACCTCGCCAAGCTCCAAGCGTCGTGGTCCGGCGAGACCAGCAAAGAATACCAGTACCGCCTCGGGCTCGCCGCGTCGTTCGCGGAGGGCCTCGCCGAGCAGGCGATCAATCTGCACACCGGCCTGTCGACCATGTCGGTGGCGCTGACCGAGGCCCAGTCCCGCGGCACGCCGGCACCCACCAACGACACGGACTGGGAGCACGACGCGATGCTGGGAACGCTGCTCGGTCACACGGTGACCGACGCGGAGTTGGCCCAGTCGCATGACCAGCTGGTCACGGTGGTGGCCGACCTCGCCGTGTCGTACGACCTGGCCGACCGCAGCGACTGGTCCACACCGGCGCCTGATCCGTCGCCCGACCTGCCCGGGCAGGCGCTCGCCGTCGACGTCGGCGTCGCGAACGCTCAAGACGCCGGGGCCACGCCGGCCAATGCCACGGTGGTGCCGGCAGTGGTCACGCCGGTCAGCACCACGGTGGTGCCGGCTGCGGCCACGCTGGCCGCCCCTGTGGCGACGCAACTGGCGGGGACCATCGGCGGCCCGCCGCCGGCCGTGACGTCGCCGGCCATGGCGTCGCCGGCCTTGTCCGCGCCCTCGCTGGTGTCACCGCTGTCCGGGGCGGCGACCCCGTTGCCGCCGAGCCTCATCGGCACCGTGACATCGTTGCAGGGCGCCGGTACGAGTCTGGCCGCCTCCACCGGCAGCGGGCTCGCGGCGGCGCGGGGCTCCACCGCCAGTACAGCCACCGGCTCGTCCGCGTCGCTGCCGCCGCCGGTCATGGGAGGTGGCCCTGCCTCGGGGTCGGCGCAGCCCGGTCCGGTCAGCCGGTCGCTGTTCGACGACGAGACCGCGTGGGCCGGCGAGAACGACGCCTGGGCGAACCATCGTGACGAGTCACCGCCGCCCGTGCTGGGCCACCCGAACGGATCTGTCTGACCTGTGACCTGCCGGCCCGTCGTGTGCCCGCATCGCGACACACGCGAGAATCTCCGGGTCGTAGCCGATGGCGAGGTCGCGGCCCTAGAGGTCCGCGGTCGCCTTCGCCTTGACGACGGTCACCGTGGTTCCCTTCTCGTTTTCTCCTACGGCGATGAGAGGGTCATCGGTTTCTCGCGATGCCCGTCGTCGTCTAAGTTGACACCATGAGCGACGATGTCGCGCTGCTGCTGGGCAGGGCCGGCTTCGGGCCGACCGCCACCGAACTGGCCGCCGCGAGGAAGGCCGGTTACCCGGCCGCCCTGTCGGCCATGCTCCAGCCGCCCGGGCCGGACATCGGCGCCACCAGCGCACCCGTGCCCGACCTGGGACCCGACCCGTACGCGCGGCAGCCCAACCCGACGGTCAGCCAGCGCACCAGCTTCGACGCCACCCGCGCCGACCAGGTCACGCAGCTTACCCGGTGGTGGCTCGACCGCATGACGGCCGCGGACCACCAGGCCATGGAGCGGCTGGTGTTCTTCTGGGAGGGGCACTGGGCAACCTCGGTCACGAAGGTCAAGAGCGCTCAGCTCATGCTGACCCAGCACCTGACCATGCGCGGCGCGAGCGACTTCTCCGCGTTGGCGCACCAGATGATCGTCGACCCGGCGCTGGTCTACTGGCTGGACGGTCAGCTCAACACCCGGGGCGCCGCCAACGAGAACCTCGCGCGCGAGTTCTTCGAACTGTTCACCCTCGGCATCGGTAACTACACGGAGCAGGACGTCAAGGCGTCCGGCCGCGCGCTGACCGGCTGGCGCATCGATCTGGCCGGGCGGCGCTGCGTCTTCGACGCCGACGTCTTCGACGGCGGGAGCAAGACGATCCTGGGCGCCACCGCGAACTTCGGCGCCAGCAGCCTGGTTGACCTGGTGTTGCGGCGCCCGGCCTGCCCACAGTTCATCGCCTCCCGGCTGTGGTACCGCTACGGCTCGTCGACCCAGCCGATCCCGGCGCGCCTGCGCGAGGCCATGACGGCCAAGTTCCCCTCGCCCACGGCGATGCTGGCCGTCCTGTTCGCCGACGACGCCTTCCGCGCCACCCGGGCCACGATGGTCAAGCAGCCCATCGAGTGGATCGTCGGCGCCATGCGGCAGCTGAACATCCGCCCGGCCGACATCCCCGCGGCCACATTCACGGAGATCTGCGACGGGCTGGCCGGCCTGGGGCAGCGGCCGTTCACCCCGCCCAGCGTGGGCGGCTGGCCGTCCGGCGCGGCCTGGCTCACCTCGGCGGCGGCCCAGGTGAGGCTGAGCCTTGCGGGCAAGCTGGCCAATCTGGCGGTCGACACCCGGCTCACGCCGCAGGACGTGGCGTACGTGCTGGGGGTCGACACGTGGACCAACCGCACGTACGCGCTGCTGCGCGGCGAACGCAACTCGCGACTGTTGATGGTGCTCGGCATGGTGAGCCCGGAATATCTGGTGACCTGACATGGACGCACTGACTCGACGCCGGTTCCTGCGCGCCTCCGGAGTCGTCGGCGCGGCCGCGCTGGCCACCGGCGGGGCCGTGATGGGCCTGGCCGAGCTCTTGGGTACGGCGACCAACGACCAGCCGGCCTGGACCCGCCAGAAGGTCAGCCGGCTGGTCCTCGTGACCCTGTACGGCGGCAACGACGGACTCAACACCGTCATCCCGTACGCGGATCCGGCGTACCACTCGGCGCGCCCGGAGCTGGCGTACCCGCCGGAGCAGGTGCTGCACCTCGACGCCTCGCTGGGCCTGAACCCGGCCATGCGGCGCATGAAGCAGGCGTGGGACAACAAGCGGCTGGCGATCGTCCTGGGCGTGGAGTATCCGTCGCCCAACCGCAGCCATTTCCGCTCGATGGACATCTGGCAGAGCGCCACGCCGACCAAGCCCGCCACGACCGGCTGGATCGGCCGCTGGCTGGACGGGACGAAGGCGTCCCGCGAGGTCGCGGTGAGCTTCGAACCCGTGCTGCCGCCGGTGCTCGCCGGTCAGGCCCGGGTCGGTTCCTGCATCAGCTACCAGGGCTTTTCGCTGCCGACCTGGATTGACGCCGCCACCGTGTCGGCGCTGGGCCGCCCGCAGGCGGGGGAGCCGGAGATGCAGGCCCGGGCCGCGAACAGCTACGCCGACCTGGTCACCATGGAGCACGTGATTGGCGGTGCCGATAAGCCGGCCGGTTCCGTCTCGACCGATGACGGCGTGTCCGGCCCGGCCACCGGCACCGGCGGCGACAGCGAGATCGCCGGCCAGCTCGAACTCGTGGCCCGCTGCGTCGAGGTGGGCGTGCCCACCCGGGTCTACTCGGTGAGCCTCGGCGGCTTCGACCTGCACGCCGACGAGCGCGACGCGCACCAGTACCTGCTGGGGCAGCTCGACTCCGCGCTGGGTAGCTTCCTCGACCGGATGGCGCGGACCGAGGCCGGCCGGCAGGTGGTCGTGGTGGTGTACAGCGAGTTCGGCCGGCGGGTACGGGCGAACGCCTCCGACGGTACCGATCACGGTACGGCCGCCCCGATTCTCGTGGCCGGTGCCCGGGTGGCCGGCGGGTTCTACGGCGAGCAGCCGAGCCTGACCGACCTCGACGACGGCGACCTCAAGGCGTCGACCGACTTCCGCGACGTCTACGGCACCGTCCTTGCCACGGTCCTGCGTGCCGATCCGGAGCGCTACCTTGACGGCTTCCGGCCGCACCTGCTGCCGCTGTTCCCGCCCGGCTGACCGTGACCGTCCGGCGCGGTTCGATGGGGGCGCGACTGTTTCCATCGCCACCGCTCCGCCGAGCCCGCCGCCCGATTATTCCTAAGCCCAGCTCTTTGTCACATTGAAGTATTTCCCATCTTTTGCCAATCCCTGGAACTCTTCTCGTACCCACCATCCTGGTCATCGCCCGCGGGCAAGTCGCTAGGCGATCTGGCCGGTATCGGAATGGCCAAGGCCGGCCGCCGCGACGGTACACGGGGCGCCGGGTCGCCGCGGGGCCTCAGTACCATGGGCGGCATGCCACGCCGCCCAGGTCCCGCTGATCCGAGTCTGCCCAGCGTCGTCGACGGCACCTCCGACGCAAGCTCCGCGATGACACCCGCCGCCGAGGCCGGCTCCACCGAAGCCGACCCGAGCGTCGGTGAGGCCACGGTTAATGGTCAGGCCACAGAGGGTCAGGCCACAGAGGGTCAGGGCTCCGGTGGTCAGCCCATCGAGACCGCGCTCGTCGAGAAGCCGGTCCGCCGCCACCGCGCCCGGAAGGTCATCCTGATCTGCGCGCTCGTGCTCGTGGTGCTCGTCGCCGGTGGCGTCACGGCCGCGGGGCTCTACGTGCACTCGGTGGACAAGAGCGTCAAGCGGGTCAACGCCTTCTCGGGCGTCCCCGTGCAGTCGCGGCCGGTGAAGGTGGCAGCCGACGCGGAGAACCTGCTGATCCTGGGCAGTGACACCCGGGACCCGGAGAACACCTCGGGCTCGCGCAGCGACACCATCATCCTCGCCCACCTGCCCAAGGGGGGCGGCAGCGCGCAACTCATCTCCATCCCTCGCGACACCTGGGTGCACGTACCCCGCTCCGCGAACGGCAAGCACGGCAACGTGGACGCGAAGATCAACGCCGCCTACGCCTGGGGTGGCGTGCCGTTGACGGTGGAGACCATCGAGGACTTCACGGGGGTACGCATCGACCACGTCGTCCTCGTCGACTTCGCCGGCTTCGAGGAGATCATCAACGCGCTGGGCGGCGTGGACATCGACGTCGACCAGGCGTTCACCTCCCACCACTCACTCAATCCGTCGGGCATCCGACACTTCAACCAGGGCATGCAGCACATGGACGGTGCGGCGGCGCTGGACTATTCGCGCGAGCGCTACGCCTTCGCCGACGGTGACTTCGCCCGCATCCAGCATCAGCAACAGATGATCAAAGCTGTGCTGGACAAGGCGGCCTCCGGCGACCTGCTGACCAACCCGACCCGGTTGAACTCCTTCGTCAAGTCGACCGCCAAGGCCGTGCAGGTGGACCAGACGCTCTCGCTGCTCAGCCTCGCCGCCCAGCTGAGGAACCTGCGCAGCAACAACCTGTCGTTCTTCACCAGCCCGTCGAAGGGAACCGGCATGGAGGGTGACCAGAGCGTGGTGTTCGCCGACACCACCAAGGCGAAGACTCTGTTCGCCGCCGTCCGCGACGACAACGTCCCCGCCATCGTGGCCGCGGCCAAGTAACACCGGTGCCGCCGGGCACCCTGCGGCGTGGTCGGTCGTATCGTGCTTGATCGCCGTTGGGGAGCCAGCGTCCGCCGGCGGAACGGGGGAAATCATGGAGATCTCGGGCTCGGCAGCGGGGGCCTGCGGGCCGACGACCGCGCGCGGGCCGATGGCCGATCCGCCCGGCGCGGACGAGATCGCGGCCGACCAGTTCGCGGCCGAGGGGGTCCCCGGAGCCGGATCGTCGCTGCCGGACGAGACGCCGGCCGGTTCCGGGTATGACGGCGGCGGGTACGACGGGGAGTCGCGAGTCCCCCGTCCCCGTACCGGCGGGCGGGGCGTGAGCCCGGACGAGCCCGGGACGCTCGCGCCGGCCCCGCCGCGCGTGCGCCCCGGCTCGGGCAGAAGGCGGCTGCGGGCCTGGATGCTGACCGCGCCCATGGACCTCCTCGCGCTGCTCGTGCCGCTGGCTATCAGCACCCGGTACTGGCGCGGCACCCTATCCGCGGCCGCGCTGACCATGGTGTTCTTCGCCGCGGGCGGCCTCTACCGCGTGCGCCGCCACATCAGCATCCTCGACGAGCTGCCCAATCTGTGCGGCCGGCTGCTCGCCGCCGCCGCGGTCGTCGGGATCATCGCGGCCGTGCGCCACGACTCCGTCGGTTATGGGACCGGTTTCATGCAGGGTGTGGCCCTGTCGGCGGGCTCGGTCATCGTGGGGCGCATGCTGAGCCGGAACCTGGCGCTGATCGCCCGCCGGAAGCGGTGGGTCGAGCACAACGCCATCGTCATCGGCTGCGGCCCGATCGGCGTCGCGCTAGCCCGCACGCTGCAGAACTACCCGCGCTACGGCCTGCGCTTCGTGGGTTACGTCGACGCCGAGGCCCGTGGGGGTACGGCCCCCGTACGGCTGGCCGGAACCCTGGACGACCTGCCCGCCGCGGTCGCGATGACCCACTGCGACGTCATCATCATCGCGGACCCCGACTGCGGGGAGTCCACCCTCATGGAGTTCATGCGCCAGCCCGGCTGCGCCCGCTGCGAGCTGTGGGTGGTACCGCGGCTGTGGGGCTCGCGCTCGCACGGCGCGCTGTCCGACCACGTGGGTGCGATCCCGGTCGTCCAGATCGCAAACACCACGCTGTCCGGCCCGAGGTGGGCGATCAAGCGCGGCTCGGACATCGTCGTCGCGTCGCTCGCGCTGGTCCTGCTGAGCCCGGTGCTGCTGCTCTGCGCGCTCGCCACCTGGCTCGACGGCGGCCCGGGCATCCTGTTCCGGCAGGAGCGCATCGGGCGCGACGGCGTGCCCATCGAGGTCATCAAGTTCCGCACCATGCGGCCGCGGGACGACGCCGAATCCCGCACGAAATGGTCCATCGCCAACGATCAGCGGGTCAGCGCCGTGGGGCGCTTCATGCGCCGTACCTCCCTCGACGAGCTGCCGCAGTTCTGGAATGTGCTGCGCGGGGACATGACCGTGGTCGGGCCGCGCCCCGAGCGGCCGTACTTCGTGGAGAAGTTCTCCGCCGAGTACCCCGACTACGCCATGCGCCACCGGGTTCAGGCCGGATTGACCGGGCTCGCGCAGGTCAGTGGGTTCCGCGGCGACACGCCCATCCCGGACCGGGCCCGGTTCGACAACTACTACATCGAGAACTGGTCGCTCTGGTTGGACACCAAGGTGCTGCTGCGCACGATCACCGAGGTGTTCCGGCGCAGCGGCCGCTGATCCGCGCGTCGCTCGCGAAGCGGGTCAGGTCGCGTCGTCATGCAGCCACGCGGTCAGCCCGGTCCGGAACACCTCGGCGGAGAAGCCCCACGCGTGGGCGGCCACGCGCTCGCGGTCGAGCCCGTCGACGCGGGGCAGCGCCGCCGCGTACCCGGTCGGGTCCTGGTCGCCCAGTAGCACCCCGGTCTCGTCGTCGACCACCGTCTCCAGTAGCCCGCCCCGGCGCATCCCCAGCACCGGCGCGCCACACGCCTGCGCCTCGACCGGGATGATGCCGAAGTCCTCGTGGGTGGGGAAGAGCAGGGCCCGGGCGCCCCAGTACAGCTCGCGCAGGCGTTCGCGGCTCGGGCGGTGCACGAAGGTGACCGGCGTGCGGACCTTGTCCGCCGTCCGGCGCAGCGCCGCGTGCTGCGGGCCCGAACCGGCTATCACCAGCGGCGTGCGGGCGGCCTCCGCGATCTCGATCATCAGGTCGAAGTTCTTGTACGGGATCCAGCGCCCGACGCCCAACAGATACCGGCGCTCCTGGGCGCGCAGCGCGGGCGGGGCGGCGGCGAAGTATGCCACGTCCACGGGCGGGTTGATGATGCGGGCGTCGCGCCCCCAGAACCGCCGGATGCGCTCGCGCACCTCCCGCGAGTTGGCCGCATAGCTGTGCACGTGCCTGCTCAGCCGCCGGTCAGCGACCTGGAGAGCCTTGCGCGGCAGGGTGAGCAGGCCGCCGGAGCCGCGGGCGTCGTAATCCGGGCTCCACACATACCGTGCCGGCGAGTGCACGTAACTCAGGTACCGCGTGTCCGCGCCGGGCAGCTTGACCGTGTGCGCGAGGGCGTGGCTGGAGGAGATGACGACCTCGAAGCGTTCCCGCGTCAGAGTCCGCCACACCACCGGCATGACCGGCAGCGCCAACGGTTTGGCGCGGCGCAGCGGGGTGCGGGCCAGCCAGGACTCCTGGAAGCCCCGGCCGCGCTCGGCGTCGGGCTCGCGCCACAGCACGTACCGCTTCGCGTGCGGCAGCGCCTCGCCCATGGCGACGAAGACGTTCTCCGATCCGCCGGTGGCCGCGAACCACTCGTGTACCAGGGCGACGCTGCGGCCCGCCAGCGGTACGGCCTCGTCCGGCGGGGCATCGGCGTCGGTGGGCCCGCCGGGTGCGGGTGTCAGGTCCGCTGCCGCCAACGTCTCGCTCCTCAGGGTCGGTGGCCGGGTCGCTCGTCACCGGGTCGCCCCGGCGCCGGTCGAGGGGCGCCGGGCGGGGATGCATGAGCGGGAAGGGCCCGGCAGAACATGGTATACGCTGCCGGCATGAGGGCTGGCGACGAGAGCGAGCCCGCGCTGCGCGTGGTGCACGTCAACCACACCGCTCATCGTGGCGGCGCAGAACTGGCCCTGGTCCGACTGTTGGGCGCGCGGTATGACTGGCGCGCGGCGCTGTGCGCGCCGCCGGGTGGCGGCGGCCCCGAGGACAGTCACGATGCCGAGGACAGTAACGATGCCTTCGCGGGGCTCGCCGGTCGCGGCGTCGAGCTGGATCGGCGGCTGCCCGGCCTGCCGGGCGGCGGTACCCGCGGCGGCCCGGCGCTTGCCATCCGGTACCTCGCGGCCCTCCGGGCCGGTGCGCGCAGCCTCGCGTCCAGCCCGCCGTTTCGGGACGCCGACCTCGTGCACGCGAACACGGCGGCCGCCGCGATCATCGGTGCGCTGGCCAATCGTGGGCGCCCGGTCCCGCTGGTGGTCCATCTGCGGGACCTGGTGACCCCGCAGAGCCTGGGCCGGGCCGGTTTCACGGCGTTCACCAGGATCGCGCTGCGGCGGGCCAGCGGTGTCATCGCCAACTCGGCCTCGACGCTGGAGTCGGCGGCGGGCCTGATCCCGTCCGGCGTTCCGGCGGCGGTGATTCCCAGCCCGATCGGGATACACGCGCCCGACGGGCCCGACCCCGGCCGTGCGGCCCGGCCGGTGCGCCGGATCGGGGTGGTCGGGCGCCTGCAGCACTGGAAGGGCCAGCACGTCTTCCTGCACGCGTTCGCCCTCGCCTTCCGCGACACCGACGTCCGCGCGTACCTGGCCGGGGCGGCGCAGCCCGATGAGCCCGGGTACACCGACGAACTGCGCGCACTGGCGGCACGGCTGGGCATCGCCGGCCAGGTGACGTTGCTCGGGTACGTCGAGGACGTCGCGGGGCTGCTCGACTCGCTCGACATCCTGGTGCACGCCTCGATCCGGCCGGAGCCTCTGGGCCAGTCGGTCCTGCAGGGGCTCGCCTACGCGAAGCCGGTCGTCGCCTCCGAGGGCGGCGGGCCGAGCGAGTGGATCCGTTCCGGCGTCAACGGGCTGCTCGTCGCACCGGACCAGGCAGAGGCGCTCGCCGCGGCGCTGCGCTCGCTGGCCGAGGATGCCGACCTGCGGACCCGGCTGGCCGAGGCCGCCGCGCGTACCCCCGGAATCCTCGCCGACGACGAGTGCGCGCTGGCGCACGGCCGGTTCTTCCGCGAGGTCGTCGGGGCGGGCGCGCGACCGGTCCCGCGACAGCCGATCCCGCGACAGCCCGTGCGGCGGCAGGCGGAGGAGCAGCCGGCCGGGCGGCCGGAAGGGGGACTGGGCGGATGAACCGGGACGGAAGGGCCGGCGGGCCCCTGCGGATCGCGTACGTGCTGTCGCGCCCGCCGAGTTTCAGCGAAACGTTCATCGAGTCCGAGATCCGCGCGGTGCGCGCCGCGGGTGCGAGCGTCGAGGCGTTCGTGGCCAGACCCGCGGGTGGTCGCGGCGTCGAGGCCGGCCGGGTCCTGCGCGCCTGTGCCGCGCACCCCGCCCGGGTGGCCGGGCGGCTGACCGAGTTCGGGGCGTCCTACCTGCCCCGCGCGCTGCTCGCCGCGGCGTGCGCGGTCACGCTGTCCGACCGGATGGCGAGGTTCGACCCCGACGTCATCCACGCGCACTTCGTCAACCTGCCGACCGCGCTCGCCGTTCTGCTTGGCCGCGAGCTCGGCCGGCCGGTCACGGCGATGGCGCACGCCGCCGACTTTCTGCTGGACGCCGATCCGGCCGCCCTCCAGCGCCGGCTAGGCCGGCTGGACCACCTGTTCGTCATCTCGGCCGCGACCGCGCGGCAGCTGGCGGACAAGGGCGTGGACATGTCCGCGGTCCCGCACGGCGTGGTCCGCGCCGCGTTCGACGGGGAGCAGCTCGAGCGCCCGACCGGCGACGCCGCCCGGCCCGGCGGGCCGACCAGACTGGTGAGCGTCGCGCGGCTGGTCGAGAAGAAGGGCATCGACGTCGCCGTGGATGCGGTGGCCCGACTGGTCGCCTCGGGCCACGACGTACGGTATGACGTCTACGGAGACGGGCCGCTGCGGCACCGCCTCGAGCACCAGGCCGGCCTGAAGGGGGTACGCACCGTCGTGACGTTCCATGGCGCCGTGCCGCACACCGTGGCGATGGCCGCGCTCGCCGCGGCCGACGTCGCGGTCCTGCCCTGCCGGCGTGGCGCCGATGGCGACCTCGACGGCATCCCGGTGTTCCTCATGGAGGCGGCCAGCCGAGGCGTACCGGTGGTCACCACCGCCGTGTCCGGCATCCCGGAGCTGCTCGGCGAGGACGGCGGCTGGCTGGTCCCCGCGGACGACGCGGGCGCGCTGGCGGCGGCGATCGGGCAGGCCGGCGGCGATCCGGAGCTGGCACGCCGCCGCGCCGGGATGATGCGCCGCCGGATTCAGGACGAGTTCACGCCGCGGTTGCAGGCGTCCCGGCTGCTCGCGACCTGGCACCGCCTGGCGCGGCCCGCCGCTCGCCTCGCGCAGGATCCGGACGGCGACGCCGGGGCCGCCGCGAAGGCGTCGAGGTAGTGCGGGGACACGGTCGATGGAGCTGACGGTCGTCTCGACATACTTCCCGCTGCCCGCCGATCGGGGCGATCCGGTGCGGGTACTCATGATGCTGCGGGCGCTGTCGCGGGTGCGCGGGTACACCCTGTCGGTGGTCCGCCGGCCGGAGACGACCGGTGAGCAGGTCGCGCGGCTGCGGGAGCTGCTGCCCGGGGTCGAAGTACGGGACTTCCCGGCCACCCCGTACCGGCTGGGCCGGCTGGGCCCCGCGGGCCGGTACCCGGAGGCCCTCGCCGCCGGCCTGCCGCCCTGGGTGCGTACCCGCTACAGCGCGGCCCTGCACGCCGACCTGCGTACCCGCACCGGGGCGGGTCTGGCCATCGGCGAGGCTGCCGGCGCGTACTTCCCGGGTACCGGCCTGAGATGGCACTGGGACAAGGCGAACGTGCTGAGCGCCAGCGCCCGCCAGGACGCGCGGGAGGCACCCGGCTTCGTTGACCGGCTGCGCGCGCGGTACCTGACCCGGGTGTCGGGCGGCTTCGAGTCGCGCGCGCTCTCGCGCGCCGCCACGGTCTCGGTGACCAGCACCGAGGAGTCGGCCCGGCTGGCCCGGTACCACGGCCGGGCCGCCGACGTCACGCTGCCCAGCTGCGTCGAGATACCGGCCGGCCACCTGCCCCGGCCACGGGAGCGCACCCTGGTCTGGCTCGGCAGCTTCGCCTACCGTCCCAACGTGCTGGGCCTGCTGCGGTTCCTCGACGAGGGCTGGGCGGCGCTGCACCGGGTCGGGTACACCATGACCCTGGTCGGGTCGGGCCCGTCCGCGGGGCTGCGGCACGCCGTCGCGGCGCATCCGGGCGTGGAGCTGGCCGGCTATGTGGAGGACCTGGCGCCCGTGCTGGCCCCGGCCCGTGCCGCGATGGTGCCGCTGTGGAGCGGCGCGGGGGTCAAGCTCAAGACGCTGACCCTGCTGGCACACGCGGTACCCGTGTTCGCCACCCCGGCCGGTGCCGAGGGCATCCCGCCGTCGCTCGCCGTACGGGTGGCGGATTCGCCGGCCGCGCTGGCCGGGCAGCTGCTGTCCTGCACTGCCGAAGACCTGGACCGGATGGCGCACGAGGCGCCCCGGTTGATCGAGCGGGAGTTCTCCGAGCGGCGCTTCGCGCAGCGGCTGGTCGACGCGCTGGAGCGGGTGGGCGTGCTCGACCCCACCGGCCCCGTACCGCGGGAAGGCTCGTGATGTCCACCCGGAAGCTGGCCTCGGCCTCGTTCGCGAACCTGCTGGTGCCGATCAGCGGCCTGATCGTCAGCCCGTTGCTGTCCCGCGAACTGGGCCCCGACGGTCGCGGGCTGTACGCCGCGCTCACCCTGCCCGTGGTCGTGTACGGGTGGGCCGGCACCTACGGGCTCCAGGACTCGCTGAGCTACCACCTGTACCACGCCCGGCTGAGCCGGCGGGGCGCCGCCAAGGTAAGCCTGCTCGCCACGGTACCGCTGGGCCTGCTGGGCATCGGGCTGCTGGCCGCGCTGGGCCTGGGGGTTTTCGCGGGCAACGGCGGGCACTACGCCGAATTCCTCACGCTGGCGCTGCTGGCGCCGGTGCACATCCTGGCGAACCTGCTGATCGGCGCGCTGACCGGAGCCTCCGACATCCGCGGGGTCAACCTCGTCAAGGTGGTACCGGCCGCGGTGCGTACCGCCCTGCTGGTCTTCGCCTGTGTCGCCTTCGATCTGAACGCGTACTGGGCGGGGCTGCTGTTCCTGGCCTCCATGCTGCCCGCGATCGCGGTCGGCCTGGCCCGGCTGCGACACGCACCGGCCGGCCCCGACCAGCCGCCTCCCGACCACACGCCCACGGTCGACCCCATCCCCACCCGGTCGCTGGCCGGCTACGCGTTGAGGTGCCTGCCCGGGGTGCTTGCCGCGATCTCCAGCGCCCGCCTCGACCAGATCGTCGGGCTGCCGGTCATCGGCGCCAGGCAACTGGGCTACTACGCGGCCGCGGTCAGCGTCGCCGAGATCCCGATGGCCATCGCCACCGCGGCCCGCACGGTGCTCATGGGGCGCCCGTCCACGACCGACCCTCGGGGCGCCACGGCCGTGGCCCGGCTGTCGGTGGCGGTGTCGGTCGTCGCGTGCGCCCTGCTCGCCGCGGTCACCCCGTTCGCGGTCCCGTTGTTCTTCGGCTCGGCGTTCGCTCCGGCGATCGGCCCGACCGTGATCCTGTGTGCCGCCACGACGCTGTACACCTGCGTCGTGCTGCTGACCGCCGCCCTGCTGATCGGGGGACGGGCCGGCGCGTCGTCCAGTGCCCTGGTCATCGGCTCGGCCGTCGGCATCGCCCTGTTGTTCCTGTTCGCGCCGCTGGGCGCCACCGGAGCCGCCCTGGCCAGCCTGGGCGGTTACGGTGTCTCGATGGGGATCGCCGCGCTGGCGATCCGCCGTACCGGGCACATGTACTCGTTGAGGATGCTGATGTTTCCGTACCTGGACGATGTCCGACACCTGCGGGACCGGCTGCGCGCAAGCACTCTGTGGTCCGGCGACCAGGCGGCCAATGGGCTGTCGTCGGGCGGCCCGCTGCACGCGGCGATCGCCTTCGTGCGCCGGCACGGCGTCGGTACCATCGGCTCGGCCACCCTCATCGCCCTGGCCTGGCTGCGGATCGTGGCCCCCGGGCTGATCCAGGACTTCACCAGCGGCCGCCCGGCGTTCAACGCCGCCAACGCACCGGTGCCGGCCGCGGTGACCACCGCCGGCAACGCGATCAGCCTGCTGTTCATCGTCGTGGCGGCCATCCTCGCGGTGTCCGGGCTGCGCCGCTGCCGCAAGGCCCGGTTGCCGTGGCTGGCCGTGGCGGTCGCGCCCCTGGTCGCGGCGGTGGTCTCCGGCCTGGCCGACCACGAGCCGCCGGAGATCGTGTGGCTCGCGCTCCCGCTGGCCGCGGTCGCGATCTGGCTGCGGCCACCGAGCGTCCGGGTCTTCGGCGTGCTCGGCGTGCTCGCCGCCGTGAGCGCCGTCGGCTCGATGCTGCTGGCCGTTGCCCGGCCCGACCTCGGGCTGCTCACCGGCGCGAACACGGGCAGCAAGAGCGGGCTGCTCGGCGGCCTGCTCGCCGGGCCGTACGAGCACTCCAACGTGCTGGGCATCGCCCTGGCGCTCGGCCTGCCGTTCGTGTTCTGCCTGCGCAACGCGCCGCTGCGCTGGTCCTCGCTGGCCCTGGTGCTGCTCGCGCAGCTCTGGACGGGGTCGCGGACCAGCCAGCTCGCCACGGTCGTCGTTGTGGTGGCGTACCTGCTGATGACGCGCTGGCCGAAGCGGACCTGGCCGGCGTCCGTGCTGGTCGCGGCCAGCCTCGCGCTGATCGTCGTGGTGCCGCTGGTCAGCCGGGCACCCACCAGCTTCACCAACCGGGGCAGGATCTGGCACGCACTGCTGGACCGCTGGACCCAGCGGCCGATCCTCGGCTTCGGCCCGGACTTCTTCGACCGGGAGCCCGACCTCGCCAAGGCGCTGGGCGGTCAGTTCACCCACGGGCACAACATGATGGTGCAGTTCCTGGTGGTGGGCGGGCTGCTGACCGCCGTGCTGGCCGGCGTTCTGCTGTACCTGACCTTCCGCGAGTCCCTGGCGCTGGCCCGGACCGGCCAGTTCGCACCCATGCTGTTCCTGGTCGCGCTGCTGCAGGTGTCCTGGCTGGAGGCCTCGCACGTGGTCATCACGTTGGCCGGCTACCTGACCTGGCTGCCGCTGTTCCTGATCGCGCGGCTGGGCCTGAGCCTGCGCGACACCACCCAGGTACCCGCGCAGACCGCCCCGTCACCGGCGGCCCCGTCACCGGCTGCGGACGGCTCCTCGCCGGTCGTCGAGGAGCAGCCGACCGCAGCCCGCGAGGCCGCCGTCTAGAAGATCAGCGTGTCGTGCAGGTAGTTGGCGACCCGGCGTACCTGGCCGGCACCGGACGGCGGCGCGGTCATCCGTAGCACCACTTGCCGGTCCACGTCACCGTCGGTGCCGGAGCGGAAGTAGGCCACGAGAACCAGCCCGTACCGGGTGGCGCCATCGACCTGCAGCGAGCTCGACTCGGCGTAGGTCGCGTTCGGGCTGACCTGCTGCCACTGCAGGCTCCACGCCTCCTCGGCCTTGCGCATGGCCGTCTGCACCTTGGCGTCGCACGGCTTCGGGCAGTCGCGCACCACCAGATCGCCGCCGAGCTGCGTGTCGGTACCGGGGGATATCCCGCACTCGTACTCGGCGTAGTCGGCGGCCCGTCCTCCGGGCGTGCACTGCCACGTGAGTGGCACCTTGACGGTGAAGCCCAGCCCGTCAAGGCCGGTGTAGGTGCGAAGCCGGTCCGTGGTCTGGAACTTCGGCCACGAGACCGGCCACTTGGCCTGTACCGGCGGCTCCTGGCCGGGATGCACGGGCGCGGGCGTCGACAGCGGCGCCGAGCCGGGGACGCTGGGTGGCGTGGAGGCGACGGCCGCCGGCTTGGACGGGCCGCCGAGCCCCTGCCAGATGACCACTCCACCACCGGCCAGCAGGACGACGATCGCGGCCGCGATCCCGATCCACAGCCCAGTGCGGCGGCGACTCGGCGGCGTCGGCACGATGCGGGATTCCCGCGGATCGAACGGCGGCAGGCCGAGCAGGTCCGGCGGCGGGGTGGGCCTGACGGCGAACGGGTTGAGCTCGTCGCTCCTGGACCCGGCAGCGTCCGGGACCGGGGCGGCGGCGCCGAGCGTCTCCGGCGGCGCCATCGCGCCGTTGCCGAACACCGGGGTGTCGAGCACCGGCGCGCCGAACACGGGCGCGCCGAGCACCGGCGCGCCAAACACAGGCGTGCCGGATGCCGGTGACACGGGCGCCGGTGGGGCGGAGGTGGGCGCGCCGGACGCGGGTGGCCCGGACGTCGGTTCGCCGGACGCGGGCGGTGCGGAGATGGGGTCACCCGCCGGTACCGCGGATGTCGGCTCGGTGGGTGACGCGGGCTCGACGGCGGCTGGCGCGGACGTGGGTTGACCGGCCGCGGGCGGGACGGAGGTCGGTGGGGCGAAGACGATCTGCCCCGCCGGCTGCGGCGCCCACGGCTGCGGCGCCCAGAGCTGCTGCGCCGGGCTCTGCGCAGCCGGAAACTGTTGCTGCTGCGGCCCTGGCTGTTGCGGCGCGGAGGCTTGCTGCGGCACCGGCTGGGTTGCCCAGGGGCGATCCGGCGCCGGCTGCGGCGCGGCATTCGCCGGGGGCGCGAACGGGTCAAGAGTCCCCGGGGCGCTCGGCTTCGGGGTGGGCCGGTAGTCCATGCCGAGCGCGATGAACACCGCCTCCGCGCCGGGACCGTCGCCGGCACGCCAGGCCACCCACGGTGCCGCAGCGGTCAGGTCGGAGTAGGCGAAGGCGCCACGCTGGCGGGTGAGCTCGTTGCACGCCTGCGTGAACGCCTCCCGCCAGCGCGCTTCGCTCGCCACGGTGCCGTCGAGCACGGCCACGGTCAGCCGGTTGGACTGGGTGTCCACGCCCGACCAGACCTTACCCACCTGACATGCGCCCAGCGCCTCGATGAACTGGAATGGCGCGCCTGGCATGCCAACCTCCCCGTGACTATCGAGATCGTCGGCCTAGTCTGGCATCCGTCCTCCCCGTGCGCCCCAGCGACCCGGCGGTATCCAGGCGCCGTTTGGCCGGTTATCGAAGGGAATGATGGCGTCGCCGCCGGCGACGGTCATCAGTACCCGCTCGCGATGACCAGTTTCCACCCGGGCAGCAAGCCGCGGTCATGGGCGACTGCTCACCCATGACCGCTTCCCGGACCGACGGTCGTCAGTGCTGGAACTTGGCGACGTTGGCCTTCTCGCGCGCCTGCATGATTTCGGCTGACTTGAGCACCGCGCTCTTGATGCCGCTCAGCAACTGGTGCAGGTCGTTGGCGGCGTTCTGCCACTCGGTCTTGCGCTGGATGAACGCCTGCTGCGCCTCGCTCTGCCAGGTGTGCACGAGCGGCTGGACCTGCGAGTTTATCTGGTCCAACTCGGACTGCATCGACGACAGGGCGCTGTTGATGTCGTCGGCGGCCTGCTGAAGCGCGGCGAACTGGACGACGATTTCGCTGCCGGACAAATGGTCCTCCCGTGTGCGGCTCAGCTCAGTCTGAGCGCCTGCGTGATCTCGCCTGCGGACGCGCCCGCCCGCTGCATCTCCGACTTCATCTCGTCGTCGCTGACGGTGTAGTCGCGGCCCGCGGAGCCGACCGCCTCGGCGATGCTGCGAAGCGCCACGTTCAGGTTCGCGACATCGCCGTCGAAGCGCTCCTTGACCTGCTGGAATGACGAACCGCCCGCGCCCATCCAGGAGTTCTGCAACGGAGTCAGCTCGTTCATCAGCTTGTTGAACATGTTCGTGAGCCGGTCTGCCGCGCCGTCGACCTCCTGCGCGGTCTTTGCCATGACTGCGGCATCGGTGGTCACACCATCGCCTGCTGCCATCCCGGACCCACCTCCATTCGGTCTGTCCGCGCCCCCCCGAAGGGCGGCATCGCCGAATCGTGCCCGTTCAGGCACGCACTGTTGAGTACGACGGTATCGAAGTCTCGCTACATCTGGACAGATGCTTTATGAACCCGACACGGGAAGCGCGGCGTCGGCCGGGTCCAGGCTCGGCCCGCCGGGTATCCGGGAGACCAGCCAGGACGGCAGGTCCAGCGGCTTGACCGACCCGTACCCCAGCCAGGACAGCTGCTGCGCGTCCGGCACCGGGTAACGCTTGCCCTCGTCGGTCACCAGGAAGAGGGTCCCGACGCCGGAGTCCGCCGAGGACACCGACCGCACCACGGCACCGTAGCCCGGCGGTACCACGACGCGGTCGACCACGGCGGCGGTCTCGCTGCCGCCGGTCGTGATGCCCCCGACCGGTGCCGAACCGGCGTCGTACACCAGCTCCGGCGTCGAGGTGCCGTCGCGGTACTCCGCGCACACCGCGCTGCCGGTGTCCGGCCTGGCCAGGTTCGGTACCTGCGCCGGTGCGGTCTCGTCGGTGCGGGCCGGGCGGCTCGCCTTGCGCACGCCGGCAATCTCGGCAGGGTTGACCTGCCGGACGGTGGGGGTCGCGCCCGGGTACGCGTCGGCGGTGGCGGGGTTCGCGAGCTCGGCCTGCTCCTCGACGGCGGTCAACGGCAGCAGGTCGCCCGGCCGCACGAGGTAGTACTGCGTGGTGCCGCCGCCGGTCGCCGCGTAGATCTGGCCGATCAGCGCACCCCGGACCGCTGTCGACGGCCTGCCCCGATCGGCCAGCCCGATCGGCGTGATGGACTGGCCCTGGGGGACCGCGTCCAGCCAGGCCTCGTCCACCACGAGCTGCGGTGCCTGGTCGGCGCCCAGCGCGCCGAGCGTGCGCTTGTCGATGGGGAAGCGGTGACCGTTCCACACGAGGTAGGTGGTGTCGCCGGTGCGCAGCCTGACCACGAGCCCGTCCTGGCCCAGGTGGGTCGCGTCCTGCGGCGCGCGCCCGGCCCAGAGCCAGCTGGTGGCCGTGCTGGCACCGCTGGAGTCGACGTCCGGCTGCGCGCAGACCGACCACGGCGCGCCGAGGATGCGCCCGGCGGGTGGCAGCGCGTCCGGGGCGCCCACGATGCCGATGAGCGGGCCCCGGGCGACCCCGACCAGCGACTCTCGGGACACCGCGACCGTGCTCTCCGAGCCGCCCAGAGCCAGCAGGGCGGAGACGTAGTTGGCCACCGGGTACAGCGTGTCGTCGCGGTAGATGTATCGGGTGCCGGTCTCCTTCTCGATGATGACCGCCCGCTGATCGCGCCACGAGGTGTTCCCACCGTGCTTGACGAGGCCGACCACGCCGACAACGGCGACGATCAGGGCCGCGATCATGACACTGGCGAACCCGGCACCGGCCATCCTGCGCATGGGTGACAGCGGGGGGTCGGTCTGTCCGGCGACGAACGCGTTCACCACCCGCTGCATGAGGTACTGGTAGGACTGGATCTGCTCCCGGCGGGACGGCATGGTCCGCTCCACATCCTTTACACCCACAACAGGGGCCTCGGCTGCCTACGATAGGCGCCAGGCCGCCTTGAGGGCGAGACCGATCCGCGACGCCGTGTCCTCATGTCGACAGGCGGGCGGTCAACCGGGGGAGGTGCCAGGTGATCACGCCAGAAGAGGCGACGCAGTTGGCCCGGTCGTGGGCGCTGCGTGCTCTCCCGGCCGGTGGCGGTGAGGTCGGCCTGTACGAGTTCGACCTGGGCTACGTCGCCTGGGCGGTGCCGCCGCCGGCCCCGCGGCGCGACGGCCCGCCGAACACGGTCGGCGCCCCGCGCCTGGTCATCGACCGGGAGACCGGCGAGCAGTCGCTCTGGCCGTCGCTGTCCGCCAAGGCCGTGGCGCAGCGCTACCAGCTGGAACGCCGGGCCGAGCAGAGGTTCTCCGCCGAGGTCCGCGAGGTGCTGAGCGCCGCCGGTTGGCGGCCGGGCCGCGACGTGTCGAGCCGGGTGTCGCAGTGGCTGTCGGACGTGTACGAGCGGGACCCGGGCGCGCGGCGCGGGCTGACGCTGTTCCCCGCCGCCCAGGCCGCGCTGGCCGAGTTCGGGGGGCTGCGCTTCACCCAGCTCTCCCGGGTGGGCTACGCCGGCGGTGGCTTCCGAGTCGAGCTGTGGCCGGACGAGGGACGGGTAGTGATCGACCTGTTCACCGAGTTCGGCGCCGACCTCGGCGTACCGGTGTTCCCCCTGGCCTGGTACGAGGACGGCCCGAGCGACGCCGTCGTCGACGAGACCGGCCGGGTGTTCCTGCTGCACCCGGTCGGTGAGTTCCTGGTCGCGGACACCGTCGACGAGGCGATCACCGCGCTGGTACGCGGGCCGGAGCTGCGCGAAATCGACGACCACGGCAACGTGATCGGCGACTAGCGCACCGGCCGCCGCGGACCCGCCTGAACCGCCGGGCGGACGCGGCGCGCGTCAGCCGCCGATTCCCCGCACCAACCCGTAGAGCCCCATCACATCGCAGGCGACCGGTATCGTCGCCAGCACCAGCAGGATGTCCGCGATGTCGGCGAGCCGGCCCAGGTAGACCGACGGCCCGCGCCGGCTGTAGCGCAGTCCGGCCGTGATGGTGGCGGCCGCCGCGAGGAGCATCAGCAGCCCGACACCCAGCCGGATGCCGATCGCGGCCCGGTCCAGCGCCGGCAGCAGTGTGGCCAGCCCGAACACGCCCGTGACCAGCCACGGCAACCGGTGCCGGACCGTGCCGAAGACGCGTGCGCGCAGCAGGCAGACCAGCGACACGACGGCGATCAGCAGGGGCACGGCCACGCCGGAACCGCGGCTGATCAGCCACAGGCAGACCAGGTTGACCGCGGTGAAGGCGAGCATGCAGCCGGTGAGGATCTCGTCGGCCCGGGCCACCGAGGCGTACGTGGACACGGCCGGCGGGGTCGGATCCTGCCTGAGTAGGTCGTCCGCGGTGCGCGGCAGGACCGGCAGCGGCACCTTGCCCAGCCGGATCGACAGTAGCGGCAGCGCCGGGGCGAGCAGGGCCAGGGCCGCCACCGTCGCCGCGGCGGTCGCCGGCGCGCGCAGCGCGGTCAGGCCCACCAGCCCGGCCAGGATGCCCAGCAGGCCGGCCACGGTACCGGCGACGAACAGCCGCACCATCGCCGCCACGCCGAGGTAGCCCAGCAGCCCGAAGACCAGCAGCAGGGCCGAGCCGAGCAGCAGGTGCGGGGCGCCGAGGCGCCCGAGCCGGTCGTGGCCACCCAGCAGCATCAGGCCGCCGGCGAACGCGAACGCCAGGGCGACCGCCCCGACGGTGGCGCCGGCCACCGCGTCCGGCAGCGTGCGCGAGACCACCACCCCGGCGACCAGCAGGCAGACCGCCACGGCCAGCGCCGCGATCGCGGGCACCAGCCAGCCGGGGCCGGAGGCCAGCAGCAGGGCGAGCGTGCCCAGCAGCACGAGCACGCCGGTGGCAAGGCCGGCCACCCGGGTGGCGGCGTTGCTCCAGGCGACGCCGTGGTCGCGCGCCCCCGACGCGATGGCCTCGGCCACGTCGTCGTACTCCAGCTCGGGCCACTGCCGGTACCGGGGCGCCAGGTGCAGGACCTCGCCGTCGCGTACGCCCTGGGCGGCCAGCGTGCGACCCAGGTCCAGGGTGGAGCCGTCGGTACGCCGCAGGACCCAGCCACCGTGCTCCAGACCGCTGTCGGCCAGCGCCTCGTCGGCCCGGGGTAGCACGCTGGGCAGCAGCATCGCCAGCGGGATCTGCTCGGGCAGCGCCAGGTCGAGCCGGCGTCTGGGGGCGGCGATCACCACCTTGGCGAGTCCCGCACCGGGGCTGTCAGCCATTTGCTGTGCCTCCGCATCCGACTCGGTTGATCTGTGTGCCCCAAGGTAGCAGTCGCGCGACTACCATGTGTTCTGTCGTTCGCGGCACAAGATCACCTAACGTGGCCGCCGCACGACATCAGTCCGCCGCACGACATCAGAGCGCAGCACGACGACCGAGCGCAGCACGACATCAGAGCGCCGCGCGACATCAGGGCGCCGCACCTCACGGAGGTGACGCAGGGGTGAGCACCATCGTGCACCGGAGGACCTCGCGCCGGCCGGAGCCGGAGTACCCGTCGGGCGAGATCCTGCTCGACCCGCCTCCGGAGGTCCCGGCGCCGACCGGGCGCGGCTGGGCGCAGCTGATGATGATGGTGCCGATGCTCGCCGGGTCCGGCTCGATGGCGTTGATGTTCGCCGGCCAGCGCGGCGGCTCGCTGGCGTACCTGACCGGCGGCATGTTCGGGCTGTCCGCCATCGGCATGCTCGCCTCGCAGCTCGGCCAGCACAGCGGCCCGGGCAAGCAGGAGATGCTGCTGGCCCGCCGCAACTACATGCGCCACCTCAGCCAGCGCCGCCGACAGGTCCGCCGCAACGGGCAGCGCCAGCGTGCCACCCAGCTGTACCGGTACCCCGATCCCGAGTCCCTGTGGTCGATACCGACCAGCCAGCGGCTGTGGGAGCGGCGCCCCGGCGACCCCGACTTCGGCATGGTGCGCATCGCCATCGGCGCGCAGGAGCTGGCCACCCCGCTGGTCCCCCCGCAGAGCAAGCCGCTGGAGGACCTCGACCCGATGTGCGCGCTCGCGCTGCGCCGGTTCATGACCACCTACGCCAACATCGACGGCCTGCCGATGGTGATGGCGCTGGACGGCTTCGCGCGGGTATACCTGCGCGGCGAGGCCGAACGCACCCGGGCGCTGGTGCGCGCCGTCATCGCGCAGGCCGCGGTGTTCCACGCGCCGGACGACCTGCTCGTGGCGGTCTGTGCCTCGCCTGCCAACGCGCCGGCCTGGGACTGGCTCAAGTGGCTGCCGCACGGACTGCACCCCAGCCGCACCGACGCGCTGGGTCAGCTGCGGCTGCTCGCGCCGAACGTGCCGGGCGTGGAGGCGATGCTCGACGACGTGCTGGCCAACCGCCCGCGGTTCAACCCGTCCGGCAACGAGGGCAGGGTGGGCGGGCCGCACCTGATCGTCGTGCTGGACGGCGGCGACGTGCTCGGCTCCGACCACCTGCGGACCGACGGCGGTGTGGAGGGCGTGACGGTTCTGGACCTGTCCGGTACCCCGCCGCGTGTGCTCGACCAGAGCACGCTGGTCCTGGACATCGCCGCCGACGGTGCGCTGTCGAGCACCACCTTCGAGGGCCGCGCCGAGGTCGGGAAGGCCGACGGGCTGGGGCCGGTCGAGACCGAGGGGCTGGCGCTGCAGCTGGCGCCGCTGCGGCTGTCCGCCGCCTCACGCGCGGAGCTGCGCTCGATCGGCGGCGAGATCAACCTGTCCGACCTGCTGGAGATCGGCGAGCTCACCGAGTACCGTCCGGCCGACCACTGGGTACCCCGGCCGCAGCGCGACCGGCTGCGGGTACCGATCGGATGGTCGTCGGACGGCAGCGCGGTGGAGCTGGACCTCAAGGAGTCCGCGCTGGACGGCATGGGCCCGCACGGACTGCTGATCGGCGCCACTGGCTCGGGCAAGTCGGAGCTGCTACGCACCCTGGTCCTCGCGTTGGCCGTGACGCACAGCCCCGAGCTGCTCAACTTCGTGCTCGTCGACTTCAAGGGCGGCGCCACGTTCACGAAGCTGGACGCCCTGCCGCACACCAGCGCGGTCATCACCAACCTGGCCGACGAACTGCCCCTGGTCGACCGGATGACCGATGCCATCAACGGGGAGCTGCTGCGCCGGCAGGAGCTGCTGCGCAAGGCCGGCCAGTACGACAGCCAGCGCGAGTACGAGAAGGCGAGGGCGGCCGGCGCACCGCTGGCGCCGCTGCCCAGCCTGCTGATCATCTGCGACGAGTTCAGTGAGCTGCTGACCGCCAAGCCCGACTTCATCGACATGTTCGTACAGATCGGTCGGGTGGGCCGGTCGCTCGGGGTGCACCTGCTGCTGGCCAGCCAGCGGCTGGAGGAGGGCCGGCTGCGCGGCCTGGACACCCACCTGTCGTACCGGGTCGGCCTGCGCACGTTCTCCGCCGTGGAGAGCCGCATCGTGCTCGGCGACACCGCCGCGTTCGAGCTGCCCCGCTCGCCCGGCCACGGGTACCTGCGCTTCGGCACCGAGCCGCTGCGCCGCTTCCGTGCCGCGTACGTCTCCGGCGTGTACCGCCGCGACGCCCCCGCGCTGCTCGCCGCGGCCGGCGGCCCGGCCGTGCGCGACTACGTCAGTGGCTACGTCGCGCCTCCGGTCGCCGAGGAGCCGGTGGCGCAGGAGGAGGAGCAGCAGGAGGCCGTGGGGGAGAGCGTGCTGGACATCCTGGTGGACCGGATGCGCGGCCAGGGCACGCCGGCCCACCAGGTCTGGCTGCCGCCGCTGGCCGAGCCGCCCACGCTGGACGCGCTGCTGCCGCCCTTCGCCGTCGACCCGGACCGGGGCCTCAACGTGCAGGTACCTGAGTTGCAGGGCGGCCTGCTCGCGGTGGTGGGCATCGTCGACCGGCCGCTGGAACAGCGCCGCGATCCGCTGTGGTGGGAGCTGTCCGGCTCCGCGGGTCACGTGCTCGTGGTCGGCGGCCCGCAGAGCGGCAAGAGCACCCTGCTGCGCGACCTGATCCTCAGCCTCGCGCTGACCCACACCCCCCGCGAGACCCAGTTCTACTGCCTGGACTTCGGCGGCGGAGCGCTGGTCGCGCTGCGGGACGTGCCACACGTGGGCGGGGTGGCCACCAGGCTGGACACCGGAGAGGTGCGCCGGACGGTGGCCGAGATGGCGCTGCTGATGGCGGAGCGGGAGCGGCACTTCACCGCCCACGGCATCGCCTCGATGGGCGACTATCGGCGGGCGCGCCGGGCCGGGCAGTACGCCGACGACCCGTTCGGCGACGCGTTCCTGGTCATCGACGGCTGGGCGACCATCCGCAACGACTTCGACGACCTCGAAGGCACCATCAACGACCTGGCCAACCGGGGCCTGACCTACGGCATCCACGTGGTCGCCGCCGCGACCCGGTGGGGGGATCTGCGCCCGGCCGTGCGCGACCTGTTCGGTAACCGGTTGGAGCTGCGCCTCGGCGACCCCAGCGACTCGGCGATCGACCGGCGCGCCGCGATGAACGTCCCGGACCGCACGCCGGGCCGGGGCATCGTGCCGGGCGGCCTGCAGTTCCTGTCCGCGCTGCCGAGGGTCGACGGGCGGCAGGAGACCGACGATCTCGCCGACGGCGTGGACAAACTGGTACAGGAGATCCGCAACGGGTGGCAGCAGGCCGGTGCGCCACCGGTACGGCTGCTGCCAGCGACGCTGCCGTACGAGGCCCTGCCGGTCACCGACCGCGGCCGGGCCGGCCTGCCCATCGGCATCGCCGAAGCCGACCTCCGTCCGGTGTGGATCGACTTCGGCACGGAGTCGCATTTCGTACTCTTCGGCGACTCCTCGTCGGGTAAGAGCTCCTTCCTGCGGGCGGTCGGTCAGGCCATCGTCGACCGGTACGAGCTGACCGAGGCGCGGATCATCGTCGTGGACTACCGGCGCAGCCTGCTCGGCGCCATCGACAGCAAGCACCTCATCGGCACCGGTACCACGGCGGAGGGCACCGTGAAGATCGTGACCGAGGTGATCGAGGTGCTGCGCTCCCGGCTGCCCGGGCCCGACGTCACCGCCGACCAGCTGCGCAAGCGCACCTGGTGGAAGGGGCCCGAGCTGTACTTCCTGGTCGACGACTACGACCTGGTGGCGGGCGGGAACGTCAACCCGATCACGCCGCTGCTGGAGTTCCTGAGCCAGGCCAGGGACGTGGGACTGCACCTGATCGTCACCCGGCGCAGCGGCGGAGCCAGCCGCGCCATGTTCGAGTCGGTGCTCATGCGGCTGCGCGAACTCGGCTCGCCCGGCATTCTGCTCTCCGGCGACCGCGAGGAGGGCAGCCTGCTCGGCAACGTGCGCCCGTCCCCGCAGCCGCCGGGCCGCGGGTGGTTGGTGACCCGGCGCGGCGGCACCCAACTGGTACAGCTCGCGTGGCTGGCGCCGCCAGAATGAACAACCACCGTTCGTACACAATCACGCCGCAAGCCTTCAGGAGCGTTGCGGCAAGCCGGTACCATTGAGGCAAGTCGATCACGACTTCGCCACGCGCCCCGGGGGAGGCGACATGGGCAACCCGCCCACCGATAACTGGCATCCGGTCGACAAGGCGCCGATCAAGGTTGATGTCAGTGGCCTGCAGGACTTCGCCAAGCTGGTCCACGACGAGCTGACCAACGACTTCACCGTGAACTTCCAGCAGGGCGTCCAGCCCATGCTCCAGGCGATCGCGCCGTTCGGCGACGGCGGCCTGCAGGAGGGCAAGTTCTTCCGCGAGCAGCACCAGGACTGTGTGGAGGCGATCGGCGGCCTGCTGCAGGACATCGGGATGGGGATGGATTCGCTGAGCTCAGCGGCGACGTCGATCTACATCGAGTACCTGAGCGGTGACGAACTGAGCTCCGCGACGCTCGACGACGTGCTGACGGCGTTCTTCCCGACGCCGGGGATGATGACGCTGCAACAGAAGCTCGATCAGGGGGACAAGGACGGGGGCTCGGACTCGTCGGACGGAAAGACGACAGACGTCCCTCCGAAGATCCCGCAGCTCGATCCCAACGCCCCGGCGCCGCACTACGACCCGGGTGCCGGGCAGACGATCGCGCCCGGAACGCCCGGTGCGTACACCATCCCGGCCGACAGTGACCACATGAACCAGACTCCGACCGATCCGCTCCAGCGTTGACCGGTCGGGCCGGCGCGGGCGCACGCTCGGCGGCTCTCGCGGGACCCGACGATAACGGGAGACAGCGATGCCCGACGACAAGTACTACGGCTACACGCCGATACCGATTCCGGCACCGGCCGCCGCCAGCGACGACTACATTTCGGTCTCACAGATCACCAAGGAAGCGGCGTATCAGCCGACCCAGTGGGACGACGATCGTCGCGTCACCATCGACAACCTGTGGATGATGGTCCAGAGGGAGTCCGACGAGCGGGTGACCGCGACGGCGGATATGTGGCGACGCGTCGAATCGCTGCTCGAAACCACCGGGAACAATCTGCGCCGGTACGCCGACGCCCTGGCCAAGAAGTGGGACTCGGACGCGGGCCGGGCGTTCCTGCAGCAGGTCGGCAGGTCGCTCTACTCGATCGACGAGTGGAAGGGGATCGCGCAGACCAACGCCGCCGGCCTCGACCTGCTTGCCGCGAGCATCAAGAAAAACCAGGAAAAGGCGAAACCGATCTGGCAGACGTACGTCAAAGCCATCCAGCAACCCGGATCGGTACCGGGCAGTGCGCCCAAACAGCCGAACGTTCTGCTGTTCTGGGAGTCGCCGGAGTCCGAAGGGGACCGCAAAACGCGCCTGCGCAAGGAGTACGCCGACAAGATCAAGCCCTACGCGAAGGACCTCGCCGACACCTATATGGATGTCTACTTCTACCACTTGAGCAGGGGCACCAAGTTCAAGGGACCCACGGACGCGGCGTTCGCGAGCCCGCCGGTGCCCTCACCCGGCGCGCTGCCGCCCGGTACGCTCCCGACGCCGGGCGTGTTGCCCAAGCCCACGCTGCCCAAGCCCACGCTGCCCACCCAGATCTCGCCCGATCACCTCGTCGACGTACCGGCCGGGGATCTGCCCGGCGCCAACCTGCCGGGCGCCAACCTGCCCGGCAGCGACCTGCCCGGGGCCAACCTGCCCGGCAGCGACCACTCGCTGACGCTGGCCGGTCAGATGGGCCCCATGCCGCAGCTGAACCTGCCCAACGTGCCCAACCTGCCGACCGTGGGCCCGCCACCGGCCGCCGGACCGCTGCCGATGCCGGTCCTGCCGTCACTGCCGAACGTCGGTGAGCCCCCGCCGTCGGCGCCGGGTGAGCCGCGGCCGCTGGCCGGCGCGGAAGAGCCGCTGACCAGGCCGTCGATGCCCGGCCGGCCCAACCTGTCCGGACTGCGCCGGCCCGGACAGGTCCGCCCGCCGTCGCCGGGTCGTGGCACGCCGAACCTGCGTGGCGCCCGGGGGCGCGGCGGGGCACCGTCACAGGGGGCCGAGGGTTCCGACCTCAGCGAAGAGGTCGAGCACCCCAACGCGCGCGCACCGATGCCGCCCCGGCTGGGCGGTCGTCGCGCTGAGTCCGGGCCGCGGCGGCCGGGCTCCCGGGCCGAGGAGGAGCCGGCCGGGCGCGGTGTCGGCCCACGGTCCCGAAGCGACGACGAGGCCGACCGGCTGGCCGGGCGGCGCCGGCCCGGTGTGGCCGAGGAGGAGCAGGAGGCCTTCCGCCAGCAGGCCGGCGGCCGGCCGGACCTGGAGGGCCGCTCGGCGACCCTGCGCCGCGGCACGGGCGCCGAGCCGCTGGAGGAGGCGGGTCACGGCCCGGCCCTCGGCGGCAGGTCGGCGCCGCCGCCAAAGGCTCGCCGGTCCGGCGGTGCCGTGGGTGCGGAGGAGTACGAGTTTGTGCTGGAGCCCGACGGTGACGACCAGCTGTGGGAGGTCGAGCAGCCGGCGCCCACGGTCATCGACACCCCTCACGCGCCCCGCCCGGCGGATCCCGGACCGGCGCTGGGCCGCCCGGATTGAGGCACGGCCCCAGGCCAGAACACGGCGGCCGGATCCGCAGGGATCCGGCCGCCGGGTCGTCACATGGCCGATGGCGTGCCGCCCCGGGCCGCCGGCGGATCAGGCCGGGCTTCGGCGCGTCAGGCCGGGGTTCCGCGCGTCAGGCCGGACTCCGGAGCGTCAGGCCAGGGTTCCGCCCGTCGGGCCGGGGTTTGGCGCGTCAGTCCGGGGTTCGGCGCGGCAGCGCGAAGAACACCGCCTCCGGCTCGTCGACGGTCCGCTGCACGGGCGGGGGCGGCGCGTTGCCCGGCCGCCAGTCGCGCCGCCGGCCCCGGCGCAGCGCCACCGTGAGTAGGACACCACCGGCGGCGAGCAGCAGCGCGACGCCGCCAACGATCATCGCGATCCGCCCGTCGTGGTACCAGGCGGCGGCGCGGGCCACGGCCGCGGGATCGCTGGCGGCGGCCGGTATCGGGGAGGGAGCCGCCGTACCCGAGAGCGGCAGCTGTTCGGTCAGCGCACGGTACGGGTCCACCAGGCCGTACCCGTACTGTGTGCCGTGGCGCGCACCGGGCATCGGGTCGGCGGTCGCCTCCAGCCGCCACATCACGTCGGTGTTGCGCAGTCCCGGATCCGTCGACCAGAGCAGTGCCGCGGCCGCGCTGACCAGCGGCGCGGCCATGCTCGTACCGCTCCAGTACGCGTACCCGCTCACGCGCGTCGCGGCCAGCACGGTGCCGCCCGGGGCGACCAGGTCCACGTACGACCCGACCTGCGATTCGTCCAGCCGCTTGCCGGTCTGATCGATCGCGCCCACGCCCAGCACGTCGTTGTATGCCGCCGGATACGACGGCGGATCGGTGGTCGCCGACGGCGCGATGCCGGGGACGGCGGGCGTCGCGCCGGTGTCGGCCGTGTGGTGGTTGCCCACCGAGGCCACGACGATGCAGCCCTTGGTGTCCTGCGCGTACTTCACCGCCTGCGCCACGGCCGGATAGTCCGCGTCCAGAGTGAGCGAGATGTTGATGATCTTCGCACCGCTGTCCGCCGCGTACCGGATGGCATTGGCGAAGACCTGTGGGCTCACCGCGTCGCCGGTGCCGGTGTCGCTGGCAGCGGTGCCGCTGTCGTCTTCGTGCTCGCTGACCCGCACCGGCAGGATCGTCACCCCGGGGGCGAACCCCTGGAACCCGATGCCGTCGATGTGCGTACCCGCGATCAGGCTGGCCACCGCGGTGCCGTGCGAGGCACAGTCGAAGTCCCCGCCGGGAGCCCCGCGCAGGTAGTCGAAGCCGGGCAGCACGTGGCCCCTCAGCTGCGGGTGGTCCGCGTCCACGCCCGAGTCGATGACCGCGACGGTGATGCCCGCGCCGGTGCTCAACGGCTGCACGTCCGGCAGGTCGAGCAGTTGCTGCGCCCACGGGGTCTGCCGGATCGTCGTGCCGGGATCGGCCGCGTTCGGGCAGGTCGCGGCCGGTGCGGCGGCACTCGCCGCCCGCGGTACGGCGAGGCCCGCCGAAAGCACCACCACGGTGACGGCCGCGACCAGCGCGACCCGGGTGAGCCGCCGGGATCGAGGACAGAACACTCCGCGTGCCTCCCTGACGGTCCGAATAGGTCTAGTGACGGGTTGCGATATTTAAGTATCCTCCGTTACGAGGACTCGTGCGGGGGAGGCTGCGTGGACGACGGCAGAAATGACCGGATGGACAACAGCGGTCTCAAGGCGCGGGCCGAGGAGCTCATGGGTGAGTTCAACCGCATCCGCACCGGAATGCGTGACCTCCAGCAGACGCTGCGCCAGATCACCGCTACCGCCAAGTCCGCTGACGGCTACGTCACCGCCGTCGTGGGGCCGCGCGGCCAGCTCATCCGCCTGGAGCTCGACCCCCGCGTCTACCGGCGGCCGGACTCCAAGCAGCTGGCCGCGACCATCACGGAAACGATCAAGCGCGCCGCCGCCGACGCGATGGCGCAGATCTCGGAGGCGTGCAAGCCGTACATCCCCGACGAGGAGCTTCAGGCGCATCTCCAGTTCGACGTCGACGGCATGAGCCGCCGGCTCGACTCCGAACTCGACTTTCTCAATCTGGAGCGGCCATGACAGGCGAGAAGGCGACCGCGGTCGACCCGACCGAGGCTCTCAACGGTGCCGGCCAGCTCACCACCGTCGGCGACGGGGTGCTGCGCAAGTGGTTCGGCCTGGTCGACCGCATCAATGGCCTCAACGACAAGCGGCCGTGGGGCAACGACGACGTCGGCAAGAAGTTCAACCAGTACTACCTGGAGGGCGAGAATCCGCAGGCCACGCAGGCGCTCTCGGCCGGCACGGAGATGGTGGTCGCGCTGTCGATGGTGGGCGACCAGATCACGGAAGCGGTGCGGGGCACCGAGGACCTCGACCAGCTGATCGCGCAGTGGTTCGGCAAGCAGTGAGGCCGTCCCGAGCGGGCCGGATTCGATCAGTCTGGCTCGGCGCGTCCAGCGCCGCGCGACGACCCAGTCCAGTCGCCGCGGGGGGCCGGTCGGCATGGCCATTGATCGACCAGACCTGACTCCGTTCGGCTGGCTCTTCGAGGCGATCTGCATCGTCGGCGGCGGGTCCGCGTGGCCCGACGGGGACGAGGACGTGCTCCGTGACCTGGCCAATGCCTGGGGCGATCTGGCCAACCTGCTCAACACCGGGCTGGCCGACGCCGACAACGCCGCCGTACGGGTGCTCACGGCGTGGGGTGGCGAGGCGGGTCAGGCGTTCAACGACTACTGGAACGCACTCGCGATCCGGCCGGACAGCGGCCTGCCGCAGATCATCGACGCGGCACAGAACTTCAGCGACGCCATTGACGACGCCGCGATGCAGATCGAGTACGCCAAGCTCATCCTCACCATCACGCTGCTCGTCACGGTCATCACGGTCGCCATCTGCCAGATGCTGGCGGCGATCACCTTCGGCGGGTCCGAGGGGGCTGCCGCGGCCGAGGTGGCGGCTGCCCGCACGGTGGCCGGCCAGGTATTCCAGC
Source organism: Rugosimonospora acidiphila (assembly GCF_039543385.1). Classification (NCBI taxonomy): domain Bacteria; kingdom Bacillati; phylum Actinomycetota; class Actinomycetes; order Micromonosporales; family Micromonosporaceae; genus Rugosimonospora; species Rugosimonospora acidiphila. The sequence continues at coordinate 50,278 of NZ_BAABJQ010000007.1, forward strand.
GGCTGCTGGCCTGGATCGGCAGGAGCGTGGTCCGCAAGGTCATCGCCAAGTTCGCCGTCAAGTTCGTGGTCCACGAGGTACAGCAGGTCGTGGTGCAGGTCGGGTCGGACTACCTGGCCCAGGAGATCCAGATCCACGAAGGTACCCGCAAGAGCCTCGACACCGATTCGCTGAAGAACAGCCTCGTGTCCGCCGGCATCACGGGCGCGCTCACCTTCCCGGCCAGCATGGTCAACCTGAAGCTGCCCAAAACCTGGCAGACCATGGGCACCAAGATTCTCATCCACTCGGTGTCCAACGCCATCGCCATGCCGGCCTCCCAGGTGCTGGCCACGGGCCTGACCACCCACGACTGGAGCTGGGACAACCTCACCGAGGGCATGAGCCTGAGCACCTTCCTGGACGCGGCCGCGATGGGCGGCGGGATGGCCGGCATCGGCATCGCGACGGAGCACGCGAAGAGCCGCTCGACGCCCGTGGTGGAGGAGTTCGCCCCGGCGGCCGGCGACAAGGCCACGCTCGGGCCCACCACGACCGACGCCCCAGACGTGACCAGGACTCCGGACGTGACCAGCAGCCCGGACCTGACGGGCAGCCCGGACGTGACGGGCAGCCCGGAGCTGGCGCCGGACCTGACGGGTTCCCCGACCGAGAGGTCGACCGGGTCGCCGGACACGACCACCGCCGGCACCGACGGCGCGGCCGGCGAGCAGGGAAGCGGGGGCGCTCCGGTCGTCACGGTCACCACGCAGGAGGGTGGCTCGGGCAGCTACACCACGGCCAACGAGCCCACCACCACGAGCACCGCGGGTGCCGGTACGACCGGCGGCTCCACGAGGGCGGACACCTCGGGGGCGGGTACGGGCGGCGGGGCTCGGTCCGGGGCGCAGTCCGGGATGGGCGACAGCGCGACCCGCGCCGGTGCCGGGGACGGTACGGCCCAGTCCGCTCGGGCGTCCGCGGCCGACGACGGGCGGTCGATCGCGCCCGAGACGGACGAGCCGACCGGCGGCTCCGTGAGCGCACCGGCCGCGGGTACGGGCGTCGACGCCGGCCGGGGCGGCGTCGAGGCGGCCACGGACGGGTCCGCCGCGACCGAGAGCGCGGCGCCCGGCGACCGGACGGCGCAGTCGGCCCCGGCGCCCGCCGACCGTGCCGCGGTGCCCGCCGACGGCAGGACCGCGCCGGTCGACGGGCAGGCGGTGCCGGCCAACGGCAGGGCGGCGTCCGCAGACGGCGCCGCAGTGCCGGTCGAAGGCAGGGCGCTGTCGGCCGACGGCAGGGCGGCGTCGGTCGACGGCAGGGCGGCGTCGGTCGACGGCAGGGCTTTGCCAACCGACGGCCGGGCTGTGCCGGTCGAGGGTGAGGCGGCACCGGCGGACGGTGGCGCCGCATCCGCCGGTGGTCGTGGAGTGGCGGCTGACGCGAGCAGGGAAGCCTCCGCGCCGGGCGACCGGGCGGGCGACCCCACCAGGTCCGGTGTCCCGGCCAGCGACCGGACGGTGGACCGCCCAGCCGACGGAGCCAGGACGGATCAGCGCGCCCCCGCCTCGACCAGAACGGACTCGCCCCGGCCGGGCGACACGGGGCCGAACTCGTCGCGCCCCGCCGACTCGCGCCCCGCCGATTCCAGGCCCGCCGATTCCAGGCCTGGTGAATCCAGGCCCGGCGACACCAGGCCCGGCGACACCAGGTCGGCCGACTCCCGGTCGGGCGACAAACGGGCCGGAGGAGACAGGTCGGACTCGAAGAAGGCCGACGCGGGCCAGGTCGTGGCCGCCGCGGTGCCGCTCGTGGCGGAGCGCTCCGGCGAACTCGCGCTCGCGGGCGCCGGTTCGGGTGATCGTACCGGCCCACCGGAGCGACTGGGCGGGGCCGGCGACGGTACGACGGCGACTCACGACGGTACGGCCGCGACGCGCTCCGACGCCGGGCCGCCCGACCAGCGCACGCCGACCGGCGAGGGGCGCGACGGCGGCGGAGGCAACGGTGGCGAGGGCGGCGGTGGCGGGGGCGGCGACGAGGGCCCGCCGCCCGTCTCCGGTGAGCACCCGGGCAACGGCCTGCCCGCCCGGCCGTCGAGTACCGAGACCGCGGCCGGTACCCGCAGTTACGAGGGTCCGCCCCAGCGGTTCGAGGGGGATCCGGCCAGCGACGAGGCGAAGCGGGCGGTCACCGCGTCCTCGCGGACGTTCGCGGATTCGGTGCGCGACCGGATGAACGAGGAGGAGCTGGGGACCAAGAACCGGGTACGCGTGTCGGGCGCCATGCTCTCCGACGAGGACGGCGCGAACACCATCCGTACCCACTCCAGCATGCGCCCCATCCGGACCAGCGACGGCAGCGAACCGGTGCAGCCGCGGGTACATCCGGAGGTGCAGCGGGTTCTCGATCGGATCAAGGCGGACGCGGAGGGCGACCCGAACAACGGAATCGGCCAGAACCACGGCAAGTGCGTGGAGGTCGCGCTCATCTCCGACCGCCTCGGGGATCTGCAACGGCAGTGGGAGGAGGCCGGCAGCCCGGGCGACTTCGCCGACTACGCCCGGGAGCACCTCGACGGCAGCCTGATGTCGACGCACTGGGTCGGCGACTCGAAGTACCAGGAGCACGGCGACTACGCGCCGCCCTGCCGCAGCTGCGACCCGCTGCTGAGGGACTTCGGGGTGACGCCGGTGGATCCGCGCGACGGGACCGGGCCGCTCGGCCACGACCCGAACGGGCCGGGCGGCACGGACGACGGCCCGCCGCCCCCACTCGGATCGCAGGACCCGCACGGCCCCGGGGGAGGCGGCCGGCCGGAGCAACCCGCACCACCCGGCGACCTCGGCTCGATCGGGCACGGCGTACCCCTGGAGGACACCCGGGCGTACGGCGCGGAACTGGCCCCGCCGCACCCCCAGGACCAGGAGATCCTGGAAGCGCTGATACCCCGGGATCGCCACGGGTGGCCACAACTGCACCCCGACCCCCGTCGGGGCGACTGGGCCGGGCGGGTCAACGACGGCGGCCCGAAGGTGGCGGGGCGCTCGAACAACTGCGTCGACGTGTCCCTGTCGTTCCTGTCCAGCTGGTACGGGGACCCGACGGTGGCGGCGTCGCTGGTCGACGCGAACGTCAACGGCGAGGCTCGTGGCGCCTCCCGGATTACGGGCTGGATCCAGTCGAGCTGGGATTACCATGGCACCGATCCGGCCGGGCTCGACGAGGTGGCGGCGCGCCTGAGGCAGGCGGGTCCGGGATCCTCCGCCGTGGTGGTGGTGGAGTGGGAGTCGCGGGACACCGGCCACGCGTTCAACGCCGTCAACGTCGACGGCACGATCGTCTGGGTCGACGCGCAGGTCGATGTCGTGACCGATGCCGGACCGATCCACGGCTCGGACGTCTCCGGTGTCTGGTCGATCGTCCTGGACTCCGACGCCAACGTGTTCACCCCGGATGCGGTACCGGAGGAGTCGGCGCCGGCCCACGGGCTGCTGGACCTGAGCCTCCCGGTCGACGACGGTGCGACGGACGCGACGCTGGAGTTCACGCTCACGCCGGAGGACTCCCCGACCCTACCGAGGGCCCCCGATGCCCTGCCGACGTTGCGGTACGACGACCACGCACCGACCACCGATTCCGTGTGGGACGGGCAGCGGCCGTACAGCGAAGGCGACCGGGGCCCCTCGATACCGGCGCAGCGCGAGCCCTCCGCGGCCGAGCGGCTTGCGCCCGACGGACGGCACGCCGTGCCAGACGAGTACCTTCCTCGGCATCAACGCCCGCTGACGGATGACGGCTCGCGGCTGGAGCGCTCGCCCTGGGACGCCCGCGACCCGGCAGATCAGCGTGCTCCCTTCGACGACCGCGCCGCGTTTGATCGGCAGGGTCCGTTTGATCAACGGGGTCCGGTGGATGACCGCGGCCCGTATGACGATCGCGGTCTGCTGGATCGGCGGGGGCTCGCGCCGGATCGTGGCACGTTCGATCAGCGTGGTCCGGTCGATGATCGGGGTCCGTTCGAGGATCGCGCCGCGTTTGATCGGCAGGGTCCGTTCGATCAGCGAGGTCCGTTTGATCAGCGGGGTCCGGTGGATGACCGCGGCCCGTATGACGATCGCGGTCCGTTGGATCGGCGGGGGCTCGCGCCGGATCGTGGCACGTTCGATCAGCGTGGTCTGTTGGATGATCGGGGTCCGTTCGAGGATCGCGCCGCGTTTGATCGGCAGGGTCCGTTTGACCAGCGAGGTCCGTTCGATCAGCGAGGTCCGTTTGATCAGCGGGGTCCGGTGGATGACCGCGGCCCGTATGACGATCGCGGTCCGCTGGATCGGCGGGGGCTCGCGCCGGACCGTGGCACGTTCGATCAGCGTGGTCTGTTGGATGACCGTGGCCCGTCGGATGACCGTGGTCCGTTCGACGATCGGAGTGGGTTCGATCAGCGCGGGCCGGTCGATGACCGGGGCAGATTCGATGACCGGGGCAGATTCGATGACCGCGGGTTCGATGATCGTGGCTCGGGGGGTCGGCACGTCAGGACGGACGGGCCGCCGTTGCCGGGGCGGGAGTACGGCGGCCTGCCGCCGGAGGCGCCCGGTGGGGATCAGGAGCCGGCCGTCCAGGCCGGTGAGCTGCCCGGGTCGCAGCCAGACGCGGCGACGTGGACCGAGGCCGACCTGACCCTTACCAGCGATATGACGCCCCGGTACAGCGATCCGATGTGGCAGGACGCCCAGGGCGGGTACCACTACCCCGGTGATCGGCTGGACACCTATCGGCTCCTGGATGGACGGCTCAGGGGGCCGCATGGCGGGTTCGTCGACGATCCCCGCCCCAGCGACCTGGTCGACATCGACGTCCGGGCGGAGCTGGGACCGGCCAGCGAGCACGTGCTGTCCACGGACCCGGACTCGCTGCGGGGCGATGCGGCCGAGGGGGTACGGCGCGCGTCGCAGGCGTGGCACGAGGCCGATGACCGCCTGCGGGTCAGTGCGGCCACACGTGACGGACTCATCGACGATGTGAACACGTTCATCGCGCAGAACGCGGAGGGCGACCGGCCGCCACGGGTGTTCACCGCCGGCGACTTCAACAAGTTGAATCTCAAGGACACCATCCGAAGACTGAGAGACACGTACGACGTCGATCCCCAGGTGATCCGCGAGCTGGAGACGGCGTCGAGGGCGGCGACGCGCGCGCACGGCGACCGCACCCGGGCGACCAACGAGGCCGGCATGCACGCGGGCGTGGATTTCCTCCGGTCGATGCTGGCGGGGGAGGGCGACGAGGCGGGCCGGGTACAGGTCTTCGGCGATCCGACGGGCAAGTCCCGGGCCGGCGAGTTGGACATCGTCGGTCTGCGGTGGGACCCGGACCGGCCGGACCAGGCCCAGTTGACGATCGTCGAGGCCAAGGGCGGGGACGAGGGCAAGCTCGGTACGCGCATCGTCCTCGACGCGGGAAGGGTGCAGCAGGGCAGCGCGCCATACCTCGGGCATTTTCTCGGGGCTGACGAAATCCTGCGACAGCTGTACCGGGAAAACCCCGGTCTGGTCGAGGCGGTTCGTAGCGGTGCGGTATGGCTGACCTACTTCAAGGTCAAGCAGGAGATCGTGCCGCGCCTGCCCGGCGTCGGGCCCGACGGCCAGCCCGTGGTACCGATGCCCGAGCGGCTCATCGCCGAGGTACGGCAGTTCCTCTTCACCCGCCCGGACAACCAACTGGACCCGTCCCGGGTGCACTTTCCCGGCGACCCGGAGCCCGGAGCCGAGCCGCACCCGGCCGCGGACCAGGATGCGGCCGCCGAGTCAGGCATGACCGATCGGGAGCACGGGCAGCCGTGACGGGCGCGGTCGGCGGCGGCGCCGGTCGGAGTGCCGGACAAGCACCATGGGCTTCGATAGGGTGGGCGCGTGACCGAGCGCCGGCCGGCGCGGAAGGGGACCTTCGATGAGGGAAGGCGACGCCATCGGCGACGAGGCTGTGGTCGGCGACGAATGGGAGCGGTTCGGCGACGCGCTGGTCGACGAGGTGGCGCGGCTGCCCGTCGAAGCGATCATGGTCCTCACCGAGCGCGGACAACCGCGCCATTTCGTGCAGTTCGTGCAGACCGGCGACCACCTGAGGGCCGAGGCGACCGGGTCCGTCGGCGGGCCGGCCGAGCCCGCGCCGGTGCGCGAGCGACGGCTGCTGGAGGCGGTGGGCTGGCGGGAGCCGCCCCCCGGCGATGCCACCCCGGCGTGGCTGTACCGGCTGCCGTGGCCAGCGACCACGGAGGAGTACCGGCGGCTGACCGACGCCGCGGTGACCGCGCTGCGCGACGTGCAGGAGGTCGCCAGGCCGTCGGATCTGAGCTACCGCTCATGGGAGCGCGGCCGCCAACGTCGGGCGCTGGGGTTACCTGGACTCGAGCCGGAGCAGGGCTACGAGCCACAGGAGGGGTCTTCATGAGCTTCGATGAGGTGGGCGAGTGACCGAGAGCCGGCCGGTACCCGCGGGTGTGGGCGGGTGGCGCACGCTGAGCGCGGAGCAACTCCGCGCGCTGGCCCGGCGCATGATCGAGGTGGAGCCGCTGCTGCGCCGCGCCGACCAGGCGCAGATCCTGGACCGGCTGGGGTGGCGGCGCTGCGACCAGCAGGGCCCCAGCGACTATGTCGTGGACGCGGACTCCGGGCTGGGGCTGCAGGACCGGTCGGCCGAACTGTGGCTGGACGACGACGACCCGAGCCAGATCGTCACGGTCGTCGCGTTCCTGTGCGACAGCCAGCGTGGTGAGTGGTCCGCCTTCGACGCCTTCCGGCGGGACGTGTTCGCGGTGGCCAGCCGGGCACTGACCGAGGAGTTCGGCCCGCCCACCGAGACGGAGCCGGGCGAGGCACCCGAGGTGCGCTGGCGCCTGGGCACGCCGATCCTCCGGCTGTCGGACGCCCTCGCCACCGTGGTCCTGAAGCTGGAACGCGCCAGCGACTACGACGAGAACGTGGCGCTGTCGCGCGACGAGTCGGCCTGAACGATCGCGGCCGACCGCGCCACCGTTCGCGGACCCGTGGTGTGGGCGTCCAGCCCCGTGAAGCCGGCGTCCAGCCCGTCGTGTCGGCGTTCAGCCGCGCGGTGCCGGGGATGGCACCGGCGGCAGCAGGTCGGGGCGGTACAGCCGGACCCAGTCGCCGATCGGGCCGGTGATCCAGTTGCGGTCGATGACGACCAGGCGCACCGCGAGCGGCTCCAACTCCCGTCCGGACGGCTGCCACGCGGGCCCCTGCCCGCGCTGCCGCTCCGCCTCCGAACGGGTCAGGTGCTCCGCCCGGCCCAGCAGGCCCGGGCCGGTGTTCGCGGCCACAAAGGCGGCCATCGAGCCCGCCGCGGCCGCGCGGCCCACCCCGTAGGGCGCCAGCACGGACCGCCCCCGCTGGGCCACCACCGCGATCCGCTCGACGTCCGACCACCGCATCCGGGTGACGCCGCCGTTACGGCGTAGCAGTTCGACCCCGTACTCGGACAGGCGTACCACCTGCGACCAGCTCCGGTACCGGCTCAGGGCGACCAGTGCGGCGACGACCGCGACCGGGAGCACGACCGACACGACCGGGCCGCCGATCACGTAGCCCACGGCCCCGCCCACGAACAGGATCAGGATGTCCGTCACCAGCCACGGGCGCAGCACCGTCTGCCAGGTCTGCGCCCAGGCGGGTCGAAACACCTCCGGCCGACCGTCCCGCATCGTCATGCCGCCCACCCTTCGCGGCCGGCAGGATCAGCCGGCCCCGGTCACCGTATCGACGTCAGACTTCTCGATGATCCTCAACTCGTCGAGACTGGGTCGACGCCCGAGCACCCGCAGGCGCTGCGCCTGTGCCTTGCGAACGCCCTCGAACAGCTTGCGCGCCTCCCGGGCATTGCCGAAGTTCGCGTCCCGCTCAATGGTGTCGAAGTGTAGCAGCAGGGCGGCCTCCACCTGCGTCCCTAACACGTAGTCGTCCTCCGAACACATGCGCCGCACGATGAGTACCAGCTCCGGCGGGCTGTAGTTCTCGAACACGATCGTCTTGGAGAACCGGGACGCCAGGCCGGGGTTGGTGGACAGAAACTCGTCCATCTCGTTCGTGTACCCGGCCGCGATCACCGCTATCTCGTGGCGGTGATCCTCCATCAGCTTCACCAGCGTGTCGATCGACTCCTGGCCGAAGTCGCCGCCGGAGCCCATCGAGCGCGACAGCGTGTACGCCTCGTCGATGAACAGCACGCCGCCGCGGGCCTCCTCGAACGCGGCGGACGTCTTCTCCGCGGTGTGGCCCAGGTACTGGCCGACCAGGTCCCTGCGGGAGACCTCCTTGAAGGCGCCCTTGGGCAGCACGCCGAGCGCGGCCAGCAGCTTGCCGTACAGCCGGGCGACCGTGGTCTTCCCGGTGCCGGGCGCGCCGGCGAAGATGAGGTGGTGGCTCAGCCCGCCGACCGACAGGCCGGCGCTGCGCCGCCACTCGTTGACCTGGATCTCGTCGATCAGCCCGCGTACCTCGCCCTTCACCCCGGTCAGCCCGACCATCGAGTCGAGCTCGGCGAGCAGCGCCTCCACCACCTCCGCGTCGCCGCCGGTGGCCGGCTCGGTGTCGCCGCCGCCCAGCTTGAGCGCGGGCGCGTCCGGGCGCGCGGCGATCACGGTCGGCGTGGCGCCCTCGGCGATGTCCATCCCCGGCACGCCGGTGTTCTCCACCCGGCACTCCTCGACGGAACCGGCGCAGCCGCGCGCGAACGACAGGCCGGAGCCCTGCGTGTCGTGGATCCAGCAGCGCCGGATCGTCGGCGAGCTCTGGTGGGCCACCGCGATGCCCACGTCCCCGGTCTGGGTGACCTCGCAGCCCTCGATGGTCGGGCGGCCGAACTGGTAGACGTAGACGCCGCGCCGGCCGCAGCCCTGGATCGTGGAGGCGGTGATGACCGGGGCGGCGCCGATGCGCACGATGATGCCGTCCTCGGCCACGTCGGTGATCCGACAGTCCTCGACGGTACCGGGCGCGTCCTCCATCACGATGCCGTACTGCGCGCCGGCGATCGTGCATTTGCGCAGTTCGACGCGGCCACCGGTGACGTCGACGCCGGGTCCGAAGTGGGCCGCCAGGTCGCATCCGGTCAACGACAGGTGGGTGCCGCGCGCGGTGACGACCGGCGCGTCCCCGGAGCGCAGGGTGAACCCCTCGATCACGAGCGCCGCGTCGCGGCAGCTGACCGTGGGATGGGGCATCCTCGCCGAGTCCAGCGTGACCGAGCCGCCGGACTCGGCCGCGACCAGGCGTACCCGCTTGTTGGTGAGGTAGATGGCTTCGAAATAGGTACCGGGCGCCACCGCGATCACCGAGTCGTCGGTGGCGGCGGCGAGGGCGTCGCCGATGGTGGCGTAGGCGCCGCGCTGTGCGGGCGAGACGAGGAGGGTGCGGTTCATAGCTCCTGGCTGGGTCGAAAGGGGCGGATGGGCGTCGGGTGTGTCGCCGATTCCCGATTATCGCAGTCGATCGGGCGCAGCAGGATGGTCGTCGATGCCCTTTCGGCGTCCGTCGCGGATAAGGTGTCAGGCACGAGCGTGGATGTCAGCGAAGGCGATGTCGGTGGGGAAGGCATGGCGACAAGTCAGACACGAGGTACCCGGCGGCTGCCGCTGACCGCGGGCGCGCTGCTGGTCAACGGGGCCGTGTACCAGCACACGTCGGCGCGCGGCGACGGGCCGCCGGAACTGCACCCGCTGGTGCGGCGCTTCCTCCACGAACTACCCACCGAGCTGCGCGAGCGCTACGCGGGGTGGTGCGCGGAGACGGTACTGGTCTCCGACCGGCTCTACGCCGCCCAGCGTGCGGCCGGCGGTACCCTGGCCGCCAACGCGGCCCGCGCCGAGCTGTGGGGGGCGCAGCTGTCGCTGTGCTGGATCCGTGAGCCCGGAGACCCGGCGCACGGCCAGCCCGCGCGTCCGTGCCGTAGCTGCGCGGCCCTGTTGGAGTGGTTCGGTATCGAGGTGGTGGAGCAGTGACCGCGCCGGGCGATCGATTTCCGCCGGACGTGGCGCGGGTCCTGGCCGGCGCCGGCTGGGTGCCCGATCGGGGCGACCCGGTGCGCGCCCGCTCCTGGGCGCTGGCCCTGGCCGCCCACGCCTCGCCCGACGGGCGCCAGCACGCGGTGGTCGATCCCGCGATGCGCGCCTTCACCGAGTTCGGTGGCCTGGCGGTGCGGCAGGAGGGCGCGGGCGAGCAGGTCGCCCGGTCCAGCTTCGTGCTGGACCCGATGCGCGGCCTGCACAGCGTGGCGGTGCTCGCCGAGCTGGGCGAGCTGGTGGGTGCCAGGATGACCCCGCTGGGCGAGGAGGGCGACGGCACCGGCCTGCTGGCGATCGACGAGCGGGGCCGGGTGTTTCTCGTCGACCACACCGCGGACTGGCATCTGGGCGACACCCTCGACGAGGCGCTGTCCATCCTGGTGCGGGGCCAGCTGCCGCGACGGGTGCGGGACGACGGCGGATGGGCGTGACCCGGCCCGGGGCGCCGGTACCGGTGGGCGACTGGCGGCCGGTCACCGAGGCCGAGGTGGCCATGGCGGCCGCGGTGGACGCCGGGGACCGGGAGGCCTACCTGCGCGCCCTGGCCGGCGCCGCGCTGGTGCTGCCGGTGAGCGCCGACGCGGCGGCCGGCCGGGCGCCGGTCACCTGGGCCACCAGCGTCGCGCACGGCACCACGTACGTGGTCGCCTTCACCTCCGTGCCCGCGCTGCCGCCGGGCGCCCCGGCCGTGGTCCGGCGCAGTCCGCTGTTCGATGTGGCACGGGACATCGGGCAGCGGCAATGGGGCCTGGCCGTCGACCCGGGGCTGCCGATCCAGGGATTCCTGAGCCCGGACGCGGTGGCCGAGCTGCCCGGGCGGGAGCCGGACTGGGCGCCGGTGGACGCGGCGCTGCGCGCGGCCGTGAAGGCGGACGACCGGCGGGCGTACCTGGCCGCGCTGCTGACCGCGAGGCTCGTGCTGCCACTGCCCGCCGAGGGCGAGGCCGGCACCGGCCCGCAGGCCGAGCCGCCGCAGGAGCCGCCGGCGCCGCCCGGCGGGTACTGGACCGCGGTGCGCACCGACCCGCCCGCGCCGGTCAGCCACGACCCGACCGACCCAGACTTCCCCTGGTGGCTCGCGGAGCGGACGGACGGGGTGCGGGTGATCCTGGCCTTCACCTCGCCGGCCCGGATGCAGGCCGAACTCGGCGACCGTGAGTGGGTCGAGCCCAGCTTCGTCGAGCTGGTCGCGGCCTGGCCCGACTGGGGGTACGGGCTGCGGCTCAACCCGGGCACGCAGGCCGGCGTGGAGCTGCCCGGGGAGGCGCTGCGCCGCATCCACGAGACGTTCGCCGACGCCGCGCGGGATCGGGACGGGGCAGCGTCCGGCTGATCAGCGGTGCGGGGCGCCGTTGTACTGGCGCTCGATGGCGGTCGGTGAGAGCCACACGTACCGGTCGGCCTCGCCGTCCAACAGCGCCAGCATGTCCTCGCCCAGCCCCTGCAGCAGCCGCGCGCTCTGCTCGGGCAGACCCAACGCCGGTACCGCCACGGACGCCTCCGGGGCGGCGAGCCGTTGCATGATGAGCAGGTGGCAGTCCTGCAACGCGCGCGCGTTGTCGGCGCCCAACTGCCGCAGCACGACCATCTGGGTCTGCCACGGGCGCGGTTCCGGCAGCGGGGTGGCGCCGTACGACCCGGTGTCGTGGACGATGAGGGCCGGCTGCTCCGCGGTCGCCGGTACGACCGGCGGGCGGGGGTCGTTCCACAGCGCGACCCGGTCGGAGCGGCCCGTCGCGAGTTCGCCGAAGCCCTGCCAGGCCCCGGGGTCGGTGGTGATCAGGACGACCCGGGCGCCGAGCGCGAGCGCGCGGAAGGCGAGCAGCCGCTGTGCCCACACCCCGCCGACCAGGGTCACCTTGGTCGGCTCCGGCCGGAAGAACCGGACCAGGATCGGCCGGCGGTCCTGGTCGACGCCGAGGATGAGGCCGGTGCCCGACGACGCGCCGTTGAGCTGGGACAGCGCCTCGATGCTGACCAGGTGCCAGCCGGCGTGCAGCGGGGTGAGCCGGCGCGACAGCGCCCCCCGCCGGCCCTCGCGCGGGCCGTGCTGGCTCTGCTCGGCGGTGCCCGACGGCCGCGGGCCCTCGGAACCGGCGGTGGCCGGCGGCGCCGCCATCGCACCGGTTGCGGCGGCGGCCTCGGCCGCGGGAGTGGCGGCCGCGGCCACGGTGGCGGCGGTGCCGGCGGTGGCTGCCGTCCAGGGCTGTGCCAGCGGGGCGGGCAGCTTCTGCTGCCAGGGCTGCACCAGGGCCGGGACGGCGAAGGCCGGCTCGATCGCGGCCGGGCGCTGGGCCGGGATCTGGGGTACGGCTGGGGGTGTCACCTGCGCCGGCGACGCCGGCCCGGTCCAGGGCTGCGCCGCCACGCCGGGGTACGCCGCGGGTGCCGCCGGGGCCGGTGCGGCAGGCCCCGGGTAGGCGGCGGCCGCCGAGGCCCCGATGACCGGCGGGCGGGGCCACTGCGCCGGGGTGCCCGGACCCGGTGGTCCCGGCTCGGGCTGCCACGGATCCGGCCGCTCGTCGGGTTGGTGCTCCGACTGGTGTCCGGGCTGGGCGTCGCTCACGTCGCGCCTCCTCCGGTCGGAGCCGAGGCGTAAACGGCCGGCCCCTGCTCGCCGTCGAGCCGGAACAGCTCGGCGTTGACCGCCCGGGCGCCGTGCACCAGCGTTTCGCACACGCGCTCCAGCCCGTCCGCCGGAGCAGCCACCCGGACCAGGCAGCGCATCGCGAGCTGGTCGCCGTCGCGGGTCAGCGCCAGGGACACGGTCGTCGACGCGGGCGGTGTCGTGGACAGGTCGCCCAACATGGTCGCGGCGTCGGCCATCCGCGGCCACTGGCGCAGCCAGAACGACGCGTGCGCGGCCCGGGTCGAGTGCCACGCGGTCCACTCCTCGCGCGGCGGCTGCGCCACCCCGCCAGGGTCGAGGTCGCACGCGCGGATGAGTGCGTCGATCAGCTCGTCGGCGGGCAGGATCCGGTGCGCCAGGCCCGATTCGCGCAGCGACCGGCTCACCCTGCGGACGAGGCCAGCCACGAGCGCGGGTGCGTGCTGCGCGTCGTACCCGTCGGCGACGCCGGCCTCGGCCCGACAGCGCGCGTCCAGCCGTACCGCGACCCAGGTGGTGCGGTCGGCCGGCACCGGGCCGGCGAGGTGCTGCAACTCCTGGTACGAGTGGGCAGCCAGGGGCCGGCCGTCGATGCCGGGGTCGGGCGCCGGAACCGAGTGAGTGACCACCTGCAGCACGGTGCCGGGCTGCTCCGCGTCGTTCAGCGTGCGCACCAGGGTATCCAGCGGTACGCCCGGCCCGCCGTCCCCGCGCACGCTCGCGGCTGCCCCGATGGCGATCACCCCGTACCAGCCGGCCGCATCGCAGACGATCCCGGTCTGCGCACCACCGTTCGGCCCGACGTCGGTCGCGGTCAGGCCGGCGGAGAGCCAGTTCAGCGCCGCGAGCCGGGAATCCGGCTCCGCGACGTCGGCGGCGGCCCGGCGGCGCCGGAACTGACGGCCGACCGTCAGGCGCTCGAACCACCAACGCCCGTTGTGGCGTAGGGTCGCGGCGACTACCAGCGCGCCGCCGACCGCCGCGACGATCCCGGCCACCACGAAATTGCTGGTCAGTGCCCCCAGAATGCCTAATGCGACGGCCTCCACCAGGAGCAACTGCACCACGTGGACGGCGCCCAGATAGCCGGGCCGGCGCCTGAGCCTGGGTTCGGGAACGGGTGCCGGATCGGCGTTGGGCGCGGGTGCGGCCTTCGGGTTGGCGGTGCGCGGCACGCGCGGGGGCGCTTGCGTCATCCGATCGGCACTTCCATCGGTTCGTCCGCTCCCACCATTTCGCGATTCTGAGAAGAGCAGCTTACTGGCCCGCACCGTCTGCCGCCGGCCGTTGTCCGGCACTACCCAGAGTAGATCCTTCGCGCAGCGGCGAACAGGGGCGCCGACAAGTGCGGACCCGCGAGGAAGGCGCTTTGTAATGTCCGCGTCGAAGGGATGACGAGGGTCAGGGGAGCATCGACGGCAAGTGGAGTTGGGCCTGTCCGGCGGTGTCGGGTGACTATTAGGCTGCGACGGTGGAACGCACCTACTTTCCATCGGTCGGCCGGGTGCTCATCCGCGTGGCCTCGGTGGCGGGATGACGAACCGGATGGCGCGCCGGATCGGCCTGCTGGTCGCCGCGCTCACCGTGCCGGTGCTGGCGCCCGTGGCGACGCCCGCCTCCGCGGCGGCCTCGTGTAGCCCGCCCGCGACGGCACGGCTCACCCAGCGGTCCTGGGCGCAGAACCGGCTGGACGTCGAGCGGGTCTGGCCGCTGACCACCGGGCAGGGTCAGCAGGTGGCGGTCGTGGACACCGGTGTGGACGCGAACCACGGCGCGGCGCTCGGGTCGCGCTGCTCGGTCTGGTGGCGCGGGCGCTGATTCCGCTGGGTCGGCGCCGCGGGTGGCGCTCGGCGCTGCGCGACACCCGCTGAGAATCCGGTCTCCCGCCCATCCCGGCCGGTGCGGGCTCAGACCGCCTTGGCGGTCTGCACCAGCCGGGTACCGTGCCGGCGGTGGTGCAACCGACCCCGGCCCGGTACCAGCCGGATCGGGGCGACGTCACCGACCAGCAGACCCTCCTGAGGGCTGCCGGACAGCACGATGCCGGGAGTGCCCAGATCACGCAGGCGTTGCAGGATCGGCTCGTACATGGCCCGGCCGGCCCCGCCGCTGGCCCGCGCCAGTTGGACTTGCCCGACTCGGTGTCGCCGAAGATGAGGAAGTGCGGATCCTGGGCGAAGTCGAGGGTCGCCGGGCTCAGGTCCTCTCCGGACAGTCCGATCGCCAGCCCCGCCTCGGCCGGCGCGACCGCCTCCAACTCGGCCAGCGGCAGCACCTCGGGCAGCAGCCGAACCGGCGGGGCCGGCGCTCCCGACTCCCGGCCAGGTGCTGGCCACCGAGTCGACCAGCGCCCGCACACCGTCGGTCAGATCGTCCACGGTGGACTTGTCGTCGAGGCGCGGCAGCGCGGCGAGGAAGTGCAGGTTGTCCTTGATGATGCCGCGACCCGGAACGCCGGCCGGCACGTTCGCCGCGGCATGCCGGCTGACCTCGGACTCGAACGGGTCACCGAGGCGCAGCTCGTACCGGCTGCCGAGGGTGTCCCGCAGCGCCGGGCGCACCTCTGCCCATCGGTTCGCCGTCAGCACCACGTGAATGCCGTAGGACAGGCCGCGCACGGCGAGATTGGTGATGCCCTGCTCCAGTGGCTCGAACTCGCCGCGCAGGATGCCCCAGCCGTCCACCACCAGGAACACGTCGCCGTACGGGTCCTCGTCGGGTCGGGCCCGGCGGTACGCCGCGATCGAGTCGATGCCTCGCTCGGCGAAATCCTTTTCCCGCTGGGTCAGCAGCGCGGTCAGCTCGGCGACGATACGCCGCACCGAGTGGTCTGCGCCATCAGCCGAGCCGTCAGGTGCTGTTCGTCGAGGCCGACGGCGACCTCGTCCGGGACTGCGCGGGCCGACCAGTACGCTCCATCGCATGTCTCGCTTGTTGGCGGCGGTCGAAGCCGTCCGCGAAGCGTGGGCCGATTAGATGCCCGGTCTGGAAGCCGTGGAGTCGCGGGTGCCCGGGTGGCTCGGGTTGGTCGCCGGCGGCCGGGTCGCGGTCGGTGGTGACAAGCTGCGGCACTGGGGAATCAGCGAGACGTGGCGCATCCGGTGGGCGGCCGGACCGACGACGATCGTTAAGCGCTGCGCCGGCGAGGAGGCCCTGACGCTCGATGTCTACGAGGAGCTGTTGATCCCCTGCCGGATATCCGCGCCGCGGCTCCTTGCGGCACATCGGGGTGACGGCTTCGTCGTACTCATGTTTGAGGACCTGGGACGGGTCTCGTTGGCGGACCAACCATCCATCGACGGCTTCATCGCGTCGGCGCGGATGCTCGCACGGCTACGGCACAACGCGCAGGGTCGCGTCGCTACCGTCGACCGCTTCCGGTTCGCGACGGCCGAGATCACCGACGCGTGGGCACGGGCAACCACCGGGCTCACCGCCGTACGGCCGGACCTCGTCAACACACTGCGCCGTTGCGAACCGTTGCTCGCGCCGAATCTCCGCAGGCTGGCGGAGACGGTCCCGGACACGATCGTCCACGGCGACTTCGAGTCGAAGAATATCGTGCTGACGGACACCGGCCCAGGTGCGATCGATTGGGCGACCGGGCGGGTCGGCGCCCACCTCGGTGATCTCTACAGCCTGATTCGCGACGCCGGCCTGGTCGGCGAGCCGCCGGACGGAATAGTCGCTGGGTACGCCGACGAGTGCGCCCTGATCGGCACGCCGGTGACGGATCTGGAGTGGCAGCTCGCGCTCGGCGGGCTCGTGTGGACGCTCCGGGCGCTGCGCTGGGTACTGGAGGAGGGCATCCACGTCGTACCCGCGGCGATCACGTGGCTCGACGAGCTTGTCCAGCGCGCCGGCAACGTCACCGATAACCTGGCGAGGCTCTCCGGTACGGCAGCTCCGCTCGATGCCTGAGCGCGCAACCGTGCGGTCCCGCGAGGTGAGACCCGGCAGGTCGACCAGGCGTTGGCCTGGTCGCACACCGGTGGTGCCGCCGCACGTCGCCCACTGGTCCTGCGGCTACCGCCGTGGTCGCCGCTCATTGGTCGTCGGCTGGCGCCGCTCCTGAGGCCGCTCGCCGCTGTTCGGCAGATCGGCCGGATCAGCCTCGAACGGAGTCCGTAAGCGTCGCATGACCTCGTCATCGACCTGCGGCCGATGGGGGGCGGTCACGTCGGAGTCGAGTCCGTCCAGGAACGGACTGCCAGCATCGGATCCGGTGGCATTCATCAAGCAGCACTCCCCGTACCTCGGAATGAAATGGGAATCAGTCTCCATGACAATACGAGACAGGGGCGACACTTTTTCCCGCGCCTCACGTACGCCCAGGTTAAACCTCTGGTAGACCGTCACGGTCCGGGCTGGGCCCGGCCGGTGTACGCGTGTCCGGAGTCGGGGTCGATGGCGCGGCGCGCGGTGTGCTCGCG
Source organism: Rugosimonospora acidiphila (assembly GCF_039543385.1). NCBI lineage: Bacteria > Bacillati > Actinomycetota > Actinomycetes > Micromonosporales > Micromonosporaceae > Rugosimonospora > Rugosimonospora acidiphila. The sequence continues at coordinate 67,379 of NZ_BAABJQ010000007.1, forward strand.
GCACCATCGCGTACCGGTCGCGATGGCCGGAGCGCCGCGTCGCGTTGGCCCCGCACCACCTGGGGCACGCTGCGCTGAACGCCCGGGTGAGGAGCCCCTAGGATCAGAATCCTGGCCCGGCGCGGCCGGTTCCGGCGGTAGGAGGGTACAGCGACAATGACGAACATCTCCAATGGCGCCACCGAATTCGCCGGGGACATGCTTTCCGGGTACAGCTCGGCCTACTCGCGCTATCTCAGTCTGGTCCCTGGCGCGGGAGTGGTCCGGCGCACCGTCGACGCGCGCGCCACCACCCGCCTGGTGTTGGGCGGCGGCAGTGGGCACTTCCCGTGGACGGCCGGGTTCGTCGGCGCCGGGCTCGCCGACGGTGCGGCGCTGGGTGACGTGTTCACCTCGCCGTCCGCCGAGCAGATCTACCGGGTGGCCAAGGCCCTGCCACCTGCCGGAGGCGTGCTGTTCTGCTACGGCAACTACGCCGGGGACGTGCTGCACTTCGACATGGCGCAGGCGCGGCTGCGCGGCGAGGGAGTGGACTGCCGCGGTGTCGTGGTCACCGACGACGTCGCGTCGGCCGCCGCCGACAACTCTGCCGCCCGCCGCGGCATCGCCGGGAGCCTCGCGGTGTTCAAGGTTGCCGGTGCGGCGGTCGCCCGCGGCGACGGCATCGACGACGTCGAGCGGATCGCCCGGCTGGCCAACGCCCGCACCCGCAGCCTCGGCGTGGCGTTCGCCGGTTGCACGCTTCCCGGCGCCGCCGAGCCGCTGTTCCGGGTCGAGCCCGGCTCGATCGCCATCGGGTTGGGCATCCACGGTGAGCCGGGGATCCGTACCGTGCCGTCGATGCCGGCCCGGGAGCTGGCCGCCCTCCTCGTGGGGGCGCTGCTTCCCGAGGCGCCGGCGGGCAACTCCGGCCGGGTCACGGCGATTCTCAACGGCCTGGGCGCCACCTCTCACGAGGAGCTGTACGTGCTGTGGGGCGGGATCGCCCGGCTGCTCGGCGACGCCGGGATCGAGGTCGTCATGCCGGAGGTCGGTGAGCTGGCCACCAGCCTGGACATGGCGGGCTGTTCGTTGACGCTCAGCTGGCTAGACGACGAGCTGGCGGAGTTGTGGGCCGCGCCGGCCGACACCCCGTCGTTCCGGCGCGCCGCGGGGCAGGTACCGGTGGCCGACGGCAAGCAGCTGGCCGTCGCCGTTCCGAAGGCCGAGGTGGCGGACAGCCGGGATGTGAACGGCCGGGATGCGGGCGGCCGGTTGGTGGAGCAGGGTGACGGCGGGGCCGGCCCGGAAGTCGACCTCGCCAGGGTCGCACTGGCGGCGATGCTTGCCGCGGTCAGCAAGGCGGAGCCGGAGCTGGGGCGGCTCGACGCTGTCGCCGGGGACGGTGACCATGGCAGCGGCATGGCCCGCGGCCTGCGTGCCGCCGTCGACACCGCCGGACTGGGTCACCGTGACCTGTCCTCGTTGCTGCGCGCGGCGGGCCTCGCCTGGTCGGACAAGGGCGGCGGCACCAGCGGTGCGCTGTGGGGCGTGCTGCTCGGCGGGGTCGCCGACGGGTTGGCCGACGACGGGCAGGGATACTCTGCCTCGCGCGTTGTGGCGGCGGTGAGTCTCGGTCGCGACCGGGTGGTCGAGGCCGGCCACGCGTCGGTCGGCGACAAGACCATGCTCGACGCGCTCGTCCCGTTCGTCGACGTGCTGCGCACCGCGGTCGAGTCGGGTGCGCCGCTGAGCGCGGCGTGGAGCGGCGCGGCCCAGGTCGCGACCGAGGCCGCCGCGGCGACCGCCGACCTGCGCCCGCGTGTGGGCCGGGCGCGCCCGCTGGCCGAACGCAGCCTCGGTTCGCCGGACCCGGGCGCGGTGTCGCTGGCGCTGTGCCTGACCGCGGCCGGATCCGTGCTCGCCGCGCCGCCGGCCTAGGCTCCCAGCGGCACGGCGTCCGAGGGCACAGCGCCCCACGAGGTGGGGGTTCGGCTCGGGCTGGTCCTGTCCGGGTTCTGGTCGAGCTTCCGGCGGCATGCGGCCCGACACCGGCTGGCTGCCACCCGAACTGCTCGAGCCCACCGGCGTACCGACCGCCCGGTCTCGGCTGGGCCGCATCGATGCTCTGTGTGGCGACGAATGAAATCAGCGACCACCTGTGCCGGGGGTGTCGTCGCCGAAGGCCGCCGCGAGCGCCTTCGCGATCAAGTCGGGTAGGTCGGTGCGCCCGTCGTCCTTTGCCCATCGCACCAGCGCGGTGTGCATGGCGGCCAGGCAGGCGCTGGCCGCCGCCGCGGCCTGGAAGGCCGCGTCCGGATCGACGGCCTCGTCCCCGAGTCCGTCCACGATCGCTTGTTGAAGCACGTAGTGGTTGTCCAGGTGCCGGGCACGCAGGGCGGGCGTCGAGATCATCAGCCGTAGGCGGGCCAGCAGGAACCGGTCGTCGCCGTCGGTCAGCGTCCGCGCCGAGTCGACCAGCGCGCTGCCGATGCGGCGCACCAGGGGTTGCCCGGCCGGCGTCGCGGCGATCCGGTCGGCGACCAGCGGGCCGTTCTGATCGACCAGGACCAGGTCCTCCTTCGTCGGGAAGTGCCGGTACACGGTCATCGGCGACACGCCCGCGGCCTCGGCGACGTCGTTCACGGTCGTGCCGTCGTACCCGTGCTCGACGAACAATCGCACCGCGTGCGCCTGGATCATGCGCTGCGTCTCGGCCCGTCGTTGCTCCCGCAGTGTTGAGTGCCGCTCGCTCATGTGGTAGACACTACCGCACTGGTAGTTACTAACAATAAGGGGGTAACTAACATCATGGGCGATCTGATCGGCAGGACGGCCCTGGTGACCGGCGCGTCGCGCGGCATCGGGCAGGCGATCGCGATCCGGCTGGCGGCGCGGGGAGCGGTCGTCATCGCGCACTTCGGCACGGACAAGGGCGGCGCGACGGCGACGGTCGACCAGATCGCGCGCGCCGGTGGAACGGCGCACGCGGTCGGCGCGCGACTGGGCGTGGACGGAGATGTCGAGACCCTGTTCGCGGGGGTCGAGGCCGGCCTGGCCGGGCGGCCGCTGGACATCCTCGTCAACAACGCGGCGGCGCCACCCGCGGGCCCGCTCGGCGCCACGACCCGGGCGGCGTTCGACCAGCTGTTCGCGGTCAACGTGCGAGCGCCGTACCTCATCATCGAGCGGGCCCTGCCCATGCTTCGCGACGGCGGCCGGATCATCACCATCTCGTCCGTGGCGACCCGGATGGCCAACGCCACCCAGACGTCGTTCGCCATGACCAAGGGCGCGGTCGAGACGATGACCCTGACGTTGGCCAACCAGCTCGGCGCCCGGGGCATCACCGTCAACGCGGTCGCGCCCGGCGCCACCCGGACGGCGAGCAACGGGGCGGTCTTCGAGACGCCGGGCCTGGCCGAGCTGATCACCGGGATGACGGCACTGGGCCGGCTCGGTGGGCCCGACGACGTCGCCGACGTGGTCGCGTTCCTCGCCTCCGACGCCGCCCGCTGGGTTACCGGGCAGGTCATCGACGCGAGTGGGGGTCTGTTCCTGGGTCCGCGCGCCTGACCACCAAGGCTCTCCCACAAGATCGAGCCGTCACGCACATATCATGCCGATGTGGTGGTGCCACCCAGGTGACGGTGCAGGAAGGTCGCGGCCGCGTCGGCGGCCTGTCTGACGTATGGCTCTACGTCGTAAAGATCGATGTGCTGTTCGGCGTCGAGCCAGCGAATCTCCTTCGGTCCTGTCGCGTCGGTGTAGAGCGACTCGGCGAGTTCCGGCGCGCAGTAGGCGTCGGCCCGGCCATGCACGATCTGCAGCGGGGTAGCGGTGAGCAGCGGCGCCGCGCCGAGCGCATCGAATGTCATGAGTGCGTGGAGCGAACCGTAGGTGACCCGGTTCTCCCAGTGCGCCGCCGCGGAACGCTGGGTGCCGTAATAGGCGAATGGCTCGTCGCCACCCATTGCCGCGCTGGCGCCGTCGGCGGCGACCGCGGGCAACTCCTCGTCGTAGCGCTCGATGAAGGAGGCGAGTGCCTGGCGATAGCCCACGGGGTCGCGCGCGCTGAACTGGGCAGGGCTGTTGTACGCGCCCGCGATGCCCACGACCGCGCGGATTCTCGGGTCGGTGGCGGCCGCCCGAACCGCGTAGCCGCCACCGAGACAGATCCCGACAACCGATAACCGGGCGGCGTCTACGGCCGGGTGCGCGGCAAGCAGGCTCACCGCCGCGCGTAGGTCGCTGAGCTTGCCCTGGCTGTCCTCGTGCGCACGACGCCCGCCACTCTCGCCGAAGCCGCGGTGGTCGAAGGCGAGCGTGGTCAGGCCACGCTCATGTAACCGCGCGGCGTACGTCCCGACGACCTGTTCTTTGACGCCCGTGAACGGCCCGGTCAGAACGACGGCGGGCGCCCCGGCGGCCACGGCGAGGTTGCCGACCAGCGTGACCCCGTCGGCGGTGAACGTGACACGCTCGGCGTTCACGCCGGCACCGTCTCGGTGGGCCATGCGCTGGCGGCGGTGTAGGTGTGGATGCGGTACTCGGAACTGCGGTCGTCCATGTCGGCCGTTCCTCTCAGCGTCTACTGTTGGTTCGACGCTAAGTCGCACGGCGCTCGTCGGGCAGAGGGCACTTCGCGGTGCCCTTCGACGAGCTCGGGCGGCCTCGTCCGATCCTCGGAGGTGCTCGTGTCGCTGGTCGTCCCAGACGTGCTGGAGGAGGGCTGCACGACGCGGCAGGCGATCGAGCGGCTTGCCTCGAAGTGGCGGGTCCTGCTCATCTACGCGCTGCTCGCCGGTCCCCAACGGCACGCCGAGTTGCGTCGCCGGGTCGCGGGGATCACCCAGAAGGTCCTGACCGAGACGCTGCGCGACATGGAGCGCGACGGCTTGGTCCAGCGACGGGTACTGAAGGAGACGGCGCCGCAGCACGTCGAGTACGCGCTGACCGCTTTGGGCAAGACGTTGCGGGAGCCGCTCGCCGCCATCTGCGCCTGGGCGACGGAGAACAGCGCTCAGCCCGTCGGCTGAGTCGGATCGGCCGCCCCGTCAGCCGATCCGGCCCGCCCGCCGCAGAACACCTCCTTGACGAGCCTGCGCTTCGCCTGCTCGAGCGCCCCGGCCATGGCGGCGAGGTCGAGCTCGGCGTCCCCGAAGGTCAGCGAGCCGGTCAGGGTCCTACCGCCGTCGGGCGTGCCGTACATCAGCGCCGCCCAGCCCCAGAGGCCGCCATTGTGATGGAGGATGGTGCCCCCGCGGTCCGTCTCCTCCACGAACAGCCCCAGGCCGTAGCGGTAGTCGCCGCTCTGGGGGTGCGGCGTGCGCATCTCGGCGAGCAGCGGGGCCGGAAGGAGCTTGCCGCTCATCAGCGCGGAGAAGAACGTGTGCAGATCCTCGGTGGTCGAAATCAGGTCACCGGCGGCGGACAGCACGGAGGGGTTCTGGCGGGTGGCGTCGACCGTCTTCCACTGGCCGGCATCCTGGTACTGGTAGTAGCCGTGGGCGTGCGGCTCGGGGACCTCCGGCGAGGCGCCCGGCACCGTGGTCCCCGACAGTCCGAGCGGCCGCAGGATCAGCCGCCGCAGCTCCTCGGCGTAGCGGTGGCCGGTGGCCTTCTCGATCAGCAGCTTGGCCAGCACGTAGTTGGTGTTGGAGTAGCTCCAGTCCGTGCCCGGCGCGAACCGCGCCGGCTTGGACAACGCCAACCGGACCAGCTCCTCGTCCTGGTAGGTGTGGAACTGGTTGTCCACCCACTCCTTGTCGATCGCGGGGATCCCCGGCGCGAACGTCCCGTCGTCGTAGACCTCGCCGACGAAGTTGAACACCCCGCTGGTGTGCTGCAGCAGCATCCGCACCGTGATCCGCCGGTCCAGCCCGTACTCGGGCAGGTAGTCATCCGCTGGGGCGTCCAGCCCGAGCGTGCCCTCGGCCACCAGCCGCAACACCACGGTCGCGGTGAAGGTCTTGGTGGTGCTGCCGATCCGGAACCGCCCGTTGGTCGGTGGCTTGGCGGGCTCGCCCAGCTTGCGCACCCCGGCGCTGCCGACCCACTCGCCCCGCTCATCGTGCACGCGCAGCTGCGCCCCGGCGAAACCGGCCTCGACAATCTCCTCGATGGCCTTGCGCAGCTTCGGGCGATCCTGCCCGGCGGCGCTGTCCGTGATGGTGCGGAGGGATTCGCGCACGGTGATTCCTCATCTCGCGATAGTGGGTGTTTGGCACCGGCCCCTTCGGGGCGGCCATGCGATGAGCGTGCACCCTGACCCAAGGTCAAGCTCAACTGATCCGCGCTACTCTCGCCCCTGTGATCGTCCGCAACCGATACCTCAAGGTGAGCGCGAAGGCCGCCCCCCACGATCTGGCGGCCCACGATCTGGCGGCCCACGATGTGGAGGTGCGCTGAGCCGATGGCAGACGGGCTCACGATCGGTCAGGCGGCGGCATTCGTCGGCGTCACGATCAAGACCGTGCGGCACTATCACCGCCTCGGACTGGTCCAGGAGCCGCGACGTGACGGTTCCGGCTATCGGCGGTACGGGTCGGCCGACCTGCTCCGGCTGGTCCAGGTCCGGACCCTGGCCGGGGCAGGCGTGCCGCTGGTCGAGATCGGTGACCTGCTCGACGCCGATCCCGAGCGGTTCGCCGCCGCGCTGGACGACGTCCACCATCGGCTCACCGAACGGATCGAGGACCTGATCGCGCGTCGCGACACGCTGCACCGGCTCGCCCACGGCGACCGGGTCCTGCTGCCCGACCGGGCCTGCGCGGTCCTGGACCGACTCGCTGACCTCGGCTTCGGCCCGGACTACGTGGCCACTCAACGGGAGGCGCTGGTGCTGGCCCGGGCGCTGATTCCGGCGGTCTTCGACAGTTTCCTGACCCGGCTCGAACACTCGCTCGACGATCCCGAGTTCGTCGAGCTGACCAAGCGCAGTTGCGATGCGATTTCCTGGAATCCGGGGGACCCGCGGATCGACGAGCTGGCGTCCGCACTGGCCGCCAAGCTGCTGGCCAACCGCACCCTGCTGGCAACGCCGAACGGGTTTCACCACCAGTCCGACGCCACCGCCCGGTACGGACTGGTCAACCACCACCGGGAAGACCAGGGGCCGTCCATCGTCCGGTTGAACGCGCTGGTCGAGGCGAATCTGCGCGCGGCCGGCATCGACCTGCCGCGACAGTGACATCCGCGCGACGCGACCCCCACGCGACGCGACCCCTGCCCTCCGGCGGGTTCAAGGCGCTCAGGAGGCGAGCGGGGCCAGTTCGCGCCACTGGCGCCGCGGCATGCGCGGGCCGGCGCCGACGACGTGGAGGCAGACGTGGTCGGCGCCGGCCTGGTGGTGTGCGTCGATGCGCGCGCCGATGGTCTGCACGTCTCCCCAGGCGACGACGCTGTCGATGAGGCGGTCGCTACCCCCGTTGGCCAGGTCCTCCTCGGCGAATCCCTGGCGGCGCAGGCTCCGGGCGTAGTGGTCCATGCCGAGGAACGTGCCGAGGAATTCGCGGGCCGCGGTGCGGGCCTTGTCGGGGTCGCGTTCGAGTACGACGGCCTGGTAGGGCGCGATGAGCGGGCCGTCGCCCAGCTGTTCTCTCGCCCCGGCCGAGTAATCCGGCGTGACCATGAACGGGTGAACGCCGGCGGTGCGTCGTCCGGCGAGTTCGGTCATCCTGGGGCCGAGTGCCGCCAGGAGCCGCTCCGCCGGGGGTACCGGCGCAGGGGCCCGGTCGAGTTCGTCGAGGTAGCTACCCATGTCCGCCAGTGGTCGGTATGGCTGTCCCGCGTGTCGTGCGGCGGCGGGGTCGCTGACGCCGAGGCCCAGCAGGTGCCGGCGGCCGTGGGCGTCCTGGAGGCGTGCGTGCCCTGCCGCCAGATCGGCGGCCTGGTGCCGCCACATGCTCGCGACTCCGATGGCCACCTTCGCCGTGCGCGTGGCCCGCAGCAGCCGCTGCGAGTCGCCGAGGATGTCGCCGCCCCCCAGGCCCGGTATCCACAGGGTTCCCCAACCCAGTTCGTCGAGCTCGGCCGCGGCGTCGGCGATTTCGTACGGATCGGCCATCCGCAGCTCGATACTCCAAATACCGGTCGATCCTAACCGCATTTCTCGGGTCCTCTCTTGTCCAGCGTGCGGGGGGTGAACGGCGGTCAGATCTGGTTGCGGCCGCCGTCGACGAACAGCTCGATGCCGGTGATGAAGCTGCTCTGATCCGAGGCGAGGAAGACAACGGCGCTGGCCACCTCGTCGGGGCGCCCGATACGTCCCAGCGGGATCGTGCTGGCCATGTAGGACTTGAGCTGGTCGGCCTGCTCCTGGTCGGGGGCGAGACCGTCGATCCCGGGGGTGTCGATGGTGCCGGGGCTGATGGCGTTGACCCGGATCGAGCGGCCCCTCAACTCCGCCGCCCAGGTGCGGGCGAAGGACCGTACGGCGGCCTTGGAGGCCGCGTACACGCCGAAGGCCTCGTTGCCGAGGGTGCCGGCGTTGGAGGACTGCAGGATGATCGACGCACCGTCGTTGAGCAGCGGCAAGGCCTTCTGGACCGTGAACAGCATGCCCTTGGCGTTGCGGCCGAACGTTTCGTCGAAGTGCTTCTCGGTGACCTGTTCCAGGGTGGAGAATTCGCCGCCGCCCGCGTTGGCGTACAGCACGTCGACTCGCCGGCCCTGCTTGGCCACGGTCTCGTAGAGCCGGTCCAGGTCGGCCAGGTTGGCGACGTCGCCGCGTACGCCGGTCGCGTGGTGGCCGATCCTGGCCACCGCGGCGTCGAGTGCGTCCTGCCGGCGACCGGTGATGTAGACGTGCGCGCCCTCTGCCGCGAAACGCTCCGCGGTGGCCAGGCCGATTCCGCTGGTGCCTCCGGTCACGATGGCCGTCTTGCCGTCGAACTGTCCCATGATGAGTGCTCCCTCTGTCTCTTATAGGCATGATTGGGCGGGTCGGCTGACGTCGTTTGTCGCTTTCATCCGCCCGATTCGGGCCTCGACTTGTTTTTTATCGAGCACTAAAAAACTACGTCCTGCGAAGGCTCGGCGTCAAGCGGGGTCGCGCGTGTCACTCCGCGGGCGCGCCACGCACCGGGCGCGTCACTCCGCGGGCGCCTCACCCCGCGGCACCTGATGGGTCGTCGCCTCTCACCGCACTCTCGCGGTGGGCGGTTGTGTGACGCGGGACTACCTGTTGCCGATTCCGGCCACGGCCATGGGTCGTGCCGTCACCCGGGAAAGCTGTTCAACCGGGGCCAGGGGAGAGGCCCGGGGCGTCCGCTCAGGCGTCTGCCCGCTGCGGCCAGGCGGTCATGGCCGTCTCCACGATCTGGTGCAGGTGTTCCCGGCTCGTTCCGCCGGCGGCCTGGACCGCGATGCCCTGGTAGATGGTGGTGAAGTAGCGCGCGAGACGGTCCGGATCGGTACCGGTCGGCAGTTCCCCGGAACTACGGGCCTGCCGCAACCGCTCGCGCAGGGCCGTTTCGCCGGCCGCCCGGCGTGCCACCAGTTCGTCGCGTGCGGCCTGGGCGCCGGGCGAACACGCCAGGGCGCCCTGCACCGTGATGCATCCGCGCGGGTGGTCCGGATCGGTCGTTGCGTCGGCGGCGCCGTGCAGGAGGGCCTCGACCGCCGCTCGCGCCGTCGGCTGGTCGAACGCCTCACGGATGTACCGGGCGGGGCCCTCGGCGTAGCGGTCGAGCACCTTGCTGAACAGCTGCTCCTTGTTCCCGAAGGCGTTGTAGAGGCTGGGCGCGTTGTTGATGCCCATCGCCTTCATGAGATCGGAGATCCCCGTGCCCTCATAACCCTGGCGCCAGAACACCTCCAGGGCCCGATCGAGGGCCAGGTCGCTGTCGAAGGCGCGCGGCCGTCCTCCTGCCATGATCGCCTCCGATGCCGGCCGGTATTGTAGTCACTACTAAAATACACCGTCATCAGCCATTTGCCGAAGACCGCCGCTGCCGCCCGGCCGGTCAGTCCCGCCGCACCGCGAAATACTGCGTCACGAGGGCGCTCGCCAGCGACAGGATGACGCAGACCGTCAGGTCCGCGGCGATCGGCAGCACCAGGTGGCCGGCGGGCCCGTCGCCGGACATCGACCGCAGCATGGGGTTGATCGGGGGTATCCGCACCAGCGGCAGGGCGAGCACCAACCCGAGTGCGAGGATCAGCGAGTACCCCGGACGCCCGACCACCAGGCGCGAGCAGAGCAGCCCGACCGCGATCCCGGCGAAGGCGCAGGCCAACTCCGCCTCCGCCCCGGTAACCAACCCGGCGCTGGTGATCACGTGATGACCGGACAGCAGCGGGAAGACCAGGCCCACCCCGGCCAGTACCACGCACACCAGGACCGCCAGACCGACCGACGCGGCGAGTACCCGGCGGGACCGGCCCGCGGCCGAGACCGTGATGGCCCGTTGTACGGGATCGTCGAGGTTGACGATCGTCACGGTGAGCCAGGTACCGCAGACCAGCAGCGCACCCGCGGACACCACGTACACGCCGGCCAGCGTCCCCTGGTCGTTGATCGTGAACGTGGCCAGCACGACAAGGTACAGCAGCGCCGGAGCCAGGTACCGCTGGCTGTGGATCAGGGACGCCAGCGCGTACCGGATCAGCGCGAGCACGCCGCACCCCCGTCCCGTGCCTCGCACCCGGCGGCGTCGCGCCGGACCTCCGCGACCGACCAGCCTGCGCGAAGCGCACGCAGCAGCAGGGCGTCACAGGCGTGGGCGGTTACCCGGATCCGGACACCACCCGCGACCGGCGTCAGGTCGACCACCCCGGGCAGGCCCGACCAGTCGACCTCGCGCGGCCTGGCCCGCCGCGGTGCGAACAGCACGACGCACGCGCTCGGAAGCGCCGTCCCGTCCTGCCCGCCGGGTGGACCGTCGGCCGGCTGCTGGCGCGACGCGGTCCGGTCCGCGTCCACGGGCCACCCGACGAGTTCCCGCGGGATCGTCCCGCCGCCGGCGACCGCCGTCACCCGGCCGGCCTGAATCGTGTACCTGTGGGCGGCATGTGCCCCGATGACCGACTCCCGGTGGTCGGTGAACACCACCGAGCCGCCAGCGTCGACCACCTCGGAGATGATCTCGCCGAGCACGCCGTGCGCCGCCGCGTCCAGCCCGGACCACGGCTCGTCGAGCACCAGCAACTGCGGCGCGATCATCAGTGCCTGAGCCAGTGCCACCTTCTGCGCGTTGCCCTTGGACAGGCCGCGAATCGGCGCCCGCGCCCCGCCCGCGAGTTCGAGCCGGTCCAGCAGTTCGGTTGCCCGGACCCGGGCGGTGGCGCCACGCAGGCCACGCACCCGGCCGAGGTGGGTGAGGTACTCGGTGGCCGAGAGCCGGTCGCCGGGCGGGAAGCGGTCCGGGACGTACCCGACGACCGGCGGCCGCCCGGACACCGTGCCCCTCGTCGGGCGCGACAGCCCGGCCAGGATCCGCAACAGGGTGGATTTGCCTGCACCGTTCGTCCCGGTGATCGCGACCGACTCCGCGGCGGGAACCTCCAGGCTGACGCCGGTCAGTACCCACCGGTTCGGTCCGTAGCGCTTGCTCACCGACTCCAGCCGAATCACGCCCACGAGGATCCCGGATCGGGCCGCCCCGCGCGTCTGACCAGCGCCCGAAATTCGGGGTCTGCCCGTGGTCGGAGTGGGCCGGCGAGTGCCGCCATGGGTCTGGCGACGGTCATAGGCCCGCGGTCATAGCCGGGCCTCGCGGGCGTGCTCACCGGCCCGTCGATACTGTTTTCGGGTGACGAACAACCTCGGCGCAGCCGCCGCGCACCCCTGGCGACTGAGCCGCCGAGACCTGGTCGCGCTGGATGCCGTCGCCGCGCTCGGGTACGTGCTGTTGCTGCTGTCCGCCGGTCGCGGCGGCCTCGTCGGGAACGCGCCGGCGTGGTCGCAACTCCTGATGATCGCCGGCATCGGGCTGCCGGTCGCGGTCCGGCGACTCTGGCCGGTACCGGTGTTCTGGCTCGTACTGGCGGCATCGATTCTGGCCGTGCCGCTACGCATCGGCGGATACCCGTTCGTCGCGGCGGCCTATGCCCTGTACCCGGTCGCGCTGACCCAGCCATCACCCCGCTGGGTACCAACCCGGGCCATCGGCGTGCTGACCGCCGTCGGTCTGCTCGCCGCCGTGCTGGCGCTGCCGCACTCGGCGACGCGGGCCGCGGCCGGTACCGCCCTGCTCGACGCCATGCTGCTGGGCAGCGCCTGGACCCTCGGGCACGCCGCGCGCGAGTGGCGGGCCGCCGCCGCGCGGTCGGCGGTGCGGCAGGCGGACCGGGCGGTCGCGGCAGAGCGGCTGCGCATCGCCCGGGAACTCCACGACATCGTCTCGCACAGCATCGGCCTCATCACGGTCAAGGCCGGCGTCGCCAACCATGTCCTGCACGACCACCCGGAGGAAGCGCACGACGCGCTGCGGGTGATCGAGGCCACCGGACGCAGCGCCCTGGGCGAGATGCGACGGCTCCTCGACGTTCTGCGGGCGGCCGGCTCCGGCGACGACACCAACGACCTGGCCCCGACCCCCGGGCTCGACGCGTTGCCGGCGCTGGCACGGCGAACGGCGCTGGCGGGCGTCCCGGTCGACCTGGAACTGGGCGACGTCGGCCGGCTGCCGCACGACGTCGAACTCTCCGTCTACCGGATCGTTCAGGAGGCCCTCACCAACGTGGTCAAGCACGCCGGGGCAGCGCACTGCCAGGTCCGGATAGGTACCGACGGTGACGCGGTCACCGTGGAGGTCACGGACGACGGGGAGCCCACCAGCCGCCCGGCGGACCATGGACGTACCACCGACGCGGGTGGGCGGGTCGGCCACGGACTGGTGGGCATGCGCGAACGGGTGTCGCTGTACGGCGGCGTTCTGGTCGCGGGGCCGCGTCCGGAGGGCGGGTTCGCCGTGCACGCCCGGTTGCCGTACCAGCCGGCTCCGGCGCTGCCGTGAGCCAGCAGGTACCTGCCGTGAGCCCGCCGGTACGGGTGCTCATCGCCGACGATCAGGCCCTGCTGCGCGGCAGCTTCCGGGTGCTGATCGAGACCGCGCCCGGCCTGACGGTGGTCGGCGAGGCCAGCACCGGCATCGAGGCCGTCGAGCTGACCCGGCAGGAGCGGCCCGACGTGCTGCTGATGGACATCCGGATGCCCGAAATGGACGGGGTGGAGGCCACCCGGCGAATCTGCGCCACCGCCCAGACCCCGCCCGCCCGCGTGCTCATCCTCACGATGTTCGACATCGACTCCTACGTGTACGCGGCGCTGCGCGCCGGAGCCAGCGGCTTCCTGCTCAAGGACACCCGACCGGCCGACCTCCTGGCGGCGATCCGGGTCATCGCCACGGGCGACGGCCTGCTGGCCCCGAGCGTCACCCGACGATTGATCGCCGAGTTCGTCAAGCGCGCCGAACCCGTACGACCGTTGTCCGGCGACCTCGGACGTCTCACCGAACGTGAGCGCGAAGTGCTCGTGCTGGTCGCACGTGGGCTGTCCAACGCGGAGATCGCCGAACGGCTGAGCCTCGGCATGGGCACCGTGAAGACGCACATGTCGAGACTGCTGGCCAAGCTGAAGGCGCGGGACCGGGCCCAGCTGGTCATCATCGCGTACGAAGGCGGGCTCATCACACCGTCCTCGCGATAGCTCCGACAGCGATGCTTGACAGCGGTGCCACCCTGGCGTCTAATTCGTGTCACGACATACATGTCGCGACATCTAAGGAGCTCGCCATGAGTCCGATCAACCGGGTCTCGGTCGTCAGCACCGGCACCGTCCAGATCCGTCCGCAGCACGTCGAGACGGACGGGACTCCGCTGTTGTGGTGGCTCAACACGTCACGCCGGTGGACCGAGCCCCGTCCGATCAACGTGTATGTCATCGAACACGACAACGGGCTGGTGCTGTTCGACCTCGGCCAGGATCGGCGCTCGGTCACCGACGCGGGGTACTTCCCCGGCGGCGCGGCTGGGCACATCTACCGCCGGCTGGCCAAGTTCGACATTCCCTCGGACGCGACGCTGACGGCCAGGCTCCGCCAACAGGGTTACGACATCGCGGACGTGCGGGTGGCCATCGTCTCCCACCTCCATCAGGACCACATCGGCGGCCTGCGGGAGTTGCCGAAGACGGCCCAGGTGCTGGTCAGCGCGGCGGAGTTCGCCGAGGTGGACAAGAGGCTCGCGGTCTTCGCCGGCCTGATGCGTGAGCATATCCACGTTCCGGACGTCCGGTGGAGCGCCGTCACCCCGCGGCGCGCCGAGGACCCCGCGATCGCGCCATTTACTCGCGCCCACGATGTCATGGGTGACGGGTCGCTGTTGCTGCTGCCCACCCCCGGGCACACGCCCGGTTCGATGTCGCTGCTGCTGCGCGGCGAGGGACTGCCGACGATGATGTTCGTCGGCGACCTCACCTACGACGTGCGGCTGCTGGCGGCCGACCGCATCCCCGGAGTCGGCGACGCGACCGGTCTGCACGACACCACCCGGCAGGTCAATCGGCTGGCGGCACGGTATCCGGGCATGCCGATCCTCGCCGCCCACGACCCGGCCGCCGACTCGCTCCTGACGACGGCGTTGCGACAGCACGAGACGGTGGGCGCGTGAGAGCGGCGGAGCAGCTTCGCTACCTGATCCTCGCGGCTCAACGAGAAGGCAACCGTCGGCTGACCGCGATGATGTCTGAGCTCGGTGTGACGCCGGCGCAGTCTGAGGCATTGCGCATCATCGCGGATCACGGCCCGCTCGCTCTGCGAGAACTCGGTGACATGCTGGTGTGCGACACCGGTACGAGTCCGAGCCGAATCGTGGACCGACTCGTCGCCGCGGGCTTCGTGGAGAGAACCACCGGCGAACACGACCGCCGGCAGGTCAGACTCGCGCTCACGCCACAAGGCCGCGACAAGGCCGATCGTGTCGCCGAGGTTGAAAACCGGCTCTACGACCTGATCGACCGTGCCAGTGAGGGAACGGATACCGATGCGGTCATCGAGTTCCTCCACGCATTCACCCGACAATCACCAGCCGGGCTTGCCCTCGCGAACCGCCTCGCCGCCGAGAAAGGGTAAACACAGTGACGGCTTCATTGAACGAGGCATACCCCGGGACAACCCGATGACCTTTCAGCTGAGCCTTGACATCACCGCCCCGCCCGCCGAGGTATTCGAATTCGTCGCGGACTTCACGACCATGCCGCAGTGGTATTCCGCGGTGCGACGGGTGCGTCGGGTCGATGGCACCGGCGGTCCCGGGACGCGTTACGCGGTGTACCGGGAACTCGCCGGCGGAACCGCTCTCAACGATGTGGGGATCACCAGCTATGCGGACGGCGAAGAGGTCACCTTCACGTCCCTGAGCGGTCCGACCCCGTTCGCCTACCGCTACCACGTCCAACCCATCCCGGGCGCGACGCGACTCACCCTCGACGGCACGATCAAGGCGACCGGGCTCCCGGGGCCGGCCGCGCTGCTCGGACCGCTGGCGGAGGGGTTCTTCAAACGCGGGATGCGAGACAACCTCGGCACGCTGAGGAGAATCCTGGAGCGGTAGCGGCTCTCCGCCCTGCCAACCGCGCCCGCCCGCAACAACTGCTTCGGGCCGCGGCGACTCCACCGCCCCCCGCGCCGCCGGTGGCGGTAAGATCGTGGGTGGCTCCGGGTAGGGGCGGGTGACGCCCACAGTAATCGGCCGTGGGTGTCGGCCAGTACCTGGAGGTGGACGCCGGGGATTTCCTCGCCGTTCGTGTGCCCGCTCACGCTGTTCGGAGAGCGGGAACAATGCGGGGGCAGTTGGCGTTTCGGGAGCGATACAACCTCGGGAGGATGATGCCACGATGGCGACCACCGACTACGACGCTCCACGGCGCCCCGTCGTCGAGCTTGAAGATGACAGCCTGGAGCAACTGCAGGCGCAGCGGGCCGCGGCGCAGTCGCCGACGGTAGACGTCGACGAGCCGGACGGGGATTTTGAGCTGCCCGGGGCGGACCTGTCAGACGAGGAATTGACGGTGTCCGTGGTGCCGATGCGGTCTGACGAGTTCCGTTGCGACAGCTGCTTCCTGGTCCACCACCGCAGCCAACTCGTCGTGCACGGCTCCGGCCGCAGGCTGTGCCGGGACTGCGCGTAGGACCGCCGACGGCTCTGGCCCCGTACGGGGCCGGCGCCCGAAGCCGAGAAAGTGACGGAGGCCACAGCTCGTACCACGGATAGGTGGGCGAATCTGGCGCTTAAGTCCCTTATGTCCCCCCTCATAGGGGTTGCATTTCGCTGGTCAGCGAGGCGGCGGGTATAGTTTGACTGAGCGGTCCGCGCCGGTGCGCCCGGGCCACCTGAGATGTCGTCCCCCGCGCTGCGGCTCCTGGCAGCCTGCACCAGCTGCGACGACCCCTTCCACGTTCGGAGAACCGATGGCGGCACGCCGCCCCCAAAACACCAACTCCTCAACGGCCGCCGCCACGGCGACCTTCGACGCGCTCGGGGTGCCCACCCCGCTGATCGCGGCGCTCAAGGCGCGCGACATCACCACCCCCACTCCCATCCAGGCCGCGACGCTGCCCGACACGCTTGCCGGGCGCGACGTGCTTGGCCGGGGCAAGACGGGTTCCGGCAAGACCTACGCCTTCCTGCTTCCGGTGCTGGCCCGGTTGGCCGCAACCCGCGCGCCGCGTCGGCCCGGGCGTCCGCGGGCTCTGATCCTGGCCCCGACCCGCGAGCTGGCCACCCAGATCCAGGAGTCGATGGCCCCGCTGGCCCAGGCGCTGTCGCTGGTCAGCCTGGCCGTGTTCGGCGGGGTCGCCCCAAGGCCGCAGATCTCGCGCCTACGCGCTGGGGTGGACGTGCTGGTGGCCTGCCCAGGCCGGCTGGCCGACCACCTGGCCGCCGGCCACGCCAACCTCGACGCGGTGGAGATCACCGTGCTCGACGAGGCGGACCACATGGCGGACCTGGGCTTCCTGCCGGTCGTGCGCCGGCTGCTCGACGCGACGCCGCGCACCAGCCAACGGCTGCTGTTCTCGGCGACCCTCGACGCCGGCATCGACACGCTGGCCAAGCGGTACCTGAACCGGCCGGTCACGCACAGCGTCGACGCGCCTCGCGCGACGGTCACCGCGATGTCGCACCACGTCCTGCACGTGCGCCCCGACGATCGCCTTCCGGTGCTCGTCGACCTGACCGCCGCACCTGGCCGCACGCTGGTGTTCACCCGCACCAAGCACCGCGCCAAGTCGCTGACCCGCCAGCTCGTCGCGGCCGGCGTACCGGCGGTGGAGCTGCACGGCAACCTGGCTCAGAACGCCCGCAGCCGTAACCTGACCGCCTTCGCCAACGGCACCGTGCAGACCCTGGTGGCCACGGACATCGCGGCGCGCGGTATCCACGTCGACGACATCACCCGGGTCATCCACGCCGACCCGCCGGCCGAACACAAGGCATACCTGCACCGCTCCGGCCGCACCGCCCGGGCTGGCGCGACCGGCACCGTGATCACCCTCATGACCGACGACCAGACCGGTGAGGTGCGCGCGCTGACCCGCAGCGCCGGCATCACACCCGCCACCACGCGGCTGGGCCCCGGTCACCCGCTGCTCAGCCAGCTCGCCCCCGGACAGCGCTCGTTCGTCGCGCCCCCGCCGGCAAACCCGACCCCGCCGGCTCCGGCACGAAAGCGGGCGGATGCCGACACACCGCGCCGCGGCCGGACAAGTCGAAACAGCGCGGCGCGGGCCCACTCGCCGCGCGGCGGCTCCGGGCAGCAGGCCGGTGAGCGTGGCGGTTCGGGTGCCACCACGGCCACGGCCCCAGCCCGGCAGGGTGGCGCGGCGGCCTTCTCCGCCCGCAGCCGGGCGGGAGTCCGCCGCGGCCGCTGACGGCACAGTCCGGCGCTCGGTTCTTCATCGGCCAAGACGCGTGTCAATTGTCCCGGCACTCGCTCCTGCCCGATCTTGACCGTTCGTGTGCGGTGCTCATCGGGTATAGCGACGATGGTGGGCGCCGATGCGCTCACGTCAGCGGGTGCCCGTCAGGCGTTTAACGGGCGGTGCACCCAGGTACTGATCAATCCCGCGCTTTCGACCGACACATTCGATGCCGTCCAATCGGCGGCCAGCGATGCCTCGGACGTTCTGCTGCTTCATTACTCGGGACGCGGTGCCTGGCGCGAGCAGTTCGTGACTCCCGCGATGGCCTGTTCGTATCGAAAGCGTGCGCTACCGGCACACGGCGGAGTCGTCGAATACTCGTTCTGGTCCTGACGACCCGACAGCCGACGCCCGCTTCTTCACGCTGACCACCGGTGTGTCATGCCTTCGGCGTCTCGGGCGGTGATCCCCCGGCGCGGCGGCGGAGCGCGGCCAGCAGTGGCGGGGAGTGCCACGCCGAGTCGCCGCCGAACCAGCGCGGCAGGGCGGGGGTCGGTGGACGTACTCCGCCGAGTACGTAGAGCGAGATGGCCAGCAGCGTCCCACCGACGGAAATGCCGAGGCAGACCCAGAGGCCGGTTCGGATGCCGTCGGCCGTGCGGCTCGACACGGTCGTGGCGATGTACAGCAGGATAGGTGTGACCATGAACGCGGCCACCGCTCGCAGCAACTCGACGATGGCGAACACCCGTTGCAGGGCGATGTTGCGCAGCGAGAAACCGGCGATGAACAGGGCCGGCGTCACCGAGGCGCCGACGCCGAGGCCGATCAGTGCCGTTCCGATCAGCGTCACGGCGGTGCTGGGCGGGACGGAGGCGGCGACGATGGCGATTCCCGCGCTGAGGCAGATCATCCCGGCCAGTGCGAAGTAGTGCAGCGCTCGGGTGGTGAACACGGCCGCGAACACGATAGCGGTGATCACCGCTCCGGCGAACTCGGGCAGGAAGAGTAGTCCGAGTCGCAGGGGCGAGAACCGATCCTGGAGTAGGACGCCGATCAACGCGATCGCGGAGATGGATGCGGCCGCCGCGGACATGGCACCCACGACGCCAGCCACCGGCAGCGTGCTGGTCATGGGGCGCACGCTCAGCAGTGGGCGCTTGGTGCGGTCCTGCTGGATCAGCATGATGACGATGAGCGCGAGGCCCCCCGTCAGCGGCGCGAGAGTGGAGGCGTCCAGGGACTGGTGGATCAGCAGTTGTGTGGCGCCATAGAACGCGGCCACACAGCCGGTTGACGCCAGTCCCACGGCGACGGGAGAGCGGGTGGCCGTGGGCTCCGCCGGCGGCACGTCCTGGAAGGTCAGCACGACCAGTAGCAGCGCCACGCCGGCGATACCCGCGATTATCCAGAACAGTGGCCGCCAACCGTTGGCCTCGGCCTGGATGCCCCCGATCAGCGGGCCCAGCGCGACCCCTCCGAAAATCGACAGGTTCAGGATCACCGCCGTCGGGCGTACCTTGCCTGGCGGGAACCCCGTGACCAACGGGGGTACGGCGGCGATCAGCAGGAGGCTGGTGCACAGGCCCTGCAGGATGTGACCGGAAATGAACAGGGCCGGCCCGTTGGCCGCTGCCGCGAGTACGGAGCCGATGACCAGGACGGTGGCGTATACGACCAGCAATCGGCGCTGGGGCAGGTGCTGGGCGAGTTGCACCGACAGCACGGTGCCCAACGCGTAGCCCGCGTTCGCCAGGCCGCCCGCCAGATTGATCTGCGAGTTGGTCATGTGCAGCTGCTGGCTGATGATGGGCATCACCGGTTGCAGCGCCGCCGACAGCACGAGGTACGGGGTCAGGGCCAAGACGACCATGAGCGCGACCGCCGGGTATCGGCCGGCCAGCGGTCCCCGCTCCCTCATTTCGATAGCTCCACTCGCGGGTGCGAGCCGGCGGTGAGGGCATTACCGGAGGCCGCGGCGCGGTGGTTCATCGCTGGGCGATCATGATCGATCTTCCAGCCCATCGTGTTCTCCTTGCGGTGTGAGAGGGGCTCCCTCGTTATCCGCTGTAGGCAGCCTCGACTCGTGCGAGCGTGGATTGTGGCGCCGTCCGCGTCGCGCGCCGGCGGTTCCCGCGAGGTTGGTGACGGATTCCCCGATCCGTGCCGCCGCGCCGATCGCGATGCTGGGACGGGGCCGACCCGGCCACCCCAGGCAGACGACATGGCGGCCACAGTTGCTGGCCGTAGTTCATACGCCGTAGTTCATACAGTTGTCACCGGCGCGGGCGTTCGACTCAAGCTACCTTGCGGGGCGACTCGTCCGGGCGGCATTGCGACGCGACCAATCGTGCGAGGCCAACGGCGGATCCCAGCCCTGCCCGCGCTGGCGGTCGCGCCGCGCCACCGGAGCGCACCGCCGAATTGAGCGGGGCCGTCGCGGTCGCGGTGACCGGCCTGGTCGGCTCACGCCGGCTACCGCACCGCTGACCTCGATGACGCTCGGCTCGTCAACCTGCAGGCCATCCCCGCGATGGCCGAGGGTGCTTTGCTGGCCGACGTGATCGCCGGGGGAGCTTCGTTGGACCCGGTGATGGGCGGCTGCGACCGCTGAGGAACCGGCGGCCGGGACACCGCTCGTAGCACGCGATCAACTCCGCGCGCCTGGCTGCGGAACTTCGGGTTTGACATTAGGCAGGTAAACACCTGCATAATGTCAGGCGTGAGCGAGACGGAGCTGATCTTCAAGGCGCTGGCCGACCCGACCAGGCGGCTCCTGCTGGACCGCCTCCGCGAACGCAACGGTCAGACGCTGCGCGAACTCTGCGAGCAACTGGCCATGGCCCGTCAATCGGCCACCCAGCATCTCGACCTCCTGGTGAGGGCCGACCTCGTCACCGTCGTGCGGCGGGGGCGGGAGCGCCTGCACTACCTGAATCCGGCGCCGATCCATGAGATCGAGCGGCGCTGGATCTCTGTCTTCGACAAGCCGCGCCTGCAGGCACTCAGCGCGATCAAACATCAAGCAGAGGAGTACGCCATGACCTCCGTGCCGACATACGTGTACGTCACCTACATCCACGCCACCGCCGAGCAGGTATGGCGAGCGCTCACCGACGCCGACCTGACGGCACGGTTCTGGGGCCACGCCAACGTCTCCGACTGGCAGCCCGGCTCGGCGTGGGAGCACCGGCGCGCCGACGGATCGGGTGTCGTCGACGTCGTGGGCAAGGTGCTCGCCGCCGAGCCGCCAACGCGCCTGGTCATCACCTTCGAGGACAGCCCGGACGAGGAGCGGGAGGCGTCGGCGGTCACGTTCCTCGTCGAGCCGCACGAGGACATCGTGCGCCTCACGGTGACCCACGAGAACCTCCCCAACCTCGACATGTTCAACGGCATCTCGAACGGCTGGCCGGCCGTTCTGTCGAACCTGAAGTCCCTGCTGGAGACCGGCGACGTGCTTCCGCAGTCGCCGTGGGAAATGTCCGCCGCACACGCCTGAGAGAAGTCGATCCAATGGACACCAAATCGCTCCTGCATGCCTACGACGCGCTGCTGGCCGCCGAGCCGCGCGCCGTGCCGCCGCCCGGCGAGTGGAACACCGAGCAGATCCTGGCCCACGTCTGTCTCATCGGCGCGGCCACCATCAGCACCGTTGCCGCGGTCACCTCCGGGGCGATCTCGACGTACGACAACCGTCCGTCCCAGGACCCGTGGACCCTGAACCGGGTCATCGTGCTCGCGGGCGGTGAGGCGGGCCTGCGAGAGCGCATCGGCGCGCAGGGGGAGGCGCTGCACGCCCTCGCCGCGGTGCTGAGCGAGGCCGAGCTCGCCACGAAGGTACCGGCGCTGCTGTTGTCCAACGGCACGTGCCTGGTGGACCAGCCGCTGACGCTGGGGGACATCCTCACCGGCCTCGCCGACGTGGAACTGCCCGGGCACGCCAAGCAGCTCTAGCGAGGCGACGCGGAGTCCGATCGCCGCCAGACGGTCGCGCGTTTGTCGACGAGGCTTTCCCTCGGTCATTTCGCGGCACCAGCCCAGGTGGCCGCCGCGGTGGCGTTCCTCGCCAGCCCGGACGGGCGGTACGTCACCGGCGCGACGATTAACGTCGATGGTGGTTTCACCGCCTGATCGTCGAACATCGCCGTACTCTCGCGGTTCGCATGGCTACGGCCCGTCTCTGTGCACCCCACGGCGGACGGGCCGTAGCTTTCCCGGCCGTTCGAGTCGCGAGCCGCCAGAGGCTCGAAATCCGAACCGCAGATTTCAGAGGTGGTTTGTCGGATGGGCTGAGGCGCCGCGAGCGGGCATATGTCCCGGTGGGCTCTTCATCGGTCCGCCGAAGTAACGGGCTCCGCCCGGTCGAGCCATCCCGCCACCGTGACCCCGCCGATGAGGGGTGGCTCGACCGGGCGAGGCAGGACTGCCGTACCCGACGGCACCGATCGACGCGCACGTGGACTGAGCTGACCTGTCGACGGCCGTTGTTGTCGAGGGAGCCGACTGCCCGCGTCGGCCTGACGCTGTGCGAAAATTCTGCGCGTGACGCGTCCCGTGCTGCTCGACTGCGACCCCGGCATCGACGACATGATCGCTATCCTGACGGCGGTGGCCAGCCCGGAGGTGGAGTTGGTCGGAGTCACCACCGTCGGCGGCAACGTCGGGATCGACACAACCACCCGCAACGCGTTGGATGTGCTGGCGCTGGCCGGCCGGGCCGACATCCCAGTGGCCCGTGGCGCGGACCGGCCGTACCTGCGGACGTTGGACAACCGTGCTGAGTCGGTGCACGGTGGCAACGGACTGGGCGGCGTCACCCTGCCGACCTCCGGGGCCGGACCGGTCGAAGCCACTGCGCTGGAGTTGATGGTCGAGACGGTACGGGCCGCCACCGAGCCGGTGACGCTGGTGGCGACCGGGCCGCTGACCAACGTGGCGCATCTGTTCGCGGTGTACCCCGAGGTGGCCTCGCGGTTGGCCCGGCTGGTGGTGATGGGCGGCTCGATCGGCGCAGGCAACCGCACCCCGGCCGCGGAGTTCAACATCTGGGCCGACCCAGAGGCGGCCTACCGGGTGCTGACCGAGCCAGGGCTGCCCCGGCCGGTGCCGACCACGCTGGTCGGGCTGGACGTCACGTACCGCACCGCCTACCGTCCGGACGACTTGGATCGGCTGCGCTCGGCGGGCACCGTGGCCGCTCTGTGCGCGGACGCGTTGGAGTATTACCTCGCGGCGTATCGGCGGGACATCGGGATGGACGTCGTGCCGCTGCACGATCCGCTGGTGATGGCGGAGGCGATCCGGCCCGGCCTGGTCACCGCCGAGCCGGCGTATGTCGAGGTGGACACCACGGTCGGGCCGAGCCGCGGCAATACTCTGGTGGACCTGCGCGGGGTGCGCAACCAGCCGACCGCCGAGGTCGGGGTGGACGTCGACGTGCCGTCCGCGTTGGAGTTCATCACCAGCCGGCTGGAGAACTACGCTCGCCGGTGAGCGGGCCCACTCGGAGGTTTAGGGGAGCCACCGGGCGGACGCCTCGACGATGTCGGCGATCGCTTTCAACGGGTTGTACTGGCCGATCTCCTTGGCCATGATCCCGGCCCGGGAGCGGTAGTCCGGGTCGTGCAGCACTGTCCGCACCGCGGTGCGCAGGTCGGTCACCTCCGGGGTGCCGGTGCGCAGGTTGAGACCGGTGCCGCTCCACTCGACGCGGGCGGCCACCTCTGGCTTGTCTTCGCTGGCCCCGGCGATCACCAGCGGGACTCCGTGGTACAGGGCGGTCTGCACTCCGCCGTATCCGCCGTTGGTCACCAACGCGTCGGCGTGCGGTAGCAGCCGGTCGAACGGGACGAAGCCAGCCAGCCGCACGTTGTCCGGCACCTCGGCCAGGGCATGGCGTATCAGGTCCGGCCCGTCCTCCCGTACGGTGGCGGCCACCACGAGGACGTCGAGGTCGGCGAGGGCACGCACCGTGGGGATGACCAGTTCGTTCAGGTCGGCGGTGGCGACGGTGCCCTGGGTGACGACCACCACCGGCCGGCCGGCCGACAGCTCGGGCCACCATGCCGGCTCTACGTAGTCGCCACCGGGGGCTGGCGGTAGCGTCCCGATGAACCGGAGGTGTGCCGGAAGGTCGCCGCGGGGGTACTCGAAGCTGGGCACGGTCAGCTGCAGGTAGTGGTCGGTATGGCGGAAGGGCGCGTCGAAGAGGTAGTCGGGCAGCGCCACGCCCAACGACCCGAGCGTCGCCTCGGCGAATCTCTGCAGATCGGCGAAGGCCTGACGCACCTCGGCATTCATCGCTCGGTTGCGGGCGCGGGCCTGCTCACCCGGCGTCGGCAGGATGCCGGCGCCGAACGCGGGAGTGTCCTCGCTCTGAATCAGCAGGGGAACAGAGCCCAGCGTCACGAGCGTCGGGCGTTGCTGCGGCGCCGTGGAGAGGCTGAGCACCGGTATCGACCAGAACCCAAGCTCGCCGAGCACCACGTCGGCGGGGAATTCCGCCAGCAGCGCCCGTAGACCCCGCAGCTGCGCCGGCAACTGGCCGAGGAAGAAATTCTCGAAGTCGAACGATAGCTGGGCCGGTCCCGGTGGCAGCGTGGCCCGCACCGGGAAGAGGGTGTCCAACTTCCGGTCGTCGAGGTCGGCCTCCGGCGGTACGGCCCGGAACCGCGCTCCGATCGCCCGAGCACGCTCCTCGAACCGGGATCCGGTGTAGACGACCGCCTCGTGGCCACGCCCGACCAGGTCCGCCGCGACCGTGAGGACCGGGCTCACATGCCCCTGAAAGGGAGTAGCCCCAACTATCACCTTGGCCATTCGAGTCTTTTCCCCCGCGATGAACTCTGGCCTGACCCCAGGATTTTCGGGATGCGTCGGCCTGGACCGGCTGTCCGAGCCCATGCTGCCCACCGATCGGTGCGCGGTGCCGCTCTCGTCCGGCCAGGAACCACTGACATCCGGACAGGTGAAATCACAGCCGTGCGCTCCGTCACGCGCGGTGGTACGCGGCGCCACCTCGCGCGGCCGGGCCCGGCGCGTATCGGGTCAGGTGGGCTGTCGTCGGGTTCAGGCCTGAAGGTAGGCGATGACGGCCAGCACCCGGCGGTTGTCGTCATCGGACGGGGGAAGCCCAAGTTTGGCGAAGATGTTCGAAGTGTATTTCGAGATGGCCCGTTCGGTGATGACCAGGCGTTCGGCGATCGCCGCGTTGGACCGGCCCTCGGCCATCAGCGACAGCACCTCGCGTTCGCGCGGTGTCAGGTCGGAAAGTGGGCCCTTACGCTGGTTGTGGGTGAGCAGCTTCGCGATGACTTCGGGGTCGACGACCGTGCCGCCACCGGCCACACGGCGCACCGCGTCCACGAACTGGTCGGAGTCGAAGACCCGGTCCTTGAGCAGGTAGCCGACCGCGCCCTTGCCGTCGGCCAGCAGTTCCCGCGCGTAGAGCTGCTCCACGTACTGCGACAGCACCAGCACCGGCAGGCCCGGGACCTCGCGCCGGGCCCGCAGAGCCGCCTGGAGTCCTTCGTCGGTGAAGGTCGGCGGCATCCGAACATCGACCACCGCCACGTCCGGTTTCTCCCTGACCAGGGCCTGGAGCAGGTCGGGCCCGTTGTCGACGGCGGCGACGATCTCGAAGTCGTACGCCTGGAGCAGGCGGGTCATGCCGTCCCGGAGGAGGTAGAGGTCTTCGGCGAGGACGACGCGCACGGTAACTCCATGGTGACGACGGTAGGACCACCGTGCGGGCTGCTGACGGCGATGATCCCGTCGAATGTAGCGAGTCGCCGTTCGATACCGCGCAGACCGGTCCCTGCCGAGATGCTCGCTCCGCCTATGCCGTCATCGGTCACCGCCATTCGCAGCACACCGTCGCCGTGGTGGATCTCGATCCGTACCCGCTCGGCCCGCGAGTGCTTCGCGGCGTTCGTGAGCACCTCGGCGATCGCGAAGTAGGCGGCGGCCTCCAACGGCGCCTCCAGCCGTCCCACCGGGTCGGCCCTCACCTCCACCGGCAGGGCGCTGTCCAGGGCCAGGGCCCGGACGGCGTCGACGAGCCCGCGGTCGGCCAGGACCGGCGGATGAATCCCGCGCACCAGGTCGCGGATTTCGGTCAGTGCCTTGGCGGAGGAGTCGCGCGCCTCCAACAGCAGATTCCGCGCCGTCTCGGGGTCCCGCTCCAGCAGCCGGGCGGCGGCGTTGAGGTTCATCCCCATGACGACCAGGCGCGACTGGGCCCCGTCGTGCAGGTCGCGTTCGATGCGGCGCAGTTCGGCCGCGTTGGTGTCCACGGCATCGGCCCGGGTCTCGGTCAGGTGCTGGACGCGCCGGGCCATCGTGGCCGCGGCGGTGGGGGCGAGCAGCAGGCGGGCCCAGCGGCCGTTCACGCGCAGCAGCGCCGGTGCGCAGCCGAGTCCCGCGACGACCAGTGCCGCGCCGATCGCGGACGTGGCCCAGGCGGTACCGGCGTTGGCCGGGGTGACGTGGACGAACAGGTACCAGTCGCGCAGGCCGGCCTGGGTCAGCGGCCCCCAGAGCGCGGTGATGACGAATCCGTAGATCCCTTCGAGGATCAGGGCGATCGGAAGCAAGGCCAAGGCTGCGCCGATGACGGGATCGGTGATTGACCACAGGAGGTCGCGCCAGGTCGCGGGGTCGCGCAGGACGCTCAGGCAGTGCCGCACCCGTGCGGCGGCACCGCCGCGGTGCTCCGCCGGCTCCGGTCGGTAGGGGCTCGGTACCTCGATGCCCTGCCAGGCGTGGGCCAGGCGCCTGCGCTGGTCCGCCACCCTGCGCAGCACGATGATGGCGGGCGGCACGAGCAGGAGCCCGATACCGACGCTCATCAGGGCCATCGCCAGGACGACGGCGCCGAAGGCGGCCATCGCAGGGAGGGTGAGCAGGAACAGGACGGCCCCTCGGCCCGCAGCGGTGACGCGGTCGCCGATCCGGGCACGCCGGGTGGCGGTAACGGGGTTGGTACGGGTGGCGGTGGGGCCGCTCATGGTCTGTCCGCTTTCGAATGAGGGGTCGCCGGTCAGGTGCGATCGACAGTCTGCGGGATGGCCGGCGGCCGCGCACGGGCCTTGGGCCGTCAACCCGGGGTGTAGCTGGCTACACCCCGGGTTGGGCAGGTGGAGCCATTTTATGGTGCCCCCGTTCTCGGAACGATCAGTGGTGCCACCAGGGCAAAGGGCCACGGTGGGAGGTTCAGGAGCGCAGGATGCTGAAGAAGATCGCCACCGGGGTGCTCGCCGTGAGCATGGGTCTGGGCATAGCGGCGCCCGCCCACGCCGAGACCCCGTCCGCCGCTACCGGTACGCCGGTCGACCTTTCCGGCATTGGCTCGCTGATCGACGCGACCGTGACGGGGCAACTGGCGCAGGACAGGATTCCGGGGGCCGCGGTGGTGGTTGTGCAGAACGGCACCCAGGTCTTCGCGAAGGGCTACGGGGTCGCCGACGTGAAAACCGGGACCCCGGTTGACGCCGACACGACCGAGTTCTTCACCGGCTCGGTGGCCAAGCTGTTCACCGCGACGGCCGTGACGCAGCTGATCAAGCAAGGAAGGCTGGACCCGGCCGCCGATGTGAACAGGTACCTCACCACATTCAAAATCCGCGACACCTACCCCGGCCATCCCGTCACCGCGGAGGACCTGCTCACCCACACGGCGGGCTTCGATGACAACCCGGTGGGGGCGGACGTGGCGAATCCCGCGGACGTCCCCCAACTCGGCGCGTACCTCGCCGCCCACCAGCCTCCACGGGTGCGTCCACCGGGAACAGCGACGGCCTACGACAACTATGGCGTGGCCCTGGCCGGCTACCTGGTCGAGACGGTATCCGGCGAACCGTTCGCCCAGTACGTGCGGGAGCACGAACTGGCACCACTCCACATGGACGCGACGACCTTTGCCCAGCCGCACCCGCCCGCGATCCAGGCCCAGTTGGCCCACGGCTACCGCCCCGAGGGCAACGCGCAGACCGAGGAGAACGGCCAGTACGGACCCTGGTCACCGACCGGCGCCGGCACCGTGGCCACCGCCGCCGACCTGAGCCGCTTCATGGTCGCCGAACTCGGCGACGACCCCCGCCTTGGCGCCGGCGTCGCGGCCCTGACCCAGCAGCAGCACTTCACCAACACCTCGCGACTGCCGGGGATGGGCTACCTGTTCGAGCAGCGCCCGCGAAACGGGCACCCACTGCTGTTCAAGGACGGCGACGTCCCCGGCTTCCACAGCAACCTCGCCCTGCTGCCAGACCAGGGCATCGGCATCTACGTGGTCTATAACGGCGACGGCCGAGACGGCGTCGCCAGTTGGGACGGCAAGGCGCTGATCGACGACATCGTCGACCGCTACCTGCCGGACATCCGCCCCCGGCCCGCCACCGTCGCCGACCCGAACGCCGCCGCCTACGCGGGCAGCTACGCCCCCGACCGGACCAGCCACACCTCGGTCACCAAGGCGGCCGCCCTCGTCGACGCCGCCACTGTCTCCGTCAACGCGGACGGGACCCTGACCACCACCGGGCTGTCACAGAACCCCGACGCCACGGCCCAGCACTGGACCCCGATCGGCAAGGGCGAGTTCCTGGAGCAGGGCGGCCAGGACCGCATCGTCTTCGACGGCAAGGGCAATCTGTTCACCACCATCGACCCGACCATCGACTACAACAAGCTGCCGTGGTACCTGGTTCCCGCGCTCCAGCAGTCGCTGCTGTACGGCGGCGTGGCCGTCCTGCTGCTCGGCTTCCTGGCGTTCTCCGTCATCGCCGCCACCCGCCGACTGCGCAAGCGTCCCGCACACCCCCGCGCGGCCCGGGCGGCCCGTCTGGTCGCCTGGACGACCGGCGCCCTGTCCACGCTGTTCACCATCGGCTTCGTGACGATGACCGCGGACGGCAACGCCTTCAACCGCACCATCATCCTCGGCTCAGCCTCCCTGACCGCGCTGCTCGCCCTCAACACCGCCGCCACCGCAACGACCCTGGCCATGCTCGCCGGCGCCGTCGCCGCCTGGTACAAGAGCTGGTGGACCCGCACCGGCCGCATCGGCTACAGCATCCTGACCATCGCAGCCCTCGGTTATCTCCTCGTCGCACTCACCTACAACCTGGTCGGCACCTCGTTCGCATGAGCGGCGCACTCCCTGTGCCCGCGGCGAAACAGCGAGGGTGCCGAGACTTCGGGGTGCGGGCCGGTTGGCCCGCACCCCGAAGTGCCGGTCACTCTCCGAGGTCGGTGAGGCCGTGCTGCGCACGCCATGACGCGGAGTAGAGCGTCGCCATCGCGCGGGTGCCCGTTTCGGGGAGTACCGCGACGATGTTCGTCGGCGGTCCGTCCAGGGTCTCGGCGAACTTCCGCGCGGCGGCGACCGCGCACCCCGCCGAACCGCCGACGAAGAGGCCCTCCTCCCGTTGCAGCCGCAGGCACATGAAGAAGGACTCGTGGTCGGTGACGGTGACCGCGTCGGTGATCAGGCTGGGCTCGAACAGGCCGGGCAGAAAGTCACTGCCGATCCCCTCTACCAGGTAGGAATGCGGCTCGACTGGCTCGCCGGTGACGGCACCGGCCAGGATGCTGCCCGCCGGATCGGCGAGTACGACCCGCACCGCGGGATCACGCTGGCGCAGATAGCCGCCGGCGCCCATCAACGTACCGCCGGTGCCGACCCCGGCGACGAAGGCGCCGACGTGACCATCCAGTGCCGCGTAGATTTCCGGTCCGGTGGTCCGCCGGTGTGCCTCGACGTTGCGCGGGTTGTCGAACTGACCAACCAGGTAACTGTCCGGCGTCTCGGCCGCGATGGTGCGGGCCATCGATACGAAGTGGTGGTCGCTGCCGGCCGCCGCGCGGTGGTCGCAGATCACCACCTCCGCGCCCCACGCGTGCAGCAACGCGACCTTGTCCGGACCGATCTTGTCGCTCATCGTCAGCACTACCCGATGACCGCGGGTGGCACCGACCGCGGCCAGGGCCACGCCCGTGTTGCCGCCGGTGGCCTCGACGATGGTGCCGCCGGGCCGCAGTTGCCCGTCGCGTACCGCCTCCTCGATCATGAAGTTCGCGATCCGGTCCTTGACCGAACCGAGCGGGTTCATGAACTCGCACTTCGCCCACAGCGTGTGAGTCAGCTCGGCGCTGATCGCGGACAGCCGCGTCAGCGGGGTGTTGCCGACCAGGCCGGCCACCGCGCCGCGCACCGGCGAGATCGCCCTGCTCATGGTTGCTCGCTCAACGGCCGTGCGATCTCCAACCTGGACAGTGCCAGGGAGTAGTCCTCGCCCAACACACCCTCCTCAATGAATCGTCGTGCAGCCGGTGCCCGGGTCTGTCGTTCGATTCATCCGGGCTGATCTGGTCGGGCGCATTGCCCACCACGCCATCATCGGGCCGACGCGCGTCGCTGACGAGTCGTCGCACCGGCATCGATGATGCCAAGTTCGCCGCAGAAGCCGATCTGAGCCGGCGCCGCCCGGCCCGTCGCGCTTCGAAGATGATCGTGGACGATTTGTAGCTCGACAGCCTCGCTCGGGCAATCGGTACGCGGCCACATGCCCTTGTCAGGGACGAAGCTACTGTATACAGTTTTCGCCATGGTCAATCCGCTCCCGGGGCGGGCGGCTCCGATGAGGCTCGCCGTACCGGATCTGATCTCCCCGTCGTACTTCCCGCTGATCGCGGCGGTCGAGCTGGGCTGCATCGCCGCGCGCGGCGTGGAGTGCGAACTCGAGCTGCGGTTCCCGGTGCTGGACGCGGTGCAGGACCTGCGTGCCGGCAAGCTCGACGTGCTCGGCGGCGCCGCGCACACGATGTTCCACGGCGCGCCCGACGGCGGCGGAGTCAGGCTCTTCGCCGCCCTGGCGCGGCACACCTACTGGTTCCTCGTCGTGCGCTCCGATCTCGGCCTGCGCCCGGGCGACCCGATCGAGGCGCTCTGCGGCCTTCGGATCGCGGCAGCGCCCGGCCCCGTCGACGCACTGGTGCAGCTGCTGGAGGAGTCGGGGCTACCGCCGGGTGCGGTCGCGATCGGACCGGTACCGGCCTCGACCGACGGCAACACGTCGTTCGGCGTGATGGCGGCCGAGGCGCTCGCCGCCGGGCGGATCGACGGCTTCTGGGCCAACGGCATGGGCGCCGAGGTTGCGGTCCGGGCCGGCACCGGGACTGTGCTCATCGACGCGCGCCGGGGCGATGGGCCGGCGGGGCTGGCGCGGTTCACCTTCCCCGGGCTGATGGCGCTCGAGCCGGCCAACGAGGCGGGCTCGGCGCGGCTGGCCGCGGTGCTGGCCGGCATGATGGACGCGCAGGCCAGGCTGCGGGAGGACCCGGGCCTGGCCACGGAGGTCGGGCGCCGGCTGTTCCCGGCGGCCGAGGCCGATCTCATCGCCGGCCTGATCGCCCGGGACGCGCCGTTCTACGAGCCGGCCATCGGGGCGGACGACGTCGTGGCGCTGGTCGACTTCGCCCGACGGCGCGGGCTGACGGACCTCGATCTCGGCGCCGACGAGGTGATCGCCGCCGGCGCCCGCGACCTGTGGGCCGCCGCATGAGCGGGCGGGTCCGGGTGAGCTGCCTGCAGTTGCGGCCGCTGCCCGAGACGGCGGACGGCGAACGGTACCTGGAATCGGTGCTGGGGCAGATTCGGGATGCGGCCGGCGATGGCGCCGACCTCGTCGTACTGCCGGAGCTGTGGTACCCGGGCTACTTCGCCTTCGACGGGTACGCCGCGGCGGCCACCACCCCGTCCGGCCCGCTGCCCACCCGGCTGGCCCGGCTGGCCGGAACGCTGGGCATCACGCTGCACATCGGCAGCCTGGTCGAGGCCGGCGCCACCGGCGCCGACGGCCGGCCGCGGCTGCACAACACCAGCCTGGTCTTCGGGCCGGACGGCGCACCCCTGGCCGGCTACCGCAAGGTGCACGTCTTCGGGTACGCATCCCGGGAACCCGAGCTGATCGCCGGGGGCCGAGCCACCGCCACGTTCCCGCTCGCCGGCGCCCGGATGGGCCTGGCCATCTGCTACGACCTGCGGTTTCCCGAGCTGTTCCGGGCGGTGGTCGATGAGGTGAGCGGGTACGTGGTGCCGGCGACCTGGCCGGCGGCGCGGGTGGAGCACTGGTCGGCCCTGCTGCGTGCTCGGGCGATCGAGGACCAGGCCTTCGTCATCGGCTGCAACGCCGCGGGTACCAGCCACGGTGTCGAGCTCGGGGGCCACAGCGCGGTGATCGATCCCTGGGGAGCGGTGGTCGGCGCCGCCGGCAGTGAGCCGGGGCGACTCGACGTCGAGATCGACCTGGGCGTGGCGACGGCCGCCCGGGCCACCTTCCCCGCCCTGCGCGACCGGGTCTGGACCCAGCCGATCCCGGCCGCCGGATCCGACCAGACCAGTCCCGACGCGGGTCCAACCCGCAAGGAGGGTGCGAAGTGAGTTTCCAGTTCCGGGTGGCGAGCACCGACCGGTCGCTGTCGGTACCGGTGCGGCGGGTTCTGGTCGCCGGGTTCACCGGCCGCGACAGCTCGGGCGTGCAGGCGCACATCGACGAGCTGCGCGAGCTGGGGGTGCCGGTACCGGACCGCGTGCCCATCCTCATGCCGCTGCCTGCCGAGCTGCTGACCACCGGCGACGGCATCGAGGTCGGCGGGGACTTCACCTCCGGCGAGGTCGAGGCGGTGATCGTCGTGCAGGAGGGCCGGCGCTGGCTGACGGTAGGCAGCGATCACACCGACCGGGAGTTGGAGCGGCACAGCATCTCCGGCAGCAAGGCCGCGTGCCCGAAGATCGTGGCGGACACGGTGATCCCGTTGGACGGCGTACCCGACCTGGACGCCATCGAGCTGGCGAGCTGGGCCGACGGCGAGCCGTACCAGCGCGGCACCCTCGCCGAGATCCTGCCGTTCGCCGAGATCGAGGAGTTGCTGCACCGCGAGGGCATCCTGCTCACCGACGGCGACGTGCTGTTCACCGGCAGCCTTCCGGTGACCGGCGGCCCGCTGCGGCCGGCGCAGACGTTCCGGGCCGCGCTGCGCGATCCGGCCACCGGCGCCGAGGCCGAACTGCGATACCAGGTGCGGCGCGCCAGCCGCCCGAGCCTGGCCAAGCCGGAGCTGGAGTTCACGCCCGTCGACGCGGTCGAGTGGACGCCCACCCACCCACCGGTGTCGGGTCAGACCGAGCGGATCCTGGCCCGGTACGGGGACACCTCGATCGCCACGCGGATGCTGCGGTTCCTTCCGGGTACGGACACCAGCGCGCTCGGGCCCCTGACCCACGATTTCTGGGAGGAGGTCTACATCCTCAGCGGTTCGCTGCACGACCTGCGGCTGGGGCAGACCTTCGAGGCCGGGACCTACGCCTGCCGGCCGCCGGGGATGCCGCACGGCCCCTGGGTGGCGCCGGAGGGCTGCGTGACGTTCGAGGTGCGCTACCCGGCGGTCGGCTGACCACTCGCCAGCAGCGCGGCCTGTCCCGTCGTCACAGGCTGCGGGCGGTGATGTCGACCCCGACCAGGATGCCAGCCGTCAGCCCACGTCGGATCGCGTTGCCTCGATCGGCGGAGACCGACGCGGCGACATCGGCCCGCGCGCCGGCCGCTCACCACTCCGCGAACGACCCGTCGGGGTGGGCCCACGCCGGCGATCCGGGCGCGAGGCGGCCGGCGTCGACCGCGGCCCTGACCGCGTCCTCGTCGACCTCCACGCCCAGTCCGGGTCCGGTGAGCCGGGGGATCCGGCCATCGATGGGAACCAGCACCTGCGGGTTGGTGAGCACCGTCGCCGCCGGAGAGGTTCCCAGATGCAGATCGAGCACCTGTTCCTGGGCGTAGAAGTTGGGCACCGCGAACGCCAACTGCAGGCTCGCCGCGAGGGCCACCGGCCCGAGTGGACAGTGCGGTGCCAGCTGGGCGTCGTAGGTCTCCGCCTGCGTGGCGATCCGGAAGCATTCGGTGATTCCGCCCGCGTGGCACACGTCCGGCTGCACGATCGCCACGCCCGCGTCGAGAACGCGGCGGAACTCGGCCCGCGAGTACAGCCGCTCGCCGGTCGCCACCGGGATGGGCGAGCAGCGGACGAGGTCGCCGATGAGGTCGCTGTGCTCCGGGCGCACGGGCTCTTCGACGAAGGCGATGCCGAGCGCGTCGAGCCGGGGCAGCAGCCGCCGGGACAGCGGCAGGGAGAACCGTCCGTGCAGATCGATCGCCAGATCGACGCCGGTACCGACCGCCGCCCGCAGCTGGGCGAGCTCGGCGAGCAGGGTGTCGAGGTGCTCCGGCTTCTCCAGGAACTCGATCCGGCCGTGCGGGGCCACCTTGAGCAGATCGATCCCGGCCGTGACGTGTGCCCGGGCCCGCTGCAGGTCGCCGGTGCGCTCAGGTCCGTTGGCATGCGCGTAGATCCGCGCGGCGTCCCGGGTCGGTCCGCCCAGCA
This sequence comes from Rugosimonospora acidiphila, assembly GCF_039543385.1. Taxonomy (NCBI): domain Bacteria; kingdom Bacillati; phylum Actinomycetota; class Actinomycetes; order Micromonosporales; family Micromonosporaceae; genus Rugosimonospora; species Rugosimonospora acidiphila. The sequence goes on from NZ_BAABJQ010000007.1 coordinate 101,662, forward strand.
ACTCGTGTACGGGCACGCCGAGCCATCGGCCCTTGATGTCCCACAGCGCCTGGTCCAGCCCGGCCACCGCGGAGGACAGCACCGGGCCGCCCCGGTAGAAGCCGCCCCTGGTGAGGGTCTGCCACAGTCCGGTGATGCGCAGCGGGTCCGCGCCCACGAGGTGCTCTGACATCCGCTCGACGGCCGCCGAGGATGTGCGTACCCAGTTTTCGAGGGTGTGCTCACCCCATCCGGCGACGCCCTCGTCGGTCGACACCTTGACCAGTGCCTGCCGGTTGCTCAGGACGAACGTCTCCACAGAGGTAATTCGCATCAGTGTGTTTCTCCCTCTCCGCACCCGTTGCCCGGCGCGCTCGCGAACTCGTGAACGGACTGCGCCGGCTCGAAGCCGAGCAGCGTCCGGGCCCTGGTGGTGTCGATCAGCGCCTCGCGGTCGGCGAACCGCCGTCGCCGCGCCACGCCCGGCGCGTACCGGTCGAGCAGGTCCTCGCTCGGCAGATCGAGCAGTGTGTCCGCCGCGCTGACTCCGATGACGTGGGCCCCGGGCAGTGGTGCGCGCAGGGCGCACAGCACCGCCCGGGCGGCGTCGTCCACGGTCAGGTAGGCCCAGCCGGTACGCATCATGCTTGCCGGGTCCTGGGCGGTCTCGGCGCCGATGCTCCGCAGCTCTTCCGGCGACTTGACGAGCGGGAAGCGCAGCGCGACGACGTCCAGGCCCCAGGTGCGGGCGACCATCGCGGCCGACAGCTCGTCGACCCGCTTGGACAGCGAGTAGGCGTCGGCGATGTCGGCGGGCAGGTCCTCGTCGAGCGGGAAATAGGCGGGCGCGGGCGCGTGCGGGTTGAGGTTGATGCCCGAGGCGTTGATGCTGCTCGCGATGACCGCGCGCCCGATGCCCCCCTGCGCGGCCAGGGTCAGGACGGTGAAGGTGGATACGACGTTGTTGGTGAACACCCGCAGCGGTGTTCCGAGGGAGGGGTGCGCCAGCGCGGCGAGGTGCACGATCGCCTCGCAGCCGTCCATGGCCTCGGCCATGGCGGCCTCGTCGGTCGCGTCGATCCGCAGGCCGCGAACCGGGGCCGGCCAGTCGCCGGGCCCGTCCACCGACACTGCCGTCACCCCGATGCCGGCCTCGACGAGGGTGTCCACCGTGCGCCGGCCGATGGTGCCGCTGGCGCCGGTGACCAGGACCCGGTACGGGGGTGCGGCCGGGGGACCGGGGACGGTCACTGCTCCTCGCCGTCCACGGCCCGCAGGTGGAACATCGCGGCCTGCTCGGGACGCAACGACGGCGCGGGCAGGCCGGCATCGCGCAGCAGGGTGCCCGCCACGACCACGCCGTCCACGCCGGTGCGCGGGTGCAGGCCGTGCACCGAGGCGTCCTCGCCGGGCAGCGGTACCCGCGTCACGTGGTAGCGCAGCGACGGCCGTACCCCGCCGAGGCGTAGCGGCGCGGTCTCGTATCCGACGCCGGAGCGCAGCCGAACCAGATTGAACAGGCCCTCGCGGCCATCGGCGCTCACCACGCCGTACAGCACCGTGCCCGGATCCTCGGGCCGGTCGATCCGGACCACCTCGCCGGAGTGCACGAGCGGGCGCACCGACTTGACGAACGCCACCCACTGCTTGAATTGACCCAGCTCCTCGCTCGACAGCGAGGTGAGGTCGGATTCGATCCCCGCGTGACCGAAGGTCGCCACGGCCAGCCGCAGCGGCAGATCCTGTTGGCGACCGGTGGTGTGTGAGCGCCGCGACCCCACGTGGGCCCCGATGAGTTCGAACGGCAGCAGGGTGCTGATGCCGGCGACGATGCCGACCCGCTCCAGCGGGTCGATGCAGTCGCTGGCCCAGACCCGGTCGGTGTGTGCCAGCACTCCGTAGTCGACGCGCGAACCGCCGGACGAGCACGATTCGATCTCCAGCCCGGGGTGGCGGGTGCGCAGCTCGTCCATCAGCCGGTACACGGCGAGGGTCTGCTCGCGCAGCGCCGGGCGCCCGGCCCGGGGGCCGCCGCGGTGCACGGGGTCGGCGACGTCGCGGTTGTGGTCCCACTTCAGGTACCCGATCTGGTACTGCGCGATCAGGTCCGACATGCGGTCGCGCAGGTACGCGTACGCCTGCGGGTGGGACACGTCGAGGACCTGCTGGTGGCGCGCCGATGGTGGCATCCGCCCGTCGGTGCCGATCACCCAGTCGGGGTGGGCGCGGGCCAGGTCGGAGTCGGGGTTGACCATCTCCGGCTCGAACCACAGCCCGAAGTCCATGCCCCGCGAGCGCACGTGGTCGGCGAGCGGGCCCAGGCCGTCCGGCCACACCTCGTCGGAGACGTACCAGTCGCCCAGGCCCCGCGTGTCGTCGCGTCGGGACCCGAACCACCCGTCGTCGAGCACGAACCGCTCGGCGCCGACCTCGGCGGCCGCGTCCGCCAGCGCCGCCAGCCGCGGGAACGACTGGTCGAAATACACCGCTTCCCAGGTGTTGACCACGATCGGCCGCGGCGACGTGACGTGGCCGGGACGGCGGCGCAGCATCGCGTGCAGCCGGGCGGAGGCGCCGTCGAGTCCCCGGTCGGAGAACACGCCGTAGGCCCACGGTGTGGTCAGCGCCTCGCCGGGGGCGAGGATCACCTCGCCGGCCGCGAGGATCTCGCCGGCTCCGACCAGGGCGTACCCGTCGTTCAGCCGCTGCGCGAGGTACCGCTGGTCGGCGGACCACCCGAGGTGAATGCCCCACACCTCGCCCTCGCGGTGGGTGAAGCCCGGGGTGCCGATGCTCAGCAGCAGCGGTGAGTCGGGTCCGGTGCGGCCTCGGCGCTGCTCGCGCAGCCAGGTCCCCTGATCCAGCGTGCGGCGCTGGGGCTGCGCCTCGTTGGCCCAGCGGCCGGTGTAGTCGAGAACCTCCATCGCGCGGGACGGCACCGGCAGCACGGTCAGCAGGTCGTCGACGGTGTAGGCGGCGTCGGCGGCGACGTTGGTCAGCGTCTGGCGGTGGCGCAGCACGCCGTCGACGGTCAGCTCCAGCTCACCGTCCAGGCGCAGGCCGGCCAGGTCGTCGACGCCGGCATAGCGCAGCAGGTCGCCATCGGGCGCGGCGCCCAGCGACACCTCGGCGAGGGTGAACAGTGGCTGTGAGGCGAACCCGTCGCGGTGACCGGTCAGCCCGGGCCAGCCGTCCCAGCCCTGCGCGCGGGACGGCGACAGGGTCAGCGGCACATCGGGGTAGTTGGTGGGGGCCGCCGTGGTGTAGGGCTCGACGGCCAGCAGCCGGTACTGGTCGGCGTCCAAATCGCCCAGGTCACGGCCCCAGTACACGATCCGGGGCAGGTGCGGGCCGCCCACGTCGAGCACCACCATGACGCCCGCGCGCCGGATCGGAAGCCAACCGCCGAGGTGGGACTGGACGTCGTTCGCCATGAAGCTTTCTCTCCTCCGAAACGCGATGTCGAGCTTGTCGTCAATACGGGCGGTGCCCGCCCCGGCCCACCGGCCCTACAGGCGTGGCGCTACGACTTGACGGAGCCGGCGATGCCCTCCACGAACGTGCGCTGCAGGAGCACGAAGATGGCGACGATCGGCAGCAAGCTGATGACCGCCGCCGCGGCCAGGCCGCCCCAGTCGGTCGAGTCCTGACCGAAGAAGCTGAACATGCCCACGCCGAGCGTGCGCAGATCGGGTCGGCCGAGGGTGAAGACCAGCGGGATGAAGAAGGAGTTCCAGGCCGACATGAAGGTGAACAGCGACACGGTGCTGATGACCGGCTTGGTCAGCGGGAGCATGATGCGGAAGAACGTGCGCGGGTAGCCGGCGCCGTCGATGAGCGCGGCATCCTCCAACTCCTGCGGCATGCCGGCGAAGTAGCCCATGAACAGCAGGATGGGCACGACGTGCGCCGGCCCCGCGGTCGCCAGCACCGCGCCCAGCAGACCGTTCTGCAGGTGCACCGCGTCGACGAGCTTGAGGATCGGGATAATCGTGTACCCCTGCGGGATGAACATCGTCGCGATGAGCAACCCGACGATGATCTTCTTGCCGGGCAGATTGCCCCTGCCCAGCGCGTACCCGGCGGTCGCCGACACGAGCACCACGACGACGACGGTCGTCACGGAGAACACCACCGTGTTGGACAGGTAGGCGCCGAAGTGCGCGGTGTCCCAGGCCCGGCTGAAGTTGTCGAACGTCCACTGCTTCGGGATGACGGACACCCCGCCGAGGAAGATCTCCCGCTGCGACTTGAACGCGGTGGAAGCCATCCACACGAACGGGTACACCCAGATCAGGCAGACGGGCACCAGGAACAGATGCCACAGCTGCATACGGCGCATCAGCGGCTCCCCCTCAGGTAGTAGCGGCGCAGCAACGGCCCCTGCAGTACCGTGATCACCAGGGTGACCATGCCGAACACGACACCCGCGGCGCAGACGAAGCCGAACCGCGGCGCGTTGAGGTCGGGACTGAAGGCGTAGTGGTAGATGTAGGTCGCCACCACGTCGGTGGCGTGGTTGGGACCGCCCTGGGTCATCGCCTGGACGAGGTCGAACGGGTTCATGCTCCCCTGGAAGGTGAGCACCAGGATCACGACCGCGATCGGGGCGATGACCGGCAGCGTGACGTGCCGCAGCCGCTGCCGTCCGTTCGCGCCGTCGATGCTCGCCGCCTCGTACAGGTCACCGGGCACCGTCTGCAGGGCGGCGAGCCAGTACACGAGGGTGACACCGAACGTCTTCCAGATGTCGATCACCATCAGCGTCGGCAGGGCGTAGGACTCGGACAGGAACGTGACCGGCGCGGAGGACAGACCGCTCCAGCTCAGGATCTGGTTGAGCAGGCCACCCGACGGATCGAGCAGGATCGCGAAGATGATGCCGATGACCGGGGTACTGGTCACCACCGGCAGGAACAGCAGCAGCCGGTACAGGTTGCGCCCGCGCAGCCGAGCGCTGTTGAGCAGGATCGCGGCCAGCAGCGCGAGTGGCATCTGGACGCAGATCGCGACCAGCGAGAAGAGGAATGAGTTTCCGAAGGAGTGCCAGAACTTGGGGCTCTGCAGCACCTCGGTGTAGTTGGCGAGGCCGACCCAGTCGCTGGCCGGTCCGATTCCGTCCCAGTTGAACAGGGAGTACCACCAGCTGGCGAGCATCGGCCATACGGTGAAGGCCACGAACAGCAGCGCCATCGGGGTGAGGAAGATGTAGTGCCACATGTGTCGGCGCAGCCGGCCGGGACGTCGGCGGGTGCGCGCGGGCGCGGGCCCGGACGGGACCGGTTTGGCCGGCGCGAGGGTTGGCGTGCTCGTCACTTCGTGCCCGGTTCACAGGGCCGCGGCATCATGTCGATGCTCCTTCTTCCTGATCGGTCCCGCGGCGGGCAGGCACGCCGGCCAGCCACGCCGGGTGATGTTTCGATGAGGTGAAGCGTGCGTTGAGGACTGTAACCCTGGCCACGATGGATTTGCAATACACATCTGCAATGTGGGTATCAGATGTGTACCTCGGGGCTCCGAGCGCTAGTATCGCCATACGGAGGGCGGTGCGGCGGTCATGATCGACGACGCCTCGCGGGTTCCGCCTGCACCGCGGGCAAATGATAATATAAGATCCACAATCTGGATTTTCTCACCACGGACAGAGAGTTGGAGACGATGCCACGCTCCAGCAACACGCGCGAGGTCGGCGGCGGCACGCAGAGCGTGGAACGCGCGCTGTCACTGCTGCGCGCGTTCACCGAAGAGCACCCCGAACGGCGCGTCTCGGAGCTGGTCCAGCTCACCGGCCTGGGCCAGTCCACGGTCTCCCGGCTGATCGGCACGCTGGAAATCCTGGGCTTCGTCACCCACGACAGCCACAGCGGCCTGTACCGGATCGGGCCGACCGTGGTGGGGTTGGCCGGCATCGCCCTCAACCAGTCCCCGATCCACCTCCAGTCGCGCCAGATCGCCCAGGATCTCGCGGGCGAGCTGAACCTGGGCGCCAACGTCGCCGAACGGCAGGGCCCCGAGCTGTTCTACCTGTGCAACTTCGAGGGCCGCTCGGCACCTCGCTCCTTCACCCTGATCGGCCGACGCGGTCCGCTGCACGCCACCGCAATGGGCAAGGCACTGTTGACGGACATGGCCGCGGAGGACATCGAGGGGCTCATCGGGGCGCGGTATCCGACGTACACCCCGAAGACCATCCTCGACATCGACAACCTGCTCGCGTCCCTCGCCGAGGGACGCGAGCGGGGCTACACCACGGAGTTGGAGGAGCTGGCTTTCGGCCGGGCCTGCCTCGCGGCGCCCGTGCGGGACCGCTCCGGCCGGATAGTGGCGTCCCTGTCGGTGTCCGGGCCACTGTCGGCCATGGACCTGCCCCGCCGGCAGGACGAGTTGGCCATGAAGGTGATCGAGCAGGCCGACCGGGTCTCCAGCGGCCTCGGGTACCACGCCGCCGTACCCTCGGCGATCGCGGGCGGCTGAGCAGCGCGCACGAAGCCGGGGGGTCGGCCCGCGACGGTACGCGGGCCGACCCCCCGTTGTGTGTGCCGCGGCGCCCTCCTCAGCCGCCGACGGGCGTGAACCGGGCGGCGTCCGCCCGGTGGAACGCCGTATCGTGCACCTGCAACTGCACGTACCCGTCATCGCCGGCCGCGAAATTGAAGGTGCCCAGCACCCGCCACTGGCTCGCCTGATCCTGCTGATCGACGGTGAAGGTGTCCTCGCCGTCCGCGTGGTGCACGACGTAGACCGCGGCCCGCGTGCTGGTCGCGTTGTTGGGATACCAGACCGCCACCGTGTACGCGCCGGCGGTGTTCAGTACGGGCTGCCACGTCGCGGTGGAACCGACGGAGTTGCTGTACCGGGTGACCGTCCCGTCGAAACCCAACAGGCTGCTGGCCAGCCACTGCCCGGTCTCGACGTAGCTGGGCCACGGATCCGCGACGTCCACGGTCACGACGTTGGACGCGACCTGCACGGTGACGCTGGCGTGTGCGCCGGTGTCCAGCGTCGCGGTGACCGGGTAGGCGACCTGCCTGGCCACGCCCGCGGACGACGACACGGTGATCGGATAGGCCTGCTCGCTGCGGCCGGCGACCCGATAGTTCAGCGACGCCGGTGCGGCGGTGAAGCCGCTGGGCACGCTGATGGTCAGCGTACCGGTGCGTCGCAGCGGCCCGACGTTGAGCACGCTGACGGTGACCGTCGTGGCGTCGCCGGGGTTGGCCAGCTGGGCCGGTGCGGCGACCACCGCCGGCAGGCTCAGCGACGCGAGCACCCGCACCTGGGCCGGGGTCAGGTCCACGGCACCGCCGGCCCAGGTCGCCGAGGCGCCGATGGTCACGGTGGCGGCCGGCGCGTCGGCCGGTGCCGTCACGTCGTACGTCCACGGCGCGGAGCCACCCGCGGGTACCGTCGCCGGCGCTCGGCCCACCGGCTTCGACGTCCAGCCGGTGGGCAACGCCAGCACCACGTGCGGGTGGCCGAACGCGGCGTGGGAGCCGTTGCGCAGCACGGCGGTGACGCGCATGACGTCGCCCGCCGTGGTGTCCGCGCGGGCCGCGACCTCGCCGGCCGCGCTCACCCCCGGCGGGCACACCCCGGTGACGCTCGTCGGCACGCGCAGGGTCGCCTCGGCGGTCGAGGTCGTACCGACGGTGATGGCGTACCGGAACGAGGTGTTCAGGTCCGCCACCGGCACGGTCCACTCGTTGGGGTACACCTTGTTGGGCAGTTCCTGCCAGGTCGCGCCGTCGTCCGTGGAGTACCGCAGCGTCGCCAGCGCCTCGTTGTCGACCTGGAGGTAGGCGTCGTAGCCGCTCCGGTCGGGACGCACGAACAGCAGGCCGCGGGCGATGCCCAGCGGGCTCGCGTCGTCGAAGTGGTAGCTGGAGGTTCCGTTGTCCGTGCCGGCGGGCAGCCGGTGCAGCGGCACCTTGAGGCTCACGCCGGACACGATGACCGCGGTGATTCCCCGAGCGGACACCGTGACGTCGAGCCGGCCGTTGCGCAGCCGGTCGCTGACCCGAGCGCCGTTGTCCCGGATGACCTCGACGCGGTAGGTCTTCGCCCGGTCGATGCCGGCCAGCGCCGGGTCGAAGGTCACCGTCGCGGTCTGTGCGCTTTCGGCCTCGTTGGTCAGGCTCAGGTAGAGGTTGCCGTTGCCCTCGGCGGTGAGCCAGTTGAGCTGCGGGTTGGACACCGTCGCGATGCCCTTGGGCAGGTACGGCCACACGTTGTCCGCGCCGTAGAAGCGGCCGGGCGCGTGGCCGTAGGTGCGGAACTTGAAGTAGACGTAGTTGGTCTCGAACTGGCCCGGGAATTCGATGTTGAAGTGGGAGCGGTAGGTGTGCTCCGTGACGAGGTAGTCGATGGTGAGGCCGAGCTGCCCGGGGATGTGGCTGTAGTAGATCGAGCTCTCACCGGGCGGGCCGACCAGCGGGAAGTCCGGGTGGATGTGCCAGGACCCGAACTGCCGGTTGTAGTACCCCGGGTAGTTGGTGTATCTGCCGACGACCAGGTTGTGCGCGACGTCCGCGAGCAGCGTGTCGCCGGTGTGGTGCGCCAGGCGCAGGAAGAACGGCGCCCAGCACGGCAGCATGACGAATCCGCCGACGGGATTGGCCAGCTTGAACGTGGAGAGCTGCTCGAAGGTCATGCCGTTGGTGGCCACCAGCCACGCCGGTACGTTCTCGCTCGGCACGTCGCTGAGCGGATAGTCCCAGATGCCGGGGCTCTCGACCCACCCGTTGAACTGGTTGTCCAGGAACGGCTGGTTCGGTACCTCCAACCGGGTCTCGGGCACGGGCCGCACCTGGGTCTGGGTGATGAACCGCTGCGCTTCTCGGTAGGCGGCGTCGAGGAACGACCGTTCACCGCTGGCCTCGTACAGCATCAGCAGCTCGGTCCAGGCCTTCACGTAGTTGTACTGGAAGCCGCTGTCCGGCTGATTGGTGGTGTAGGGCGGCTCGATCTGCGCGGCGATATACCGTGCCCCCTCGGCCTTCGCCTCCGCCAGGTACGCCGGGTTGCCGGTCAGCTCGTACGCCTGCAACGGAGTGCTCATCGGGGTTCGCGAGTCGCGGACCGGCCGCTGCTGGATCATGAGCATCGCCAGGGCGTGCAGCCCACCGCTGCGCCCGCCGGTCTGCCGGTACAGCGGCACCAGGGTGGACGCGTCCCCGGGGACGCTGCCCAGCCGGTACAGGCCGGCGACGCCGTAGATCGACTTGGTCTTGTCCGGCGTGTAGCCGATGTTGCCGCGCGATACCTGGTACTCCATGATGGGCCGGGCCCGCTGCTGGTAGATGTCCTCGTCGCCGGTCAGCAGGTAGGCGCTGAGCAGGACGCCCGCCGTGGCGGTGCGCACGGCCTGGTCGTTCTCGACGTCGATGAATCCCTTGGCGCGGTTCCACCAGCCCGACGGGGACGGCACGAACGTCGTGCTGTCGTCGCCGTCCGGTCCCCGCATGGCCAGGTCGATCAGGTTGAACATCGTCGTGGTCAGCGAGGTGTCGTAGGCGTTGCGCCGGTAGGCGCTGTACCGGTACTCGTGACGAACCAGGTCGGTGTATGCCGCAGGCATCGCCGCCGCCGAGGCGTAGATGGCGAAGCTGTACTGCTTGGTGTCGCCCGCGCTCATCGCCGACAGATCGCCGGCCTGCGGGGCGTAGACGACCGGCTGGACGTCGCGGTTCTGGTTGCGCAGGCTCATCGCGAACGGCTGGCGCGTCGCGTTCTGCTCGCGCTCGTGCTCGAAGGTGATGACCGACGCGGGGATGTAGACGCCCGTGGTGAACGTGGTGCCGGCGATGCCGTGCTGGGTCAGGCACATCGGCGCCATCAGTTCCCAGGCGCCCAGCGCCTCCACGCCGTTGACGACCCGGGCGTGCTGGCGGGTGCCGCACAGCACCTCGTCCACCTCGTCGAGGGAGGCGGCGTCCAGCGCCTGGTACCCGACCACGAAGTGGCCGTCCTGGTTGGCGGTCAGTGTCCAGTGCACTTGCGGGTGCTCCCCGCCGAGCGACCACTGCACCGTGAACGCGTACGCCTCGGTGGTGACCGCCTCCAGCGTGACGGTGTGCGCGTCCACCTGGTGCAGCGACTCGAACGCCACCCACTGCGGGGTGCTGGAGGTGTAGTAGTCGCCGGGGAAGGCCGGCTGCGTCCCGGTCAGGATGACCCATTGCTCGTCGAAGAGGTGGTCCGGGGCGGTGATCTGCTGCCACCCACCACGGGCGCGGCGCCACAGTTCGCGCAGGTAGGTTAAGCCACCGTCCCAGGTGGCCTGGTAGAACGACACGCGATAGTTGGTGCTTTCGATGGTCGCCGACGGGACCGTGGCCACCGACAGGTTCGGTTTGTCCAGGGCGCTCAGTGGTTGCGGCAGCGGCACGCCGGTGGCCGGCGCCGCCGCCGCCGGGCTGGCGCCCAGGCCGGCGGCCGCCGTCGCGGCGACCGTGCCCGCGCCAGCCAGTTGAAGGAGCGAGCGTCGGGACAGTTCGATTTTCTCCATGTCACCTTTCCCTCGTATCTCAGGACCAGCCGGCCCAGCGCGCAGGCCAGGTGCGGCGTCACGCGGCTGCGGGTCAGCGAACCGGCCCAGCCAGGGCGGTGAAGACCCGCAGCGACACCAGCATGGCCAGCACGGCCGGCACGCTGGGCAGGAAGAACGGGATGGCGATCGGCGCCACCAGCACCATCACGACGAGCAGCGCGGCCACCGTCAGGCCCAGCCCGACCGTCCACAGTGGCGACCGCCAGGCCGCCACCGCCGCGAGCCGCCAGGACTTCGCGGCCGACAGGTCGAAGTGCACGAGGACCCCGGGCAGGTAGGCCAGCGCGGCGAGGTAGAGGGCGCCCAGCACGGCGACCGGAACGGCTACCGGGGTTCCCCTGGCCATGGCTAGATAGAACGCCGCGACCCACAGGGTCAGCAGCGGCACCCCCAGCCGCAGCTGAGCCCGCACGAACTCGGCGCGCCAGTGCCCCCAGAAGTCGCGCCACGGCCGTACCGGGCGGCCGAGAAGGTACTCGCGCAGCACGGCGAACAGCGCGACGCTCGCCGGTGACACCCCGGCGAGCACCCCGCCCGCGAGCACCCCGACCATCCAGAGCAGGTTGAGCCCCAGCAGTCGCAGCGGCCAGTCGAGCAACCGGTAGAGCCGGGCGAACCGGCCGCCGATCTCCACCCCGGAGGCACTCACGCGGCGCCATCCGGCCGCAGCATGGCCAGGCGCTGCGTCAGGTCAGCGCGGGCGAATGTCGCGGGGGACGTGATCGACAGCCCGCCATCGACGGGTAGCACGACGCCGGTGATGCCGCTGGCCGCGTCCGAGGCGAGAAAGTACACCGCCTCGGCGACCTCGCGCGGGCGCAGCGTGCGTCCGATCGGGTATCCGCCCGCCGCGTCGGGAAAGTGCTCGCCGCCCACCATGCCCGGGGCCACCGCGTTGACGCGGATGCCCCGCGCGGCGTAGTCCAGCGACACCTGCCGTACGAGGGCCTCGACCGCGCCCTTCGCGGCCGCGTACGCCGCCACCCAGGGCGCGGCGAGGAAGGCGTTCACCGACGAGACGGCGACCACCGTTCCCCCGGCGGGCAGCAGCGGGAGGGCGGCGCGCAGCGGGAAGAACAGGGTGTCCAGGCAGCCTCCAAGGGCCGAGCGCCACTGCTCGTCGGTGGTCTGGTGCGCCGGAGCGATCGGCATCGCCCCGGCCGCGGCGACCAGCACATCGAGCCCGCCCAGCAGGTCATATGCGGTCGCCACGGCGCCCGCGGCCCCGGCCGCGGTGGAGCAGTCGCCGGCCAGGTCGGCCAGCAGGTCGGGGTGCCCGGCCGGCTGCAGACTGTAGCCGACCACCCGGTCGCCGGCCTGCGCGAACCGGGTGGCGATCGCGGCGCCGATCGGCGTGGAGGCGCCGATGAGCAGTACCCGGCTCACGAGGTTGCCCAGGTGCAGTATTTGGCCACCGCGTCCTCGTCCACCGTTATGCCCAGGCCCGGCCCGGCGGGCAGGGGAATCGAGGTCGGGGTGCAGTCGATCGGTACGGCCAGGATGTCGTTGACCGCTGTGAACAGGCTCGGATGCCACTCGAACGCGACGAGGTTGGGGCAGGCGGCGGCGACGTGCAGCCCGGCCGCGAGGGCGATGCCCAGGCCGGCGGAGTGGTGCGGCGCGACCGGGAGGTGGTGCGTCTCGGCGAACTGCGCAATGGCAAAGCCCTCGGTGATGCCGGTGCGGCCGATGTCCGGCTGCAGGATGCCCGCCGCCCGGGCCGCTACGTAGGGCTGGAACTCCCAGCGGTGACGCAGGCTCTCGCCCAGTGCCACCGGCAGATCCAGCCTGGAGGCGAGGTCGGCGTGCCCGGCCACGTCCTCGAAGGCCAACGGTGCCTCCAGGAACCAACCGGCGCGCTCGGCCAGCCCGCGGCCCAACCGGAGGGCGTCGGACAGGCCGTAGACGCCGTGCACGTCCACCGCGACCCGCAGCCCGGCGTCGAGCTGACGCAGCGCGTCGACGGTTTCCAGGTCTGCGTCCACGCCGTGCCCGAGGCCGACCTTCACCTGCCGGACGTCCTGCCCGAGCAGGTCCCGCGCGTGCGCGACCCGCTCGGCGTCGTCGCGACCGGGCAGACCGGAGACATAGGTCGGCACCTGCGTGCGGAACGCGCCGCCCAGCAGTTCGACGACCGGAAGGCCAGCGAGCTTTCCCGCCAGATCCCACAGCGCGATGTCCACCGCCGCGATCGCGTCGGCCTGGTGCCCGCCGAGGTGCCCCCGTTCGCGCATCAACTGCGTCAGTTGGTGGCGCAGCGGGCGCACGTGCCGGGGGTCGGCCCCGAGCAGGACCGGTGCCAGCAGCCGGCGCACGATCTCCCCGGGTACCTCCGGCGCGACCGGTGCCAGCGCCTCGCCCCAGCCGACGGTGCCGTCGTCGGCCACCAGCCGCACGACCAGGGTTTCGCGGTGGTTGCCGTAGATGCTCGGCCAGGGCGGCTGGGTGGCATAGCCGCGCGGGCCGGTCTGTGGATTCGCCAGGGCGAGCGGGAACACGTCCACGCCGATGATCTTCACCATGTGGGTCAGCCTCTCACGCCCTGCCACGAGGGCAGGGGCACCAGCCGCAGGATGAGATCCAGCGCCGCACGGCTGCCGTCGTCGAGCGCGGCGGCGGGAACGCGTACCCGGGCGCAGTCGATGATGCCCCGCCGCACCAGTACCTCCTTGTGGACCGCCCAGGCCAGGCGGGGCTGCAGGCCGAAGCGGATCAGTGGCAGCAGCAGGTTGAACGCCTGGTGCGCCCGGACCTGGTGGCCGGCGTGCCAGTCGGCCAGGATCGGCGCGAGCAGGTCGCTGAACTCGCACGCCGGCATGGTGCCGACCGCTCCCCGGGCGTACTCCTCCAGCAAGAACAGCGAGTTCTGGCCGCCCAGCACGTCGAACATCCCGTCGACCGCGGCCGTCACCTCGCCGACCTTCGGCGCGGTGGGTTGCGCCTCGACCTTCACCGAGTCGACGCCCGGCAGCTTGCTCAGCTCCACGATCGCGGACACCGGCATGGTCACGCCCGTCGTAGCGGGCGCGTCCTGCACCATGACGTGCAGCCCGGTGCGTTCGGCGATGGTGGCGTAGAAGTCCACGAGTTGGGCGCCGGAGGGTTTCGCCAGGTACGGCGGCAGCACCATCAGTGCGTCTGCCCCACCGTCGCAAGCGGCGAGCGCGAGTTCCAGCGCCGTGTCGGTGCTCGTGGCGTTGACGCCGGCCACCAGCGGCAGGTCCGGCCCGGCCAGCTCGCGGGTCTGCGTCAGGATGGTGGTCCGCTCGGGGGCGGTGAGCGCGAAGCCCTCGCTGGCCAGTCCGAAGACCGCCAGGCCGTCGACTCCTGCTTCAAGCTCGAACTGGACCAACCTGCGTAGCCCGGCCACGTCGAGCGCGCCGGTGGCGTCGAACGGTGTGGCCAGGATGGGAACCAGCCCGCGCACGCGGACCCGGGACTCAGATGTGCTCAACGATCCTCCGACAATGCGACGCGGAACTCTGAGCTCGCATGCCACCTCGGGGGCCCTAGGCCCGGTCCGGACTGGCCGCCGCTCCGGTTGGCACAGATCTTTGATCCATGTTATAGATCTGTCAAGCACAGATGTACCCCTCGCCGGGCCGACCGCCCACGCCCCAGTCCGCGATCGGGGACACACAGGCAGGGCACCATCAATAAGTCCCGGCACCAGAGACCGTCCGCAAGGGGCACCGGTGGTCCGCCCGAGTTTTTCGATTCACCAACTCATATTGTGGATGGACATTGCATGACGTGGCCGATGGGGCTACAGTCCTCCCACGCTCTTCACTTGCACCAAAACACCCCTGCCGCCCCGCGCCCTTGCTGCGCGGCGGGCGCAGACGCAACCCAGGAGAAGAAGCATGAAGGACTTGGAACTGTCCCGACGGTCCCTGCTGCGGATGGTGGGCGGAGCGGCCGCGGCAACCGCGGTAGGGGCGGCCACCGGCTGCAGCCTGGTCGGAGCCGACGACCCCTCGTCGTCCTCCGGGAACAAGGTGACCATCAAGGTGGCCATCGTGCCCGACCCCACCGGGGCCTCGGAGTTCTACCGCCAGCAGTTTGACACGCTCGAGAAGCGCAACCCCGACATCAAAATCGAAATCATCGAGAACCCGACCGCTCAGGAACTCACCGCCGTCGAGCTCGCCTTCCAGCAGGGCAACGCGCCCGACGTCTTCCGGATTCAGGACAACCTGTTCGAAGACGTCTACGCCAAGGGCTGGGTCGCGCCCCTGGACAAGTACGTCACCGACGAATTCACGTCCAGGTTCCCCGCCGGCAGCCTCAACCCGGCCACCTCGGGCCTACACCGCGACGGCAAGCTCTACAGCCTGCCGCTGGTCTGGGGCCCGTGGTCGTTCACCCGCACGCTGCTGGTCAACCACACCGCCGCCAAGGTCGGCGGATACACCGGGGTGCCGGCGACCTGGGAGGAGCTGGAGTCGGCCTCGACCGCGATCACCAAGGCCGGCCGCGGCAAGACCTTCGGCTTCGCCGGCATGTGGCAGGCCGGCGGCCTCGTGCAGATGCTGCAGACCACCGCCGGTCCGTTCTCGGTTGCCAGCGGCGTCGACTACCGGACCGGCAAGACGGCGCTGACCGACCCGTCGCTGGTCAACGCGGTGGAGCTCATCCGCCGCATGCACAACAACAAGGTGATGACGCCCGGCTGGGAGACCTGGACCGACGCGACCCAGCTGTACACCCCGTTCGCCAAGGACCAGCTCGCCATATTCATCGCCTCGCCGTACGAGATCGCCGTGATCCGCACGCTCAACCCGGACATCGACATGTCGATCGCGCCCGTCCCGGTGCCGGCCTCCGGCCGCGGCGGCTACTCGGGGCAGACCTCGAGCTTCAGCCCGCTGTGGTCGATGTCGGCCCAGTCCAAGAACCCGGACAAGGCGTGGAAGGTCATGGACTTCCTCTCCTCGAAGGAGTTCCAGCTGGCCTACTACGAGAAGTTTGCCACCCTGACCGCGCTGCAGAGCGCCTGGCAGGACAAGGCGGCGGCCGACCCGGACCAGAAGGCCATCTTGGACGTCGCCGCGGCGTCGGTGCGTCTGAGCCCCAACCCGATCCTGTCCAGCGACGGCGGCAAGCAGCTGATGACGGCGATCGGCAGCAACCAGGACCTCGCCTGGGCGGAGGTCGCGCTGCCCGCGATCCTGCACAACCAGCCGTTCGCCCCGGCGGCGGCGCAGCTCAACGCCAAGCTCGACGCGTTCATCAACCAGCAGATCAAGGACCTGAGCGCCAAGGGAGTCAAGGTTTCCCGCGCCGACATCACCTTCCCGGACTGGAACCCCCTGCAGGCCTACCAGCCGGGTCAGAAGTAACATCCGACAGCCGATCCCGACGCGGTTCGCGGCCTGGTCGAGGTCCACACGAAGGGACCGCCGGTGCCACCGAGCCCCGAAACGCGCCAGGCTCACCCGGTCAGCGCCGAGCGCTACCAACTCGGCGAGGGACCGCGCCAGGATCCGCGTACCGGCGAACTGTTGTGGGTCGACATCGTCGCCGAGCGCCTGCTGCGCGGCCGGTTGGCCGGCGACGCGGTCGAGGTGCTCGCCGGGTATGACATCGGGATGCCGACGGGGGCGGTCGCGCCGGCGGGCGCCACCGTCGGCGGGGGTTGGGTGGTGGCGGCCGGCCGCGGCTTCCACCACATCTCTCCCACCGGCACACTGCGCCCGCTGGCCGATCCGGTCAGCGCGCCGGCCACCGTGATGAACGACGGGTTCTGCGACCCGCACGGCCGGTTCCTGGCCGGCAGCCTGGTCACGGCCGACGCCCCGCCCTGGACCGGCGGGCTCTACGCGCTGGAGCCCGACGGCTCGGTGAGCACCGTGCTGACCGGCCTCGGCTGCGCCAACGGGCTGGGCTTCGCTCCCACCGGAAACGCCATGTACCACGTGGACAGTCGCCGGCGCGAGCTGAGGCGCTACCGGTACGACGTGGACACCGGCACCGCCACCGAGCCGCGGGTACTCGTCGAATTCGACGATGCCACGCCCGACGGGCTGTGCGTCGACGCCGAAGGTTGCCTGTGGGTCGCGCTGTGGGACGGCTGGCGGGTGTGCCGGTACGACCCGGACGGCAGGCGGATGGCTCAGGTCGACCTCCCGGTGCCGCGCCCCACGGCGGTGTGCCTGCTCGACGGCGTACTGCTCATCACCACCGCCCGGGTCGGACTGACCGATGCCGCACTGCGGGCGGCGCCCGACAGCGGGCGCGTCTTCGCGGCCGAGGTGCACGTGGCGGCGGCCCCGACGCGCGCCTGGAGCGGGATGCCGTGACAGCCGGCCGGTGACGAACGAGATCCTCGCGTCCTACTATGGGCTGGTGGATCTCCTTGGCGACCACCGTGACTGACAAGTACGACACCCGCGCACGGTCCTTCCGGCGGGCCTGGCGCTACCGCCGGGTGCAGCAACTCGGGTTGCTCGCCGTGTTGGCGGGTGCGGTCCTGCTGGTGCTGCACCTGATCTCCGGCACCGCATCGTGGACGATTATCGGCGCGCTCTGGGGCGGGGGCCTGCTGCTGGCCGTTGTCGGATCCAGATCGATGGCGCGTGAGATGTCGGTCGTGGCCACGACGTTCCGGCGGGACGAGGACTGACACAACCCGGCCTGTGGCGTTGATCCGGCGTGAGACCATCGGGTGGATCGACGGAGAGGGGCGTGCTCAACGTGGGCCTGCGCAATTGGTTGCACAACAAGAGCATGGAGGAACCGGTCCCCGGCTCGTACCAGCTGACCTCGTGCAGCGTCGGCGCTTCTGACGCCGCGTATTCCAACTGCCACATGGAGGGCGTGGTGACCGGGCCGGGCGTCGGGCCGGTCGCCGTGAGCCATTACTGCACGGCACCGACGAAGAAGTGGCCCAGCCCCGGCGAGACGTTGCCGGTTACCGTGGATCGGGCCGATCCGACCCGGATGCGGGTGCGTTGGGACGACATGCCCCGTAACCGGGACCGGGGCCGGGAGCAGGCGCGCCAGGCCGCCGAGCAGCTCGCCCGGCAGATGGCCCAGGGCACCGGGCAGCAGCCGGGAAGCCCGCAGCAGCCGGGAAGCCCGTTCGGCGCCGTCCCGCCACAGGCCCAGCCGTTCATCGACGCCATCTCCCAGGCCGCCGCGCGGGCCGGTATGAACGTCACATTCGGCCAGTCGAGCACGGTGCTCGGCGATCCCGGCCGCGCGACACCCGGCGCCCCCGGCGGCGGGTTGACTCCGCAGGAGGCCGCGGCGGCGGTGGCGGGCAACGGGGCCGCGGTGGGTCTGCAGCCGGCGACCGCGCGGGTCCTCGCCGTGCATGAGGTACCGGTACCAGCCGGGCTGCCCGGTGGACCGCCGGCCGGGCTGTTCGACCTGACACTGGACGTCACCACCGCGACTGGCCTGAGCTACAGCAGCCGGACACGCATCGGGTTCCTCACGCCGGCCAGGCGCGACTCGGTCGCGGTGGTCGGCGTGGTGCTGCCGGCCTTCGCCGATCCGGTCAACCGGGACCGGATCGCCATCGACACCAGCAAGCTGGACTGACGCTGAGGATGTAGCGGCCGGCGCGAGACCGCCAGCACCGACGACGTCCCCGGCACGGGTGCCACGGCGCCGGAAGCGCCTCCGCGACCCGGGAGGTCGTGCCCGGCCAGTACCAGATCGCCGGCAAGACCGGCACCACCGACCACAACCGCACCGCCGCCCTGATCGCGATGACCCGACAGCTGGCGGTCGCCGGCATCGTCGCGGACCCCGACAACACCGACACTCATGGGTACAGCCACGCCCAGGTCAACGCCGCGGTCCAGCACACGCTCGCTGACTACCTGCGGGGCAGCACCCCGCTCGACTTCAGCGGCGAGACCACCCGGCTGGCGTTCGGGTAGCTCGCCGGCCAGCGGCGGCGTTGGATGACGGACGGCGTCACGTCCGTACGTCAGTCGTCGACAGCGGCTGGTTGACGCCGACGTGGACGTACCCGGCCCATCGGGTCGGTGTGGTGGGGAACTCGTCGCGCACGGCCCGTGCCGTGTCGGTCAGCGCCTGCGCCGCGGCGGCGGTCTCGGGCGGGGCGGTGCCGTCCGTGGTGAGCGCGGCGTAGAAGGACCGGGCGATCCGTGCGCTGTCGGTGGTGGGCCACATCGTGCCGATGACGCCCCGGAAGCCCGCGAGCTGGAATGCCGAGGCGAGGTTCAGCGGCTCGTCGGTGAACGTCGGGTGGGTCTCGGCCGTACTGCACGCCGAGAGGAAGGCCAGTTCCGGCTGGGCCAGCCGGTACGACCGCACCATGTGCGAGCTGAGCGTGGCGGAATCACCGAGGTCCAGTCCGCTGCGCAGGCCCGAGCTGATGCTGGTGTCGGCCCGTCCGTGACAGGCGAAGTGCGCGATCGGGTGGACCCGCAACAGCTGCCGCACGGCGTCCGGCGCCACCCGCTCCCCGGTCAGCAGGGCGGAGCCCGGGATGAGCCGGGCGACCTGCTCCACCTCGGCGCGGACCTCCGGCAGCGCCGCCGACCTCTCGGCGTCGGGTACGCCGACGATCAGCGCCGTGGGGGTGGTCGGACGCAGCGGCTGCTCGGCCACGGCGTGGGCGAGCGAGGTGAGGGTCGGCGTGTACGACGAGACGGCGCGGTCGAGTGCCGTGCGTGGCCGGCCTGCCTCGCCGTGGTGGCCGGCGGCGTGCAGCGGCAGCCGGGCCAGCGTGCCGACCGGGCACCACCAGATCCTGGGTGGCGGCCCGCCCACCGCGGCGATCCGGTCGAGGACCGGCCCGGTGACCGCGTCCCACAGCCAGGCCAGGACGCCGAGCAGGTCCTCCTGGGCGCGTACCCGCCGGTCGAGCGGCACCGCCGGGTTGGTCGCGTCGAGCACGGCCGCGTACATCAGCGTGACCTGCCGCCGCAGGGCGGTCTCGCGCAGTTCCGGCAGCCGGACGTGCTCCACGGGCCGGTCCGGCTCGGCGGGAATCAGCAGCGCGTCTCCCTGGTCGCCATGAGTGTTGAGCATGACGATCGGCAGGCCACCCAGCCGCTCGCGCAGGACGGGCAGCGACGGTGGCCGAAGCAGGTCGGCGAAGCCTGGCAGCAGGCGGATCCGGTCGAGCAGCCGGGCCCGCTCGGTGGCCAGCTCGCGCGTGCGACGCGACCACTCGGGGCGCGGGTCCCACTCCGTCGTGACCGCCTCGGGGTCCTCCCCGGACGTCGCACTCTCCTTGAGCCCTACAGTGATCGAAAACTTGCTGACGTGCGTGTACAGGTCGGCCTCGGACAGCTCCTGCTCGACCCGGTCCAGCTCGGCGGCGAGCCGAGGATCGACCGCGCGCAGCTGGGCCCAGCCGGCGCGGATGCCCCGCGCCTCGTTGAACAGCAGGCCGCGACCATGCTCCAGCAGCTCCACCGCGGCGTCGAGGTCGTCGGCCGCGATCGCGGCCGCGGCGGCCTCGGACGCCAGCCCGCCGACGTTGGCGAGGACACTGAGGCGACGGAGATCTGACTCCGACCGGCTGACCGCCGCCGGTATCCGCCGCACGGCCCGGTTCAGCGCGGCCAACCGGGCCGCGGGGTCCGCCGCCTCGGCGGCCAACTCCGCCTGCTGGCGTTCGGCGTTGATCCGCTCGTGCGCGTCGGTGACGGGTGACGCGGCGAGCGCCGCGTAGGTGGTGATCGCCTCGGTGCGGGCCGGCCCGGCATCGGGACCGCCGAGCCTGGCCAGCTCGGCCGCGCACCGCGCCAGAAGCGCGGCCCGCAGCGGCCACCAGTGGTGGTCGGCGGCGGTCGCGTCGAGCGCCTGCCGGGCCAGCTCTCTGGCGCCGGTGAGGGCGTCGAGGTCACCGCCGACGAGATACCGCTCGTACCGGCCCGACGCGATCGAGCTGCGGATCCGTGGCTCGTCCGGGTGTCCCGAGGGCAGCAGGGCGAAGGCATCCTGGTAGAGCCGTTCGACTTCCAGCAGATCGGCCAGGTCCCCCCGCCGCACGGCGTGCTGCTGCAGGCTGGCCGCCAGGTTGAAGAGGAACCCGACGCGGCGCGGGTCGTCCTGGCGCACGGCGGCGAGCGCCCGGCGGTTCACCGCGACGGCCTCGGCGAGCAGCGCGTCGTCCGGTGCCAGCAGGTCGCGTTCCACCAGCGCGCCGGCGAGGCTCATCAGCCGCGCCGGGTCAACGTCGTGACCGGCCGGCGTATGGGCGACGGCCTCCCGCTGGTGCCGTACCGCCTCGTCCATAAGTTCGGGGCTGCCCGCCAGCCGACCCGCCCGGGCGTACGCATCGCCGAGTACCCCGAGCTGCGTCGCGCGGTGCTCCGACTGCTCGTCGGTCAGCTCGAGTGCGGTGCGGGCGGCGTTCAGGGCAACCTCGACCAGGTCCTCGTCCCGGGTCTGCAGGCCGACGGTGCCGGCCGCGCCGGCCAGGCGGTTCAGGATCCTCCGCCGCAGTGGGTGCTCCGGTCCGGCGGCGTCCAGGGCCGTATGTGCCCAGGTCATGGCGCATGCGGCACCATCGAGGTCACCGCCGTACTGCCAGCGGTCGAACTCCGCGTCGCCCAGCAGCAGCAGGGCGTCCGGCCGGTCCGGATGGAAGGCGGGCACGGCGGCGAACAGCATCATCGCCGTGTCGAGCCGTTCGTCCTGCAGCGAGGTGTCGAAGTCCATCCGGTCGGTGAGCTCCTGGCAACGCCGGAACAACCGGTCGATGGTCTCCGGCTCCTGCGCCGCGTTGACGATGGTCTCCACCACGTCGACGCCGACCCGTTCGACCAGCAGGTTGGCCACCGCGTTGAGCCGGTCCAGCCGCGGTTGCAGCTCCTGATCACCTGGATCGGTGGAGATGAGCACGTCGCGCCAGGTGGCGACCGCCTCGATGAGGGACCCCACCGTCGCCCTGCCGGGAATCTCGTGCAACCGGCTCAGCGCGGAGCCGAGCCGGCTGGCGCAGTTGAGGTCGGTCGGACGGCTTCGCCAGCTCAGCTGCGCCGCCCGGCGGTATGAGTCCACGGCCAGCTCCAGCGCCCGCGGCCCGGCGCCGCTGTCGAAGCAAAGTTCGAGCATCAGGCCGTGGCGGGTGAGCCGCGCCGGCCGGTGCGGGTCGCGTGCCGTCGTGGCGGCCACCGCCTTCTCGGCGCAGTCCAGCGCCGCGGCGTACTCGGTGCCGTTGCGAGACGCTCGCGCGAAGGCGACAAGCGCGTCGGTGAGATCGGTCAGCAGGGCCGCCCGGAGCAGCACGCCCGGCCGGTCGCGCTGCTCTTTCACCGACCGCAGCCACTCCTGATGGAGGCTGATCAGCAGCCCGAGCGCCTTCGCGTCACCGGCGCCATGCCGCTGCCAGAGCCGGTCGACCCGGGCGGCCTGTTGCGGGCTGAGCAGGACGGCGGACAGGTCGTCGAGCCCGGTCCCGGCGCCGTCCCGGCACTCGTCGCGGATGAGCTCGGGTACCGCGTCCGGGTCCTTGCGGGCCAGCCGGCGGTACAGGTCGACCGCGGCCCGGCGCTCCCGCAGGCCGTCCAGGCCGGGCAGGACAAGGTAGCGGTACCAGTGCAGCGTGGCCAGCGTGCGCGCGGCGGCCCGGCCGGCGCCCCGGTCGCCGACCGCCGCGCCCAGGACGCGCTGCTGTTCGGAGGTGTCCACGCCGAGGGTCTCCGGCTCGCCGGTGCGTTCATACTCCTCGAGAAGGGCGGTGATCTGTTCCAGAGCACTACTCGACATCGCTGCTGAGTCCCGTCGTCCGACCGTCTGCCGCTTTGGGCAGTCATCGTTGCCGCCTCCACCAGTGTCGCCTGCCCGGGACGGCGACGCAGGCCCGCCGGGGGCCGCGCGACGCATCGATGAGAGGTGGCGCGGGCCGCTAATGTGTCAAGGGTCCTGCCGGCCGACGCACGGGGAGCGGAACATGGACTTCGTCGCGCATCGGGTGGGTCGGCTGTGTGGCCAGGCCACCGGCGGGCAGTTGCGGGAGTACGCCGAGCGGTTCGGTGTCCTCGACATTCTGGACCGGATCGTCGACGCGGTCGATCACGGACGGGTCGACCAGCAGCTGGAGAAGGACCTCGACGTTCTCGACAGCGCGTTCGCCCGGCACGGTATTGACGGGCTGACCACCGGCAGTCGCAGCTATGAGACGTGGCGCGGCGGCGGTGGGCATCCGACGATCACCGCCTGGGAATGCCCGAGGCGATCGTGCCCGCGAAGGGTCCCGGCCGTCGACGGCGACCGGCCGGTGTGCGCGCTGGCCAACCTGCCGTTCGTCGAGACCCGGATCACCCTGTGAACGCCCTCCTCGCCGACCTCGGCAAGCAGCTCGTGACGAAATGGACCGCCGCGTTGATGGTGCCGGGCGCGCTGTTCGCCGGCGCGGTCCTGCTGGCCGGGGTACTGGGGCAGCGCCACGCGGTGGACCCGCGGATGCTGGGGGAGTGGTCGAACCGGATCGCCACCGGCCGGACTCACGAAAGCGGAACCGCGCTGCTGGTCGCCGTGGCCGGGTTTCTGCTCGGCGCGGCCGCGGCCGGGCTGTTGGCCGGGGCGGTGGGCTTTTTCGTCGAATGGACCTGGGGGCTGACCGGGTCGGTAGCGCCGTTGAGCTGGCTGGCGCGCTCGCGGCGGCGCCGGTGGGCCAGGGCGGATGCCGAGGCGGTGTCCGCGCAGCGCGCCCTGCTCGCGGACATCGACGACTCCACGCTGCGGGCCCGGGCCCGACAGGCGATCCTGGATCGGGACGCGATCTGCCTCGTGCCGGCGGAGCGACCCACCTGGGTCGGTGACCGGCTGCGCGCGGCCGACGTCCGGATGCATCGCGGCTACGCGATCGACCTGACCACGGTGTGGCCGAGGATGTGGCTGGTGCTGCCGCAGCCGGCTCGCGACGAGTTGACGGCGGTACAGGAGCGGTGCGCGTCGGCGGCCCGGATGGGCGGCTGGGGCGTGCTGTACGTGCTGCTCGGGGTGTTCTGGTGGCCGGGGCTGGCGATCGGCGTCGCGGTGCTGCTCATCGCCCGGTACCGGGCCCGGTTGGCGGTCGGGGTGTACACCGACCTGATCGAGTCCACTGTGGACCTCTATGGCCGGGAACTCGCGACCCAGCTGGGTCTGGCCTGCCCCGGTCGGCTGAGCCCCGAGGTCGGGGCCCAGATCAGCGCGATCGTCCGCAAGGACGAGGTCGCGCGGCTCCCGCCGGCCGGTCCGCCGCCGGTCGGCGCGTGACGATCGCCAGCCGTCACGGCCGCCACGATGGGTTGTGCAGGATCGCCAGGTTCTGCCGCGCGGTGTCCGCGAGCCGGTGCGGGGTACCGGCCAGGGCGTCGAGCACGGCCCAGTACTGGTCGATCGACCGCTCACGTTGGCCGGCGAAGCCGAGCGTGGACGCGAAGTTGTTGCGCCGACCGATCGTGCCAAGGTCGGCCGGCCCATGCCTGCGCTCGCTGTACTCGATGTTGCGTTCGTGCAGTTCGATGGCTTGCGGGTACTGGCCGGCCTGCTGGTAGCCCGCCGCGAGGTTGTTGCGGAACACCAGGGTGAGATCGTTGTCCTCGCCGTGCAGATGCTCGGCCGTGGCGAGCACCTCCCGAAGCACGCCCAGCCCGTCGTCGACCTCCCCGGCGTCGAGGTACGTCTGCCCCAGGGCGTTACGGACCGTCAGCGTGCCGCGGTCGTCCGGCCCGAACGTCTCGGTGGCCCGCTCCACCAGTGGCTCGAGCAGGGCGATGGCCTCGGCGAAGTGTCCGATCCGCCGGTGGTTCTCCGCGACGCCCATCCGGTAGGCCAGGGTGCCACGCTCGTACAGGGGTTCCCGGCCCAGACTGTTCGCGCGCCACAACTCGACAGACATCTGCGCCACGCCGAGCTGACCGGCGACCTTACGCGTGGGCGCTGGCGGCATCGCCGGTGACGGCTTGCTCGGGCCCGCCTCGCGAACCACCCACTCGGAAAACATCGTCCGCAGGTCCTTCGTCCCGACGCCGTTGACGTGCAGCCGGGACAGGCCCTTGTCGGTCGTCAACAGCAGCGACGCGCCGATGGCGTCCACGTGCTCCAGAGCGGGGCCGGGCAGCAAGAACCACGTGGTGCTCGACTGGCGGATCTCCAGGCCGCGCAGGTCCTTCCAGGCGAAGGCCAGGAACCTGCGGAGCCGGCCCCGTACCGCGATGCCGCGGCGGTCGAGGACGAGGGTCAGGCCGGGTACCGGATCGGTGCGCCCCGGGTGCCCGGCCAGATAGGTCACCCTGGACAACGTCAGCGCGGCCATCCCGCCATCCTGTCACGCGTCCGGCCGGTCAGCCGACCAGCGGCTGCGACCCCGCTCGGGAGGCCACCCGGAAATCGGCGAGTATCGCGACGCTGCGTGACGTTGCGAGCTGGTGACCGCGATTCGAAACATGGTCACGATTAGGCAACGGGATATCAACACGTGTTGCTTCCGTTAACACGCTCGTCACAAGATCTCTGCCAACACGCAAGCAACACGCGTTGCTGGGAGGCAGAGTGGCCGTTCGTCGGGCTGACGTCGCGAGGCTGGCGGGTACGTCACCCGCGGTCGTGAGCTACGTGCTCAACGGGGGACCGCGGGGCGTCGCGCCGGAGACGCGGGCCCGCGTGCTCGCGGCGATCGAACAACTGGGATACCGGCCCAACGGCATCGCCCGGTCGTTGCGCATGAATCGCACCATGACGCTCGGCCTCGTCGTGCCGGACACGTCCAACCCGTTCTTCGCGCAACTGTCCCGCGCGATCGAGGAGGCGGCGTTCGCGCAGGACTACACGCTGCTGATCGGCAACGCGGCCGAGGACGACGAGCGGCAGACCACCTACGTGCGCACGTTCCTGGCCCGCCAGGTCGACGGGCTGTTTCTGGTACCCGCGCACGGTCCGACCAGCTGCGTACCGGAGCTGCGACGGTCCGGGGTGCCGTGGGTGACGCTGGACCGGCAGATCCCGGGCGGCGGTGCGCCGGCCGTACTGGCCGACAACCGGAACGGGGCCCGTGCGGCGGCCGAGCACCTGCTCGGCCACGGCCGGCGCAGCATCGCGTGCATCTCCGGCCCCGAGGATGTGGTGCCGGCCAACGAGCGGGTCGGCGGCTGGCGCGACGCGCTGGCCGAGGCGGGCGTGCGGCCGAGCGAGATGTCGGTGTGGCACGGCGCGTTCGGTCGCCGCGCCGGCTACCTCGGAGGTCGCGAGCTGCTGGCCGACGGGCGGTTCGACGCGGTGTTCGTGGCCAGCGACGAGCAGGCCCTCGGGGTCCTGCGCGCGCTGCAGGAGCTGGGCATTCGCTGCCCCGAAGACGTTGCGATCGCATCCTTCGACGGGATCGCGGCCACCGCGTACTCGACGCCCGCGCTGACCACCATGGCCCAGCCGTTCGGGCAGCTCGGCCAGACCGCGGTCGCCAGGCTGCTGGACCAGATGGATGACCCGGAAGCCGACCCGCACATCTCGGTACTGCCGGTGACTCTGGTCGCCCGCGGTTCCTGCGGCTGCCCGGATCCACCGGGCGGCGACGCGCCGGCCGGCACCGTGGAAGGAGCGGAGCAGTGAGCCGGGTCGTGGTCGTGGGCAGCGCGAACGTCGACATGATCGTGCGCGTCGAGCACCTGCCGGAACCCGGCCAGACGCTGCTCGGCACGGACGTGGCGCTGCGAACCGGGGGCAAGGGCGCGAACCAGGCCGTCGCCGCGTGCCGGCTCGGCGCGGAGACCCTGCTGTACGCGGCGGTCGGTACGGACGCGTTCGGCCTCCAGACCCGCGAGGCGCTGGCCGCCGAGGGAGTACGCCTCGACCACCTGGTCGAGGTCGACGGGGCGAGCACCGGCATGGCAATGATCATGGTGGCCGCCGACGGGGAGAACACCATCGTCGTGGCGCCCGGCGCGAACCACGCGCTGGACGCGTCGGCGACCGCCGGCCTGGCCGGCGTGCTGGCCCCCGGCGCGGTACTCGCCGCGCAGCTGGAGGTGCCGATCGACACCTGCCTGGCCGCCGCGGACGTGGCTCGGCGGGCCGGTGCCCGGGTCGTCCTCAACGCCGCACCGCTGCCGAAGCCGGGCGAGCCCGACTTCGTGGCGTTGCTGCGGGCGGTGGACGTGCTCATCGTGAACGAGACCGAAGCCCTCGCGTTGGCTGATCGTCCCGCGCCGAGCAGCCCGGACGGGTGGATACTGCTGGCCCGCGACCTGCTGCGGCACGGCCCGGCGGCGTGCGTCATCACGCTCGGTGGCCGGGGCGCGGTGGCTCACGACGGTACCTGCGGGTGGGTGCAGCCGGCGTTCGCGGCCGACGTGGTGGACACCACCGGTGCGGGCGACGCGTTCTGCGGCGCGCTCGCCGCGTCGCTGGCCGGCGGTGACTCGCTGGCCGAGGCGGTGGGCCGGGGCTGCGCGGCCGGGGCGCTGGCCACCGGCATGCTCGGCGCGCAGGCGGCACTGCCGACCCGTAGACAGCTGGACCGGCTGATCGGGCTGAATCGCGGCTCCGGATCCGCGTCCCGCGAGGCCGGAGTGGCTTCATGATGCGCCGCGCCGGACTGTGGCACCCGCGCCTCGCTGCGCTCGTCGCCGGCCTGGGCCACGGTGACCTGCTCGTCATCGCCGATCCCGGGCTGCCGGTACCGGCCGGCGTCGAGCCCATCGACCTGGTCTTCGCGCGGGGCGAGCCCGGATTGCTCACCGTGCTGCGCACCGTGCTGGCCGATCTCGTGGTCGAACAGGCCACGGTCGCCGAGCAGCTGTCCGATCAGGGGCTGCTCGACGGCGTGCGCGCGCAACTCGGGGACATCCCGGTGCGTCGCGTGACACACGAACAACTCAAGGCGGTGTCGGCGACGGCGAAGGCCGTCGTGCGCACCGGCGAGGCAACACCGTACGCGAACATCATCCTTCAGGCGGGAGTGCCGTTCTGATGCCCATCACCGACGACTACACCGAACGGGTCTATGCCGGCGTGCTCGGCAAGATCATAGCCGTCTATCTCGGCCGGCCGTTCGAGGGCTGGACTCACCAGCGCATCATGGCCGAGCTCGGCGACATCACCTACTACGTGAACGACCGCCGCGACGTGGCGCTGAAGAACCACCTGCTCGTCGTGACCGACGACGACATCAGCGGCACGTTTGTGTTCCCGCGGGCACTGCGCGATGCCGGCCTCGACCCGACCTCGCGCGAGGTCGGCGCCGCCTGGCTGGACTACATCATCGAGGACACCTCGGTGCTGTGGTGGGGCGGCCTGGGCAACTCCACCGAACACACGGCGTACCTGCGGATGAAGGCCGGAATCCAGCCGCCGGACAGCGGTTCGATCGCGCTGAACGGGACCGTGGTGGCCGAGCAGGTCGGTGCGCAGATCTTCGTCGAGGGGTTCGCGCTGACCTGCCCCGGTGACCCGGTCGCGGCGGCCGACCTCGCCGAGCGGGCCGCCCGGGTCAGCCACGACGGCGAGTCCATCCACGCGGCCCGGGTGGTCGCCGCGCTCGTCGCGGGCGCGTTCACCGAGGACAAGATGGACGCCCTGCTGGACACGGCGGTCGGGCTGGTACCGCCGGACAGCCTGATTGCCCGGATCCACGCCGACGTGCGGTCCTGGGCGGCCGACGGGGACTGGAAGGCGACCCGGGCCCGGATCGAGGACCGGTACGGCTACCACCGTTACGGCGGCAACTGCCACGTCGTACCGAATCACGCGATCGTCATCGCCGCGCTGGCGCACAGCGGCGGCGAGTTCAACCAGGCGATGACGGTGGTCAACACGTCGGGTTGGGACACCGACTCCAACGCCGGCAACGTCGGCGCGATCTGCGGGGTGTTCGGCGGGCTCGCCGGGCTGGACGCCGGGCGGGACAACGGGACCGACTGGCGCGGCCCGGTGGCCGACCGGATGTACCTGCCGACCGCGGACGGCGGCGCGTGCGTCACCGACGCGGCCCGTGAGGCGCTGGTACTGGCCGACCTCGGCCGCCGCCGGTACGGCGCCGCGCCGTTCCGGGACGAGGCGGCACCCCGCTTCGGGTTCGAGCTGCCCGGCTCGGTGCACGGCTTCGCCGCCGTGGACGGTGCGACGGCCGTGCGCAACGGCGGCGGGTACCTGGAGATCGGTGGCGCGGCCACGGTCGTGACGCCGGTCTTCATCCCACCCGAGGCCCGCGAGATGCCCATCTACGGCCTGGTCGGCAGCCCCGCGCTGTACCCCGGCCAGACGGTCCGGGCCCGCGTCGAGGGCACCGCCCGGCTGGTGGTGCAGGCGTACACCGGCGACGACGACCTGCGCACCATCGAGTGTCCGGTCGCTGGCACCGGCGAGCTGGCCTGGACCGTACCCGACCTGGATGGTCAGCCGGTCGTCGCGGTCGGGGTACGCACCGACGGGCCGGCGGCGCTGCGTCACCTGACCTGGGACGGGGCGCCGGACGTGACGCTCACCCGGCCGGCCGGGGGCGGGACGATGTGGCGCCGCGCCTGGGTGCCGGCACTGCACCGGTTCGACGAGCGCTGGCCGGAGCCGTTCCGCATCGTGCAGAACCACGGCACCGGAATGCTCATCACCGGCGCCCGGGAGTGGCGCGACTACAGCGTCTGCGCCGACGTCACCCCGCACGTGGCGGCCGGGGTCGGCCTCGCCGCTCGGGTGCAGGGGCTGCACCGGTACTACGCGCTGGAGCTGACCGGCCGGGACGCGGCACGGCTGGTTCGCGGCGACACGGTTCTGGCCGAGTGCCCCTACCCGTGGACGTTCGGCACCACGTACCGCCTGGGGATCACCTGCACCGGCGACCGCATTCGCGCGGCCGTCGACGACACCGACCTGTTCGACGTGCGCGACGACACCTTCGGGTGTGGTGGTGTCGCGCTCCGGGTGACCGAGGGGCGCACCGCCACCGGGCAGGTACGCATCACACCAGTTTCCACCGCCGACCGGGATCCAGGTTCCAGTCGTACATCCAGTGAGGAACGCCAATGACCGGACCACAATTGAGCCGTCGCCGTCTCCTGTCCGGGGCGAGTGTGGCGGGGCTCGGCCTCGCCGCCCCGAGCCTGCTGTCCGCGTGCGGCGGAGGCGGCAGCGGCAGTGCCGGCAACGGAACCGGCACCGTCAACCTGTGGATCGACATCACGGGTGACGCCAACCAGAAGTACTTCGACGACAGCGTCGTGGGGGCCTTCGAGAAGGCGTACCCGAAGATCACCATGAAGACCACCTACTACAAGGGCGACGACCTGCGCCGGGTGGTGCAGACCGCGCTGCAGGCGCGGTCCGGCCCGGACATCGTGCGCGGCCCGAGCGCGACGCAGACGCTGACCTGGAGCAAGGCGCACGTGCTGGCGGACCTGACCCCGTACGCGAAGAAGTGGGGCTGGGACAGCAAGCTGGCCAGCTGGGCGGCCAAGGCGTTCACCACGGACGGCAAGCTGTACGCGCTGCCGATGCGCATGGACACCATGATGCTGTACTACAACAAGACCCTGTTCGAGGCGAAGGGCTGGAAGCAGCCGACCAACCGCTCCGAGCTGGAGGCGCTGGCGACCGAGTCGCACGGTCAGGGCATCGTGCCGTTCGGCTCGTCCAATGTGGACTGGACGGCGGCCGGCGAGTGGCTGATGACCGTGTTCTGGAACCACTACTCCGGGCCGGACGCGCTGTACCAGGCGCTGACCGGGAAGATCCAGTTCACCGACCCGGTCTTCGTCGACGCGGTGGCGCTGCTCAAGTCGTACTTCGACAAGGGCTGGGTGTCCGGCGGCACCGACAAGTACTTCTCGGTGCCCTCGGCCGAGATCGGCGCGAACTTCGGCAACGGCAAGGTGGCCACGATCCCGCAGGGCGAGTGGTTCATGAGCAACGTCGGCCAGTACTTCGGCGCCAAGGCCAAGACGAGCAACGACAACGACTGGGACTGGATGCCGATCCCGGCGTTGCGCGACGAGGTCAAGTACCCGCTGTACGAAATGGGTATCGGCGGCTCGTTCGCCATCAACGCGGCCGGCAAGAACCAGGACGCCGCGGCGGACTTCCTCAACTGGTACTACGGCGACCGCGAGGCCGCCCTGGAGCGGATGGCCGACGTACCGGCCACGTACAACATCCCGATCAATTTCACCGACAGCGAGATCCCGGCGAAGACCGACCCCCGCGCGGCCCGCGTGCTCACCGAGCTGAACAAGGCGGTGGCGAGCGGCAACTACGGCTACGTCACGTGGACGTGGTGGCCGCCGAAGTCGGACACGTTCGTCTACCAGGGGTTGGAGCAGGTGCTGACGAACAAGCTCACGCCGGCCGAGTACTGCAAGCAGCTCGCCGATATGTTCACCGACGAACGCAAGCAGGGCACCATCCCGCAGATGATGCCGCGAGGTGCTTCGCAGTGACCAGCATGCCGGTCCAGGCCCCGCTGCGCGCCAACCCGGCGCGCAAGCGGGCCCGGCTGCGGCGCGGCCTGGTCGGCTGGGCGTTCCTCGCTCCG
The DNA here is from genome assembly GCF_039543385.1 of Rugosimonospora acidiphila. Classification (NCBI taxonomy): domain Bacteria; kingdom Bacillati; phylum Actinomycetota; class Actinomycetes; order Micromonosporales; family Micromonosporaceae; genus Rugosimonospora; species Rugosimonospora acidiphila. Next base: position 132,630 of record NZ_BAABJQ010000007.1, read on the forward strand.
CTGCTGATCCTCAACGTGCTCGTCGTGCTGGGCCCGTCGCTCGCGACGGTCTACTACTCGTTCACCGACTGGTCCGGCATCGGGCCGGCGAACTTCACCGGATTCGCCAACTACACGCACGCGTTCACCGATCCGGCGGTCCGGGAGGCGTTGCTGCACAACGCCATCTGGTTCGTGCTGTTCCTGACGGTACCGATGGTGATCGGTCTGCTCGGCGCGCACCTGCTCAACCAGGTGCGCCGGTTCCAGATGCTGTTCCGGGCGCTGTTCTTCATCCCGTACATCACGGCGAGCGTGGTCAACGCGGCGGTGTGGAAGATGCTGATGTCGCCGGACAGCGGCATCGGTCACCTGCTGGGTACCGACCACGCCTGGCTCGGCGACCCAGCCACCTCGCTGTACTCGGTGAACTTCGTCGTCGACTGGCACTGGTGGGGCTTTCTCGCGGTCATCTTCTTCGCCGCGATGCAGGGCGTCGACCCGCAGCTGTACGACGCGGCCAAAGTGGACGGTGCCAACGGCTGGCAGCAGTTCAAGTCCGTGACGCTGCCGGGCATCCGGCCGACGATGGTGTTCATCGTACTGATGACGATCATCTGGTCGCTCAAGGCCTTCGACTACATCTACATCATGACCCACGGTGGGCCGGCGCACTCGAGCGACGTGGTCTCCACGCTGATGTACGACGAGGCGTTCAACCAGTACTCGGCCGGGTATGCAGCCGCGCTCGGCCTGTCCATGACGGTGGTCACCGGGGTGGTCCTCGCGGTGTACCAGTTCCTGCGCCGGAGGGGGTGGGAGGAGTGACCGCGACCATCACGCGGCACGAAGTACCGCGGGCGGGCCGGGCCGATCCCCGGCACGGGGGTCCGCGGCGCCGGCGCCGGCTGCGCGTGCCCACCTACATCGTGCTGGTCGCGCTAGCACTGTTCGCGATCGGCCCGCTGATCGCGATCCTGTTCAACGCGTTCAAGAACAACGCGCAGATCGGCGCGGATCCGCTGTCGCCGCCGACCTCGCTGAGCCTGTCCAACTTCATCACGGCCTGGCGCGAGGGCGACTTCGGCACGACCATGCGCAACAGCGTCATCCTGTGCGTCGGCTCGGCCGCCGGCACCTGCGTCATCGCCGGGCTGGCCGCGTACGCGCTGAGCCACCTGCACGTACCTGGCGGCAACGGAGTGGTGACCTACCTGTTCCTGGGCAGCGCGATGCCGGTTCAGTTGTTCGTCGTGCCGCTGTTCTCGCTGTGGACCAGCCTGCACCTGACCGACAGCCTGTTCGGCCTCATCGTCATCTACTGGGCGACCGACGCGCCGTTCGCCACGCTGCTGCTGCGGTCCTTCCTGATGAAGGTGCCCAAGGAGTTCATCGAGGCCGGACGGCTGGACGGCGCCTCGGACCTGCAGATCGCGCGGCGGGTCGTGCTGCCGCTGGCGTGGCCCGGATTCATGACGGTCGCGCTGATCGTCGGCCTGTGGGCGTGGAACGAGTTCTTCTGGGCCATCACGTTCATCCACAGCCCCGACAAACGCCCGATCTCGACGAGCTTCCTGGCCTTCCAGGACCAGAACTCCACGGACTGGGGACTGACCAGCGCCGCGGCGCTGTTCATGCTCGTCCCGGTCGTGTTGTTGTTCCTCTCGCTCCAGCGGCGCTTCGTCGCGGGCCTGACCTCTGGTGGATTGAAGTGACCCGTCCGAACATCATCCTGATCATCTCCGACCAGCTGCGCCGCCAGGCGCTCGGCTGCTACGGCGACCCGAACGTCAGCACGCCGAACATCGACGCGCTCGCCGAGAGCGGCGCCCGGTTCACCGCGACGTCCTCGACATACCCGGTGTGCGTGCCGTTCCGGTTCACGTTGATGACCGGCGAGTACGCGCACACCCGGTTCATCCCGGCGATCGAATGGCGGATGTCGCCGGCCGAGCGCACGCTCGCCGACGAGTTCAACGACGCCGGGTACGACACGGCGATGTTCGGCAAGTGGCACCTGTACGGCAACTTCGGCCACTACCCGGGGCACAACGTGGTGAAGGCGTCCCGGACCCCGGTGCCCCGACCGTTCCAGGGCCGGTTCGGCACGTTCGCCGGGTTCGACATCGCCAACGACCCGTACGACACCTGGTACTCCACACAGGACGACCCGACCATGCGCAAGCTGGACGGGTACCAGACCGACGAACTGTTCGGGATGGCGACCCGGTACGCGATCCAGGAGCGGGACAAGCCGTTCGCCGCCGTACTGTCGGTGGAGCCGCCGCACCCGCTGTTCACCGCGCCGGAGGAGTACCTCGACCGTTGGCGCGACCGGGAACTGGTGCTGCGGGAAAACGTCGAGCTGGACAAGGAGTACCGCAAGCGCGGCCCGCACGGCCGGGACCTGCTCGACGATCTGCGCGTCTACTACGCGATGATCGAAAACCTGGACGACAACGTCGGCCGGTTGGTCGCCGCGCTGCGCGACGCGGGCACGCTGGACAACACCATCATCGCGTTGACCGCCGACCACGGCGAACTGTTGGGCTGCCACGGGTTGCTGGCCAAGCAGCGGCCGTGGGAGGAGTCGCTCGGCACGCCGCTCATCGTGTCCAATGTGGGCGCCGGTGGTCGGGTGGTGGACGAGCCGACCTGCACCGAGGATCTGTTCCCGACGCTGCTCGGCCTCGCCGGAATCACGCCGCGAGACCCCAAACCCGGGCTGAACCTCGCGCCGATCGCGTGCGGCGAGACCGACCGGCTGGACCGCGAGGGCGTGCTGCTGGAGTTCGTCGGCGAGCTGCGGCCGAACATCGTCTACCACGACGAGACGTGGCGTGGGGTGCGCACCCGGCGGTACAAGTACACCGTCCTCGGCGACGCGCACGGCGGTAAGCCCTGGCAGTTCTTCGACCTGGAGACCGACCCGTACGAGCTGACCAACCTCGTCGACGACGCGAAGTACGCCGACGAGGTGCGCCGCCACCACGAACTGCTGCGCGACCGGATGGCGGAGACCTACGACCACTACGTCCTGGCACCGGCCTTCGGCGTGCCCGGCCTGAACCTGTGGGACCCCGAGGCGGAGCACCAGCTGCGCTTCGGCTGATCGCCGCCGCACCTCCCCGAACCCAGCGCACGTCAGCGAAGAGGAGGCACCATGCGTCGCACCCATCGCACCCATCGCACCCATCGCACTCATCGCGCACTGCTCGCCGGAGTCGTCGCCGCCGCGCTCGCCGTCACCGGCGCGCTGTTCGCCCCGACCGCCGCGTCGGCGGACGGAGCGCCGTACACCGGCAACCAGTACGACTTCGGCGGCGCTGTGACGCCCATCAACGGCGACATCTCCACGGTCGACTCGATCGCGAACAGCATCACCGCGTCCACCCAGGCGACCGAGGCCGACGTCGCCGCGCACCGGGCGACCCTGCCGTACGGCGACATCACGCCGGGCGCCGGCCCGGCGCTGAGCCTGTACCCGGGACCGGCCGGCGTACCCGCGTCCGACCAGTACTCGGTCGCGGTGAACGGTCAACCGTCCTTTGTGTACAAGTCGCTGGCCCGCAAGACGGACACCAACCGGGAGCTGGACACGTCGTGGACCAGCTTTTCGTTCGCCGGCTCGGTGACGGTCAGCGTCACGGCGCTGGGTCAGTCCGGCCTGACCGGGTGCATGGTCCGGCCGTTCTCGGCGGCGATCGCCACCACGTTCGCGAACAACACCTGTACGTTCACCATGTCGCAGGCGAAGAACGTGTCGGTCGAGTTCGACCCGAACATCCACAACCCGATCCCGCACCCGATGCTGGTGTTCGCGAACCCGCCGGAGAATGACGTGCCGCCGGCCACCGGAGACCCGAACGTGCTGTACTTCGGGCCGGGGGTGCACGCCATCGGCTCCGGGATCGTGCTGCACTCGAACGAGACGGTCTACCTGGCCGGCGGCGCGTACGTGCAGGGTGCGTTCATCGCGAACGGGCCGGTGGACAACGTCACCATCAAGGGCCGCGGCGTGCTCGACGGCCTGTTCATGGACACCGGCAACCAGGACGCCAACAAAAACCAGCCGGGGATGATAGACATCGCCGACCAGTCGTCGTCCAACGTGCTCATCGAGGGCATCACGCTGGTCAACGCGCCCCGGTTCAACGTCCGCGCGCTGGCCCAGTACACCACCATCGAGAACGTCAAGACGATGTCCTGGTGGTACAGCACCGACGGACTGGTGGCCGGCAACAAGGCGTTGGTGGAGAACAACTTCGTCAAGTCCAACGACGACTCCATCAAGCTGTTCTGGGGCGACGAGGTGGTCCGAGGCAACACGGTGTGGCAGCTGGAGAACGGCGCACCGTTCATGATCAGCTGGAACCTGGAACAGGACAGCAACACGTTCCACGTGTACGACGACGACGTCATCCACGCCGAGCACTACCAGATCCAGAAGTCGGCCATCTTCCGGGCGCTGCACGCCGGCGCGGGCACACCCAACCGGTACCTGTTCGAGAACATCCGGGTGGAGAACGCGAACTGGCGGCTGTTCTATCTCACCATCGACAACAACAAGTGGTATGACCCGACGCTCGGCTACGGCGAGCTGGACCAGCTCATCTTCCGGGACATCCACGCGTACACCAACTTCACCTACCCCAACGTCATTCAGGGCATCGACGGCACCCACAAGGTACGGGACGTGAACTTCATCAACGTGTTCACCAACAACGCCTGCCAGTCCGATGCCAGTGACTTCGACATTGATCCGGCCACCACCAACGCGGTCCGGATCGTCAAGAGCGCCGATGGGAGCTGCTGGACATGACGGATCCGGTTACCCGGCCGAACGTCGTGGTGGTGCTGGCCGACGATATGGGCTGGGGGGACCTGGGCTGCTACGGCTCGGCGATCCCCACGCCACACATCGACCGGCTGGCCGGTGAGGGGGTGCGGGCCACCAACTGCCACTCGGCGTCGGCGGTCTGCACCCCCAGCCGGTACGCGCTGATGACCGGGCGCTACGCGTGGCGCGGGCCGCTGAAGAACTTCGTCCTCATGGGACACGGCCCGGCACTCATCGAGCCGTCCCGTGCCACGCTGGCCGGCGTGCTCCAGCGGGCCGGGTACGCGACTGGCGCGTTCGGCAAGTGGCACCTCGGGCTCGGCTGGCGGCACACCGACGGCACGGTACGGGACGCGTTCGCGCCCGGCGCCACCCTGCACGACGACATCGAGACGGACTTCGGGCGCGACATCGACTACACGGCCCCGGTCACCGGCGGCCCGACCGCGCTGGGCTTCGACCGGTTCTTCGGGATCGCCGGCTCGCTGGACATGCCGCCGTACGCGTTCATCGACCAGGACCGCACGGTCGGCGTACCGGACCGGGAGAAGAAGCCCTACCTCACCGAGCAACGCCCCGGCCTCGCCGTCGAGGGGTTCGACGAGAGCGAGGTGGACGCGCGGTTCACCGCCGAGGCCCGCGCCTTCATCCGGGCCCAGGACGGCCCGTTCCTGTGCTACCTGGCGCCGTCCGCGCCGCACCGGCCCAACGTCCCGCCGGCGTTCATCCGCGGCCGTTCCGGGCTGGGGGACCGGGCCGACGGTGTGTGCCTGGTCGACTGGGCGGTCGGGCAGTTGCGCGAGGAGCTTGAGGCCAAGGGCGTCCTGGACGACACGCTGTTCGTGGTCACCAGCGACAACGGCGCACCAATGATCTTCACCGATGACGGTGACGTGGGCCGACACCGACCAAACGGGGACTGGCGGGGGCAGAAGGGCGACCTGTGGGACGGCGGGCACCGCGAGCCGTTCATCGCCCGATGGCCCGGCCGGTTCGCGGGTGGTACGGCGACGGATGCCCCGGTCTGCCTCACCGATGTCCTGCCGACCGTGGCGGCGGCGGCCGGACTGTCCGTACCGGTCGAGGACGGGCGCGACATCCTGCCCGTACTCGCCGGTGCGGACCCGGGCCAGCCCGACCGCCCGATCGTCCACCACAGCCTGGGCGGTCGCTTCGCGCTGCGCTCCGGGCGCTGGAAGGCCATCTTCTCGGCCGGTTCCGGCGGTGGCTTCTCCGAGCCGTCCATCACCGACCTGTTCGCCACCGGGTCCGGCAAGGCGCACCCGGCTCCGCCGTGGGACGCGGCACACCCGGCCGGGCAGCTGTACGACATGGAGGCCGACCCGGCGGAGACGGACAACCTCTGGGACCGGGAGCCGGCCGTGGTCGCGGCGCTGTACGAGCGCCTGCGCGCGATCTGCGGCGACGAGTCGAGCGGGCTGCCGTTCGACGTACCGGTCGGGGCCATCGGGTAGGTTCGGTCCAGTGAGCAGCTGTTGTTCCCCCTCGCACAGCGACGGGCACCCGACGGTCGTACCGCTGGCCACCGTGCCGGCCGACCCGACCGCGGCGGCCGGGTCGACCGTCGGGGCCGGCCCGACCGCGGCCGCCGGCTCGGCGCTCGGGTTCGAGCCGCCCCGCCGCGCCCGCGCCGAGGTGATCCGCGGCATGGTCGCGGTGCCCGAGGGTCCGTTCCTGATGGGCGGCGACGACCCGGACGCGTTCCCGGACGACGGCGAGGGTCCGGTGCGCGAGGTGTTCGTGTCCGCGTTCCACATTGATCCGAAAGCTGTCAGCAACTCCCAGTTCGCGGCGTTCGCGAAGGCCACCGGGTACCAGACCGAGGCCGAGCGCTTCGGGTGGTCGTTCGTGTTCGCGGCGTTCGTGACCGGTGAGGCGGCACACCGGGTGCTGGCCGGACGCGTGCCGCAGGCGCCCTGGTGGCTGCCCGTCGAGGGGGCCGACTGGCGGCACCCGGCCGGGCCCGGCACCGGCATCGGCGACAAGCGCAACCATCCGGTGGTGCACGTTTCGTGGGCGGACGCGAACGCGTACGCCGCCTGGGCCGGCAAGCGTCTGCCGACCGAGGCGGAGTGGGAGAAGGCCGCCCGGGGTGGATTGGGGCGGGCCCGTTTCCCGTGGGGCGACGAGTTCACCCCGCGCGGGCAGCACCGCTGCAACACCTGGCAGGGCGAGTTCCCGAGGCGCAACACCGGTCAGGACGGGTACCTTTCCACCGCGCCCGTGGACGCGTACCGGCCCAACGGGTACGGGCTGTTCAACACGTCCGGCAACGTCTGGGAGTGGTGCGCCGACTGGTTCAGCGTCGACTGGCACGCCCCCGACGCGGCGCACACGCGGCGCGATCCGGCCGGCCCGGAGGCCGGGGCCGCTCGGGTGATGCGCGGCGGCTCGTACCTGTGTCACGACTCGTACTGCAACCGCTACCGGGTCGCCGCCCGCACCTCCAGCACGCCGGACAGCAGCACCGGCCACGTCGGGTTCCGCTGCGTAGCCTGACGCGACGCCGGCGTGGCGGGCTGCGGGCATGCGGGCCATCGGCCACCGCGCCGGCCGGCTACCCACGCGGCGCGGTCGGGACCTCATGGTCCCGGCCCGCGCCGTGTCGCTGAGGGAGGGCGTTCTCCTACGAACCGAGAGGCGCCGCCTCGAGCAGTGCCGCGTTCTCGCGTTCGAGCGCCTTGGCGACCCCGCCGCGCCAGGCCTCGGCGAGGGGCTCCGACAGGGGATCCGGGAAGATGTCCTCCTCTCCGTTATCCACCCCGTCGAGGATGCTCCGCGCGACGGACTCCGGGCTCGCCTTGGGAATGTCGAGCACGCGGGACATGTCGGTGTCGACCGGCCCGCTCAGTACGGCGTGAACGCGTACGCCCCGCCCGGCCAACGCGGCCCGCATCGACTGGGACAGCGAGAACGCGGCCGCCTTCGAGATCGAGTAGGCCGGCATGACCGGCACGGGGGCGACGGCCGCCAGCGACAGCACGTTGACGATCGCGCCGCCCGACCCGGTCAGCAGCGGCAGGAATGCCTGGGTCATGCCGTAGGTGCCGTAGAGGTTCACGGCGAGCTGCTGCTCGATCGCGGCGCGGTCGCTGAGATCCTCGTAGATCGCCAGCCCGGCATTGTTGATGAGCAGGTCGAGCGATGCGACCCTTCCCACCGCCGCCCGAATCTGATCCGCGCGGGTCACGTCCAGAGCCAGCGGCGTGACGCGCCCGTCCGGATGGGACAGCGGCTGCCGCGTGCCGGCGTACACGCGCTTCGCGCCCCTGCGCAGTGCCTCCTCGATCAGCGCCCGCCCGATCCCGCGGTTGGCCCCGGTCACCAGAATTGTCTTGTCGACGATTGACATGCGTCCTCCTAGAGAAGCGGACGGCCCGCGTACTCGGGCCGTCCGACCACCGAGGATGCAGACTTCGTGAGGTCGTGAAATTGGGCGTCCGCCGAGCGCCCAGTTCCGGCCTCGGCCGGCGTCCATACTCCAGAAAGCCACAACGTACGGGGGAGAGGTGACTCGATCGTGGAGACGGCTACCGTCGACCTGATCACCAGGGCGCGAGCGGGGGACGGCGACGCGTTCCGGGAGCTGACCGAGCCGCACCGGCGGGAGCTGCACGTGCACTGCTACCGGATGCTCGGATCGTTCCAGGACGCGGAGGACGCCCTGCAGGACACGCTCCTGTCCGCCTGGCAGAGCATCGCGGCGTTCGAGGGGCGCGCGTCGATCCGCACCTGGCTGTACCGGATCGCCACCAACCGGTGCCTCGACGCGCTGCGCTCGGCGAGTCGCCGGCAGGCCGTGCCGTGGGACATCCTCGAGGTTGACCCGCCCGCGCCGACCCGGCTCGGCGACGTGGTCTGGCTTCAACCGTTCCCCGACGCGCTGCTCGATGGTGCGGTCAACCCGCCGCTCGGCCCGGAGGCCCGGTACGAGCAGACCGAAGCCATCTCGCTGGCCTTCGTGACCGCGCTTCAGGCGCTGCCGTCCCGCCAGGTCGCCGTGCTCATCCTGCGCGACGTGCTCGGCTACCACGCCAACGAGGTGGCCGACCTGCTCGACACGACGGTTGAGTCGGTTACCAGCGCGCTGAAACGGGCCCGGGTCGGGCTGCGGCGCCAGCTGCCGCCGACCGGCGATCGCGAACCGCCGCCCGCTCCCGGCTCGTCCGCCGAGCGGGTGCTCGTGGCGAAGTTCGCCCGCGCGTACGCGTCTGGCGACATCGACGCCCTGGTCACCCTGCTGACCGACGACGTCTACGTCTCCATGCCGCCGATTCCCCTGGAGTACCACGGCCGCGCCGACGTGGCCCGCTTCTACGCCACCATCCTGCGCCGGAGCTGGACCTACGACTTCATACCGACCCGCGCGAACGGTCAGCCGGCGCTCGCGGCCTACCTCCGCGCCCCGGCCGGCATCCGCCACGGAATCGGCCTCGTCGTGCTCACCCTCAGCGGCGACCGGATCTCCGCCATCACGCGCTTCGACACCAGCGTGCTCCCGTCCTTCGGGCTGCCTCGCTCACTTCCGGGCTAAGAGCGGCGCCTCGACCGATTCTTTCTGGCGGGTCGAGTCGATGGCCGACGGAATCCCGTTCGCTCAATTCATGATCAGGAGGAACAGTGCTGCTGGAGAAGAAGAACGCGATCGTCTACGGGGCGAGTGGGGCAGTCGGGAGCGCGGTCGCCCGCGCCTTCGCCGAGGAGGGAGCACGGGTTTTCCTTGCCGGGCGCACCAGCGCCACGCTGGCGGTGGTCGCCGAGAAGATCCGGGCCTCGGGTGGTGTCGCCGAGGTCGCCCGGGTCGACGTGATGGATGAGGACGCCGTCGAGGCGCACGCCGACGCGGTGGTCCGGTCCGCCGGATCCCTCGACATCTCGTTCAACGCCGTCAGCCTTCCGCAGACAGGGATTCAGGGCACCCGGATCGTCGACCTGTCACCGGACAGCTTCGATCTGCCCATGACCACCTACCCCAAGGCCAACTTCCTGACCGCGCGAGCCGCCGCACGGCGGATGACCGGCCAGGGATCGGGCGTGATTCTGGCCATCACGGCCAGCCCGTCACGGACGGCCGTCCCCCTGATGGGAGGCATGGCACCGGCGTGGGCGGCGATCGAGTCACTCGTGCGGGGCCTGGCCGCCGAGGTCGGCCCGCGGGGCGTGCGGGTCGTGTGCCTGAACGCGGCGGGGATGCCGGAAACGCCGCAGCTCTCCGAGGTGTACGGCCTGCATGCGGACGCGTACGGCATCAGCCGCGACGCGTTCCAGGCCCGGATGGCGGACCTGACCCTGCGCAAACAGCTGCCGACGGTTGCTGAGATCGCCAACGTGGCCGTCTTCATTGCCTCGGACCGGGCCGCCGCGATCAGCGGCGCGGTCGCCAACCTCACCGGCGGCCTGATCGTCGACTGACGCGCGGGGCGTCGAAGATCAAGCGGCTCAAAATAAGTCATAATCATGACAAAACACCCACGCGGTAGTCACGGTGCGCGTCCCGTCACAGTTCTGGACTGGTTCGTCAATAACGAGGTACGCTGGGACCACGACGCATCAGCCCAGCCCGGTGGGACCGGCGCGGAGGGCAGCATGAGCGGGGCGCCGCCCCGATCCGTCCGGCGGGAGGTCCACCTCCCGCCGGACCGCGGCGACGCCCATTGATCAGCGGAACGGAGCACGACGTGATTTCCCAGACCAAGCACGAGACCACCGGCAAGGTTGTCAGCGCGTACTACACGATTCATGCGGAGGACCGGCAGAAGTTCATCGACGCGGTCATCCCGCACCTGTCCACGACCGCACAGCAGGACGGCTGCGTGTACTACGTCTTCGCGCAGGACCTGACCGACCCGAACACCATTCACCTCTCCGAGGGGTGGCGCGACCAGGCCGCCATCGACGAGCACAACGCCGACGAGAACTTCCAGAAGGCCGTCGCCGCGGTGATGGGCGGTGTGCGCATCCTCGACTACCAGTCCGAGGTCTACGACGTCGCCGCACAGACCGTGGGCGCGATCCCGAGCAACCCGGAGGCGACCGACTGACCGCGTACTGGGCCCGGGTGGACAGCCCGGGCCGACCAGCAGTCGCGACCGGCCCGCCAACACCCGAGCCCGCCAACACCCCTGACCGAGCCCGGACCCTGGTCGGCTGAGTTGTCTCTCGTCCGGCCGCACTCGCCCATAGGATCAGGGCCATGCCACGACCCCGGAAGTTCGACGAGAACGCTGTCGTCGAGAAGGCCGCGCAGACCTTCGCCGCCAACGGCTACGGCGGGACCACGATGGAAGAACTGAGCCGCGCCACGGGCCTGGGGAAGCAGAGCATCTACAACAGCTTCGGCGGCAAGCGCGAGCTGTTCCTGCGTGCGCTCGCCCAGAGCACCTCTGCCCACGTCGACCGGCTCACCGCAGAGCTCGCCACGGGTGAAGACACCCCCCTGGACCGCATTCGCGCCCACCTTGACGCGCTCGCGCTCGCCTTCAGCTCCGAGGGCCCACTGGACTCCCTGTTCACCAAGGCGACCGTGGAGCTCGCGGACCAGGATCCCGAAGTCGCGGAGGCGAGCCGCCGGGCCTACCGGCGCCTGGAGGCCGAATACGCCGAGTGCCTCCGTCAAGCGCAAGAAGCGGGCCAGCTTCCCGAAGGCCTTGACGTCGGCAAGCTGGCCACTTATTACGTCGCCGTCACCCGCGGAATGGAGGTACTCGGCGGAGCCGGAGTCGGAGTGGACGTTCTGCGCGAGATCGGCGGCGTCGCCTTCGCCTCGCTGACGTCGAACACCCCGGGTGCGCGTTGACCCGGCGCCTGCTGGCCTTGTCAAAGGGCGCCCGCACGAGTGCGCAGTCAACTTTCGTGGCGCGAAAATGGGTTTCATGGCGGGCGTGCGCGGCGCGAGGACCTGATGTCGGCGGACAACGAGGTGGCGGTCGACGGCCCGTATCGGGTCGAAGCGTCGCCGGCGTCAACATCTCCGCCGACATCTCTCGCCGATTGCGGGACCGATGAGCCGCCTTGACGGACTCGACCCGTCTGACCTGGATGACGAGCAGCGCGCGCTCTACGACTTGATCATCAAGGGGCCCCGCGCCCAGGGCCCGCAGCACTTTCCGCTCACCGCGGCGTACTGGGACAGTCGCTTCGAGCGTGACGCGCACGAAGCGGTCGGCCGTGCGATCGGCCTGACCGAGGCGGAGATCGAGGCGATCCGTTCGGGCCTGGTGCCCGACCTCGTTGACCCGCGCGAGCGTGCGTGTGCTGGTCTCGCGCACGCCATGACCAGGGGTTCTGTCTGCGACGAGGACTGGTCGACCTGGTCGCCGTTGGTCGGCGTGAAGACGGTCTTCGAGCTCAGCACGCTGGTCGGTTACTACGCGGCCCTCGCCCTGCAGCTGCGGGTGTTCCGGCTCGAATAGGGGCGCGGGCGCCGCCACACCGTCACCGCATCGCGCGTCTGGAAAACATCTCTATATAGAGATACGTTGACGTTGTCCAGTGCGCACGGTTAACGTCCGGTACGAAAGACGAGTTCGGGGGGCGAAAGTGAACAGGATGTCCGGCTACGAGCTTCGCGGCTACACCGACCGTCGAACGGGAGCCGGGGCGCGTCGCGTGCGCGGGCCACGGGTGCGCAACCTCGCCATGCTCTCCGCCGTCCTGCTCTCCGGCGGCCTGTCGACCGGATGTGGAAGCAGCGACGACCCGCCCGCGGCCGTACGAGCGCTGAACGTCGTCATCCCGACCACCAGCATCGAGGCCGAGCACGGCATCTGGGCCGCGCAGGACCGGGGATACTTCAAGGCCGAGGGCGTCGCCGTGAAGGTCACCAGCGTCTCCGGTGGCGCGCAGGCGGTGCAGTCGCTCGCCGCCGGCTCCGCCGAACTCATCGACGCGCCGACGACCAGTGTCATCGGATCGGTCGCGAAGCAGCCAAGCTTCAAACCCACCTACGTGTGCCGCACCTACTGGGCGCCGCCGCTGAACGTCTACGTGCCGGCCGACTCGACGGTGCAGGCCGGCGCCGACCTCAAGGGCGCCACCATCGGTGTCGACGATCCGGACGGCCCGGCCGCAGCGGCCGCGGTCGCGCTCGCCAAGAGCGCCGGTCTCACCCCGACCGACTACAAGATCCTCCAGGTCGGCAACGGTGGCCAGGCGCTCGCCGCCTTCCAGCGTAAAGACATCACCGCCTATGCCGGTGGCGTCGGCGACATGGCCGTGGCTCAGGCCAAGGGCTTCCAGGTCCGCCAGATTCAGGGCGCGCGGGGCGGGGTCACCGCCGGTCAGGGCTTCTGGGCCTCGGCGAAGGCGCTGTCCAGCAAGTCCGACGCGATCACCAGGTTCCTCCGGGCGTACCAGAAGGGCGTCAACTACATCGGCACCGACGCCGGCAAGCTCGCCGCGCTCACCAAGAAGCTCGCACCGGATCAGGCCACCGACAACAACGTGACGATGCGGGTGTCGCAGGCCTTCATCACGATGCGTACCCACGACCTGCCCGCGACGATGGCGTCCTGCGCCACCACGCCCGACGATCTCACCACCTGGCACGACCAGCTCAACAAGTCCGGCGCCTACTCCGGCAGCCAGACCGACTTCAACGGCTACTTCACCGACGAGTTCGCGAAATGAGTGAAGCAGCCGATGCCGGGGCGGCGCGGTCCCACGCGGCCGCGCAGGTCGTCGTCGACCACGTCGCTCACCGGTACGCGGAGGTCACCGCCTTGGCGGAGGTGTCCTTTACGGTCGAGCGGGGCACGTTCGCCTCGATTATCGGCCCGAGCGGTTGCGGCAAGTCGACCCTGCTGCACATCGTCGGTGGCCTGATGCGTCCGAGCGCCGGCGGCGTCACGATCGCCGGCGAGGTGGTCCGCAAGCCGCCGACCGGCACCGGTTACATGTTCCAGAGTTCCACGCTGCTGGCCTGGCGCACGGTCATCGAGAACGTCGTGCTGCCGATCGAGATCCGCCACGGCAGAGCCGCCGCGAGGGCCGCACAGGCCCGAGCGCGTGAGCTGCTGCGCTCCGCAATGCTGCAGGACTTCGAGAAGGCGTACCCCCGGGAGCTGTCCGGCGGTATGGCGCAGCGCGCGGCGATCTGCCGCATGCTGGTCTCCGACCCCGGCGTGCTGCTGCTGGACGAGCCGTTCGGCGCGCTCGACGAGATAACGCGCGAGTCGATGAACGAGGAGCTGCAGCGCGTCTGTCTCGCCACCGGCGCGACCGCGCTGATGGTCACGCACTCGATTCCGGAGGCGGTCTTCCTCTCCGACCAGGTCATCGTCATGTCGGACCGGCCCGGCCGGATCACCGAGATCATCGACATCGGCCTGCCCAGGCCCCGCACCTTCGAGGTGACCACCGCCGATCCGCGCTTCGCGGAGTACGTCAACCACGTCCGCGCCGCGCTCGCCCCGCGCACAGCGGCACGGGCCTGACCGCGCGGGTGGGTGGGTGACATGCCGCGAGGCACCGCGACCGAGGCGGCGGATCCGGCCGTGGCCGCCTCGCCCGCGCGCTCCGGACATGGCTTGTGGAGCGGCCGGTTCGGTCATGCCTGGCAGCTCATCGCGTTCGGCATCCTGCTGGTTGTCATCTGGCAGGCGCTCTACAGCTTTGAGATCATCTCGCACTTCGTGCTGCCGGCGCCCTGGCCGACCGCGAGGGCCCTGGGGACCGAACTCAAGAGCCTGTTCACCGGCGGGTACGTCTCGCATGCCCTGTTCAGGACGCTCGAAGAGGTGATCCTGGGCTTCCTGGCCGCCTCCGCCGTCGGCATCCTGCTCGGCATCGTCGTCGGCGAGACGCGCTTCGGCGAGCGCGTGCTCATGCCGTACCTGATCATCGTCAACACGATGCCCCGCGTCGCGCTCGCGCCGGTCTTCGTCGCCTGGCTGGGTTTCGGCCTAAGCCCGAAGATCCTGCTCTCCGCGCTCATCGCGGTCTTCCCGGTCATCATCAACACCGCGCTGGGCATGCTGTCGGCCAGCCGCAACGAGTTGCTGATGTTCACGTCGATCGAGGCGAGCCGGATACAGACCATCAGGCTGCTGAAGTTCCCGACCGCGGTGCCGCACATCTTCGCGGGCCTCAAGTCGGCGATCACGCTCTGCGTGACCGGCGCGATCGTCGCCGAGTTCCTCGGCGGTGGCGCGGACGGCATCGGTGAACTGATCAACTCGGCGTCGGAACAGCTCGACGTCGCCACGGTATTCGGCTACATCATCCTGCTCAGCGTCATCGGTCTGACCCTCTACGGCCTCCTGGTCTGGGGCGAGCGTCGCACCGTGCACTGGCGGGACACATCGGTCACGCAGAGGACCCGCTGATGAACCCGCAGAATCCGGTCATCGACTTCCACACCCACGTGCTGGACGAGACCTCGCTGGAGGCCGGGCGCGGCAAGGCGATGTTCTGGGCATCGCCCCGGGCCGAATCGCAGGATCGCGACTCGCACTTCGACAAGATGCTCAAGCCCGAGCTGCACCTCGCCGACATGGATCGGCGCGGCGTCGACCGCACGGTCATCTCGTCGAGCACGGTCATCGCGGGTACCAGCTGGGCCTGCGCGGAGGAGGAGTACGACCTGGTCAGGCGCGCGAACGACAGCGTCGCCGCCTGGGTCGCCGGCTATCCGGACCGCTTCATCGGCAGCTTCACGCTACCGCTGCAGAGCGTGGACAACTCGCTGCGCGAGATCGATCGGGCCACCGGCGAGCTGGGCATCACGGTGGCGAACCTGCCCGCGAACTCCAAGGGCGTCTACCTCGGTGACGAGCCGATGCTGCCGCTGTGGAGGTCGTTCGCCGCCAACGGCGTAGCGACCTTCGTGCACCCGGACGGTACGCCGGATCCGTGGTTCCGCCGGTACGCGCTGTGGAACTCGATAGGCCAGCCGATCGAGGAGGCGCGCGTCATGGCGTCGCTGATCTACGGCGGCATCGTGGAGAAGTTCGCCGAGGTGCCGATCGTGATGGCGCACGGCGGCGGATTCTTTCCGCACTACTGCGCCCGCATGGACCGTAACGTGCAGAACCGCCCGGAGACCGCGGTCAACATCACCAAGTTGCCGAGCGACTACCTCACCCAGTTCTACTACGACACCTGCGTCTACAGTCCCGAGACGCTCGACGCGCTGGTGCGCGTCGTCGGACTCGACCGGCTCGTGCTGGGCAGCGACTACCCGGTCGGCTCACCCGACCCGGTCGGCTGGGTCCGCGGCGCGCGATCGGTCGCCGCCGCCGACGAGGCCACGGTCAACAGAATCCTGGGCGGCACCGCCGCGCGAGTCCTCGACCTCGCCTCCTCGTGACCGTGTCGCACCCTCGTCTGATCGCGCCCGACAGCCGTGCGCACGATCCAAAGGAGGAGAACCACAGTGAGCGACACAGCAACCCCGACCATTTTCCCGCGCTTCGCCGGCAAATCCGTTCTGGTCACCGGCGCGGGTACCGGCTTCGGTGCCGAGATCGCGGTGCGCGCCGCCAAGGAAGGCGCCCGGGTCGGTGTGCACTACAACAGCTCCCGTGCGGGTGCGGAGCGGACGGTCGAGCGCATCGAGGAGTCTGGCGGCGAAGCGGCGCTGTTCCAGGCCAACATCGACACCTGGGACGTGATCAAGAAGCTGGCGACCGAGGTCTTCGACCACTTCGGGGGCCTCGACGTGCTCATCAACAATGTCGGTGACGTCGCGACCGAGCAGATGTCGTGGAAGGAACTGACCCAGGAGGCGCTGGACCGCGTCATCGACGTCGACCTCAAGGGCACCCTGCTCTGCGTGCACGAGTTCGGCTCGCGCATGCTCGAGCAGGGTCACGGCGCGATCGTCAACATCGGCAGCACAGTGATCGTGCGCGGCTCGGCCCGTGCCCCGCAGTACGCCGCCGCGAAGTACGGCATCGTCGGCGTGACCAAGTCCTACGCCGCGGCGTTCGCACCGAACGTGCGGGTCAACACGTTCGCGCCCGGCTTCATGGAGACCGGCGCCACGCTCGAGCGCGAGGACTGGAAGAACGGCCGTCGCGAGAAGCTGCTCTCGATGACCCCGCTCGCGCAGATCCCGGCCCCCGAGGTGGTCGCCGGCACTGCGCTGTTCCTCGCCACCGAGGACGCCTCGCACATCACCGGCGTGTATCTGCTCGCCGACGGTGGCTACAACATGGTCGGCGCCTGATCGCCCCCGCTGCCGGAAAGAGTTGACATGAAGCTCATCGCATTCGACGAGGGCCGGGTCGGGCGCCTCGACGGCGACGACGTCATCGTGCTGGACACCGCGTCCACGCGGGAGTTCTTCGAGCGCGGCAGCAGGGTGCCGGAGACCGGCGAGCGGCTCAAGCTCACCGACGTCAGGCTGCGCGCGCCGATCCACCCGAAGAAGTTCTTCCACACCGCCGGCAACTTCGTCGAGCATCACCAGGAGCTGCAGGCGGTCAACTGGTCGCACCCGGTGCACAAGGGCATCGTGTTCTTCCAGAATGTCGACGCGGTCATCGGCCCGGACGAGGACATCGTCTACCCGGAGCACCTGACCAAGGAACTCGACTACGAACTGGAGCTCGCCGTCATCATCGGCAAGCCCGGCAAGTTCTTCGGTCCGGACGAGGCGATCGAACACATCGCCGGGTTCACCGTCTTCAACGACATCACCGCCCGTGACATCCAGCGCCGGGAGATGGAGTCGGGCGTCTTCTCATTCAGCAAGGCGATCGACACGTTCTGCCCGATCGGCCCGTGGATCGTCACCGCCGACGAGGTACCCGACATGCAGAACCTCGCCATGCGGCTGCGGGTCAACGGCGAGGTACGCCAGACCGGCAACACCGCCACCATGCGGGTACCGATCCCGCATCTGGTCGCCTATCACTCACCGCAGGTCTACAGCGCCGGCGACATCATCACCACCGGCACGATCTCCGGCGTCGCCGCGGTGCAGCCGAACCCGTTCGACTTCTACCTGCGCCCCGGCGACCAGATCGAGGCGGAGATCCAGAGCGTCGGCGTGCTGCGGAACAGGGTCGTCTCGTGGGAAGAGCACTACGGCGAACCGGCCCCGGAGAAACTGAACTGGTGAGGAGTGCGCCACCGTGGGGACGGGCGTGATGACCGTCCCCACGGTGGCGGGTGGTGCCTTCGCCCACGGCGCGGGCGTGCCGCCTACGGCGCGGGTGTGCCGCCTACGGCGCGGGTGTGCCGCCTACGGCGCGGGTGTGCCGTACACCTCAAGCTCCGACATGTCCATGAAGTCACATCCGGAGAAGGCGCCCGGGCAGGCAGCGAGGCCGCCCGGCACCTGGGTGCCCTTCATGGTGAAGCGGACGAAGCGGATGCCGGTGCCGGTACCAGTGGCCGGCGAGATGCTGTTGAGCCGGTGCCGATCGGCCGCCCCGAACGTGCCGGACGCGGCGAGCGTGAACGTCACGCCGTCGGTCGAGGTCTCGATCGAGTAGTCGCCGGTCGAGGCGCTTCCCGAGTCACCGCAGGTGTTGCCGGGGTCGACGGCGACCGCGACGATGTTGACCGCCTGGGCGAGTTGGACGGTGACGAACTTCGGTGTGGCAGTCGTGCCGACCTGGTCGACCGTGGAGCCCCAGCCGAGACCCAGCGACTGGTCGATCGCGGCGGACGGGCCGCAGCCGAAGTCGCTGTAGTCGGGGCCGTTGAAGTCGGTCACCGATCCGCCGCCGCCGAGCGCCGCCCAGTCGCGGCGAAGCGACCAGTTGCGCGCGTTCGCGCTGGAGGAAACGCTCAGCGTCGTCGACTGCCGGTCGAACCCGCCCGCGTTGGCGAAGACCGCAGGGTAGGTGCCCGGCACGATGCCGGTGATGGTGTAGTGACCCGTGGCATCGGTGACGGCGGCGTAGTCGTTCGGGAAGCCGGACGCGTGCCCGCCGAAGCCGACCACCGCACCGGCGATCGGAGCCAGCGAGTCCTGGTCGGTGACGACGCCGGACAGCGTACCCGTGGGCGTGCCCGCCGCCGGCGGCAGCGAGAAGTCCTCGACCGGAGCGGTGTCGTCGCCGTCGACGGCACCGGCGAAGTAGCCCATGCCCCGGTGGGCGAAGACGGACCAGATCGTCTTGTTCGCCTTGCCCTTGTTGACGACCTGGTCGGCCATCAGGATCGCGTTGCGCTCGTCGAGGTAGGACGGGTTCGACGGGGAGAGTTCCATCGCCCGGGTGACGAGCGACTCGGCGAGCTTCGAGCCGAGCGCGGTGCGCAGGTCCCAGAGCGTCTCGCCCCAGATCTCGCCGTCCGCGTGGACCTCAGGCCCGGCCTCCACCTTGCCGAAGTCACCGTAGGTGAAGCCTCCGGGGCCCGCCGTCGGCGTGCCGTGGCACGCGGGCGACGTGCTGCCGACCGGGCAGTCGATCGGCTGGTTGCGGATCAGGTCCTGGCCTGCCCCCACGTAGTTGCCGACGCGTAGGTCGCCTTCGGCCTTCGTGTCCTTCTGGAAGCCCTCGTTGACCAGGAAATCCATCGCGTACCAGTCGCTCCACGCCTCACCCATGGAGCCCGCTTCGACGTTGCCGAGCGTGGAGTTGCCCATCGCGTCGACGACGAGGCGGTTCGACAGGCCGTGGGTGTACTCGTGGTAGACGACGTCGGCCTCGTCACCGCCGTTGGTCTGCAGGAACGGGTCGGTCGGCACGGCCGGGTCCGGGAAGAGGTACATCTGCATGCGCGGCGACTGGCCATCGGGCAGAGTGGCCATGTTGGCGTTGTCGATGTGGTTGGAGTCGGGCAGGCCGCCCGCGGTGTTCGCCCCATCCATCGTCTCGGCCTGCACGGCGTCGCCGTCGACCGCCTCGAAGTTGCCGGCCGAGCGGGTGAAGCCGATCGGCGAGGCGGCGAGGTGGTCGTGGTAGTTGCCCAGGAAGTAGAGGACCTGGACGGCGTTCTGTGCGCGGTTGGTCTGCCAGGAGAACGGCGTGGTCGGGTCCCACGAGCAGACGAACTGCGCGGAGCAGCTGCCGCCGAGCGAGTTGAAGCTCACGAACGGGTAGTTGAACTGCTTCTTACCGGTCGGGAGGACCTCTTCGCTCGACTCGGCCACGTTGTCGTCGTTGACGTCGCTGTAGACGTGGGCGACGTTGCCGGCGAGGCGGGGGGAGTTGTTCGGCAGCCAGCCGGGAGAGGTGAGGTTACGGTTCTGCTGGGTGCCGCCCTTGGCCGCGCCCGGGTAGTTGTCCCACGCCTGGCCGTTGTCGTAGTCGACGAGGCTCTGCCGGTAGAGCACGCGGCCGGTCGCCGCGTCGATGAGGTGCGTGTAGAGCTGCTGGGTGGTCGGCGCGGTCAGGGTCTGCCAGGCCAGTCGCGGCCCGCCCGCGGTCATGAAGTACGAGAGTGCGGCGGTGTCGCCGTTGCTGAAACTGGTCTGCCGGCGCGGGCCACCCTGGGCGGTCGCGGTCGCCGCCTTCGCGCTCTGCAGGAGGTCGGAGACGGCGGCGCTACGCGCCTGGCTCGCCGAGATGGCGGGCGCCGCGGCGGCGGTCGGCAGGTTCGCCACCGGTGAGCCGACGATGTTGATGAGGTGGCCATCCTTGGTGACGTTGGCCTGCACCCCGTCGCCGAAGAGGGGGACCCCACCGACGCTCTGGATGAAGCTCAGGTGGTGCGTACCGGCGATGTCGACGTAGTCGCGTCGAAGCTCCAGCCGCCCGATCCCGGCCGCGTCGAGCCCGAAGACGTCGGGGTGCGCGGTCAGGTAGTCCAGCGCGATGGTGTGTGCTGGCTGCTTGCTCGCGGGAGTCAGGAAGCCGTCGAGGCGGGAGACGTCGCGTGCGGTGCCGGTCAGCGGGTCCATCGAGATGACGCCCTGTCGGCCCAGCTGCCCGCGCAGCGAGGTGACGCCGGCCTTCGGCCGCGCGGCCATGGTTGCGGCGCGGTTGGCGAGCGTCTTCGCGACACTCGGATCCTGCCGCGAGTCGTAGAAGTCGGCCTTGTCGCGAAGGTCGCTGGAGTTCACGCCCTTGCTACCGGAGGGCGCCGGTGGCTTCGCGGTCGCTGGCGATGCCAACGCGGTCATCGTGGCGGCGGTCAGCGCGAGAGCTGAGCCGGCAATGAAAAGCCGCCGGCTTCGCGACCGACGGCGTGATGGTGGGCTTGACGCAGCCGAGCCATTTCGATTGGAGCGCAACGGCATTGTTCCTCCAAATCATCGTGGCATGATCGTCGCGACAAATCATCGCGATGATCATTCATGCCAATAGATGGATGGCTCACCATATGGCGCAGGCGTTGATGATGCAACCAACGACGCGCGATTTCCGCCGCAATCTCGTCAGTAGCAAGGATTTCCGGTACCTCGGCGCGTACTGGTATATGGCTCGCGTATGGCTTACCGGGCATACCCTGTTTCGGGTATTCGGGGCATCAGGAATGCGCGAGCGGCGGCGTCGGTGGCGCACGGCCACGAAAAGAAGACGGGCCCGGCAGTGCCGAGCCCGTTCAATTGCGAAAGCGTGCGAATGTGATGTGCTTTCAATTGCGAATACTTACAAATGTTGCGTGCTTCGATCGGGCGGTGCGCCGTCAGCCTCGTGATCTGCCCTGACGGCGCGCCGTGGCGAACATGACCACGCCGCCGGCGAGGAGGACGATGCCGACGGCGATCGTGAACCAACTGATCCAGGCGGCGGAGTCCTCGGCGGCATTGTCGCCGCTCACCCGGAGTGTGACAGCCTGGCCGGGCGTGTAGCCGGCCTTGCTGAACGTGATCGTGTCGCTGTGTGAGCCCCCGTCTTGAGTCCAGGTCACCGCGCACCTGTCCGCGACGTGCTTGGTGGTGTTGTTGCTGGGATGCGTGGTGACCAGCTGGCACGAGTCGACCTGGCCGGTCGTCTTCTGCCATGAGTGGCTGATCGCCAGGTGGATGCCGGAGGCGACCGCGATGAGGCCGACGATCGCCATGAGGATGCCGGACGCGCGGCGCAACCCGCGCCAGGTCGCCGCGGACCGGTGGGCGGTGCTGGCGCCCGGGAACTGATTGGTCACGTTCGCTGACGATAGGCGGGCGCCGCAAGTCGCGAAAGGACCGGGCCGCTCACCAGGTGAGCCGCCGCGTGGCGACGGCTCACCGACCGACGTGTGGCCCGGCGCGGGATTATCCGGCCGCTAGGAAAAACCACGCCTCGAACTGGTCGCCCATCGACGGCAACAGGGCAACCCGCGGCGGGTAGACCCGTAGCAGACTGCGACCCAGACGGAACTTCGTGTCGGGAACGCCGACGGTGTAGGTGCCCGGCTCGGCACCGGGATCGATCTGCCACTGGCGAGGCTCGGAGTACCCGACGACGAGTTCCTGCATATCCGGTTCGCCGTCGAATCCCAGGTACAGCTCGCTGCTCTTGCCGCGGATCGTGCAGTTGCCGCCGTCCGCGGCGCGTATCTCCCAGACCTGCGTGTCGCGTTCGCCGGCGGGAGGCAGGAGCAGCACGGGCATGCCGGGTTGGTCTGTCTCCAACGGCAACGTGAGAAGTTGCGCGCCGGGGAAGCCGATCTGGTAGAGGCCGTCTGGTACCGGTGCCATAGTCAACTCCGTTCGGTCTGGCGTCATCGCGCGGTGACACCGAGTTGTGGTCGACCGAAGTTTCTCCCGCTGGGGTAGTCCCGTGGAATCGCTGGTTAAGGACAAATAACCGACAGAATCGCAGGTAGCGGGCCTATCGGTGAATAGCCCTCACATCAGGCCGTCGTTGGGATGGGATCACACTCAGCGGCGACGCGGACATGGAATGGTGCGCGGGCTCAGTTCTTGCAGGTCCAGGAGATCGTGCCGCTGATGCCGGGCGACACCTGCCCGTTACCGTCGGAGTAGGCGAGCTTGGTGAACGTGAACGTGCCGCCGCCCTTGCCGTCGACCTCGACCTTTCCGCTGGCGTCACCCTGGTCGGCGTAGGCCCGCTGGTCCACCTCGATGTCGGTCTCCCCTCCCGGACCGGCCATGCCATCGAGGTCGTACGTGCCCGGACCGTTGTAGTCCTCGACCAGCGCGTTCATCAGGACATGCTTGCCACTGATGTCGCCGTTGAGGAAGGTCGGCAGGACATAGTGAGTCTTCCCGTTGTCCGCGGGGGCGCCCTTGGCGTAGGCCGCGCAGGACTCCGGGCTCTGGCCGTTGTCCGTCGGGGCGGTCGACGTCGTGTTTCCCTTGAGCTCGGCCTCGCCGCTCACGTTGAAGGTGACGGTGAGCGTCGGCCCCAGGCCCGAGCCCCCGTCGTCACCGTCGCCCGCGTCCACGGCGGCGGCGTTCGCGCCACTTGCCGCGGCGTTGCTGTTGGTGTCGCTGTCGCTGCCACAGGCGGTCATCGCCATCATCACGGCCGCCACTCCCGCCAACGCCGTCACGCTGACCAGCCGCCGTCGCGCTGTCCGTGCCACCGCTCTACCCCCCACTGCCGCTGGCCAACGCTGTTGCTGGCCATCTATCGGATAGCCTGCAGCGGCACGCCAAAGAAACGCTTAAGCCGGAGATGGGATGCGCTTTCAGGTACTTGGTCCGCTTACGGTCTCCGATGCGGACGGGCCTGTCGCGGTGACCGCGCCGAAGCAGCGCACGCTACTCGCCGCGTTGCTGGTCGCGCGAGGTCATCCGGTCTCCACCGACCGACTCGTCACCGAACTGTGGCCGGAACAGGCGCCGTCGACGGCGACCGCCGCGCTACAGGTTCATGTCTCCGGTTTACGCAAAATTACTGGCGAGCGGGTCCGCACGACACCGGCCGGCTATGTCCTGGACATCACCACCGATGACGTGGACGCGCACCGGTTCGAGGACATCCTCGCCGGTTCGGCACGCTCCACGGCAACGCTCGCCGAGGCGCTCGACCTGTGGCACGGACCAGCCTTCGACGGTGTCGTCACCGGGCCGGACATCGCCGCCGCCGCGGTCCGGCTGAACGAGCTGCGCCTGGCGGCCCGGCAGGAACTCGCTGGCCTGGTCCTCGCCGCCGGTCGCCACGCCGAGATTCTGGCCGACCTCGCCAGTTGGGTGGCCGAGCGGCCCACCGCCGAAGGTCTGGTCGGGCACCTGATGCTGGCGCTGTACCGGGCCGGGCGGACGGCGGAGGCCATGGCGGCCTTCGCGCGGCTGCGCGACGTGCTCGCCGAGCGGTTCGACACCGTACCCGGCGACGAGGTGACCCGCCTGGCCGAGGCCATCCGGCGGCGCGACCCCACGCTCGCGCAACCGCTCGAGCTGCCGGCCGCGCGGACCCGCTTCATCGGACGACGGTCCGAACTGGACAGTTGCGCCGCGCTGCTCGGCCACTCCCGGCTGCTGACCATCGTCGGGCCGGGCGGTAGCGGCAAGACGCGGCTGTCCTACGAGCTGGCGCGCGAACTCGCCGCGGACCACCCGGACGGGACCCACGTGGTCGAGCTGGCCGGCTACCCTCCGGCATCCGCAAGGGACGCGGAGGCCCTGGCGGCGCGGGTCGCGGCCGGCGTGGGCGGTCGGGAGGTCGCGGGGGAGACCGTGATGGCGAGTCTCGCGCGGCATCTCGGCACCAGCCGGGTGCTGCTGGTGCTCGACAACTGCGAGCACGTACTGGCGCCGGTGGCCGCGGTCGTGCACGAGCTGCTCGCCGCCTGTCCCGCCGTCCGGGTACTGGCCACGAGCCGGGAACCGTTGGGGCTGCCTTCGGAGGACGTCTTTGTCCTCGGTGGACTGTCCCTACCGGACCCCGACGCCCCGCGGTCCCGGTCGGTCGGCTCCGACGCCGTACGGCTGTTCGGCGACCGGGTCGCCGCAGCGCGCGGCGGCCGGCGGCTGCAGCCGGACGAGGAGACGTACGCGGTCGAGCTGTGCCGGCGCCTGGGCGGGCTGCCGCTGGCGCTGGAGCTGGCGGCGCCCCGGTTGCGGACGCTGTCGTTGCGCGAGTTGGTGGCACGGCTCGACCGCAGCCTGGACCTGCTGTCCGGGTCGTCGCCGGTGGACCGCCACCAGACCATGCGCACCGCCATCGACTGGGGACACGATCTGCTCGAACCAAAGCAGCAGGTGCTGTTCCGGCGCCTGAGCCTGTTCGCCGGCGGGTTCGACCTGGCCGCGGCCGAGCGGGTCGGCGCCGATCCGGCCGGGGCGCCGCCGCGTTTCCCGGACGAGGTGCTCGACGTGCTGACCCGCCTCGTCGAACGGTCCATGGTGGACAGATTTGACGCGGCCGGTGGTGCCAGCCGGTACCGCCTGCTCGAGACGACCCGGGAGTACGCGGCCGAACGGCTGGCGACCGACGGTGGTGCCACCGAGGAACGTGTGGCGGGCGCCCGGCACAGCCGGGTGTACCAGGAGCTCGTCGCCGCCGCTCCACCCACCGACGGCCCGGCGCACGCGCAGTGGCTCGCGAGGATCAACGCCGAGCACGACAATCTCCGGGTCGCGCTCGAACGCAGCCTGTCCGGCGGTGATCCCGAGACCGGGTTGGCCATCGCCACCTCGATGTGGTGGTACTGGTGGGTCACCGGCCAGATGCTCGATGGCCGTACGTGGCTGCGCCGCGCCCTCAAGGCGACCGAGTACGAGGTGAGCCAGCGCCGCGGACAGGCCCTGCGCGCCGCGGCGGCACTGGCTCGTAACAGCGGCGACCTGGCCGAGGCGCGGCGGCTCGGTACCGAGGCGCTCGACACCTTCCGCGAGCTGGACAACCGCGCCGGCATCATCTCCAGCCTCAACAACCTTTCCATCACCGCGCAGGGCCAGCGCGACTATGAAGCCTCGCTCGAGTACGGGTACGAGGGCCTGCGGCTCGCGCAGGACGGCGACGACGACCGGGCCATCGCCGCCGCGTTGAACAACACCGCGGGCACCTTGCGCTGCCTCGACCGGCTCGACGAGGCCGGCGACATGTTCGCCCGCGCACTGGCCGGGTTCGAGAAGATCTCCGACCGGCGGGGGGAGGCCGCGGCCCGGTTCAACCTGGCCACAGTGGACAGACGGCTGGGCCGGCTGGCCGATGCCCGGCAGCGCTACCTGGACGCGCTCGCGATCTACACCGAGCTGGACATCGCGGAAGGGCAGCTCGACGCGGTCGAAGGGCTGGCCCACCTGCACGCGTTGCAGGGACGGCCGGCGGAGGCCCTGCGGTTGCTGGTGGTGTCCGACCGGGAGCGGTCCCGGCTGGGCGCTCCGCTGTTCACGCCCGACGAACTCGTCGACCGGACCCGGGCCGAGGAACTGGCCCGGGCGGCGCTGTCTCGCGAGGAGGCCGCCGCCGCGCTGCGCGCCGCGTCGACCGACACCCTCGCCGACCTGGTGGCCACCTACCGGGCTTAGGCCGTGCTTCATCGCGAGGGGTTTGACAGTCGACCTGGAAGCGGGCGTGCCGGTGCCGCATAGCTGTGCTCGCCCGTTCTCAGCGCAAGATCTGCGGGGGCGCGGAGGAGCTGGCACCACGGGGCGTCGGGTTATGCGGCGGGTCGCCGTCAATGACGGCGACCCGCCTCCCCCGGCTGGGCGTCAAGGCCGCGCGGGCCCACGCCACTGCCGCGCATCGATGTCTACTGGAACATGTCGCCCTCCCGGGACTATCGCGACGGCAAGCGACACCGCCTCACCTGGCGACCCCCAGCACCTGCTGGATCGTGCCCTCAGGAGAGTGCGTCGCGGTGATGTCGGTGCCACGCTCCCTGGCACCACAGTCCAGGACCGGGCATCCCGTGACCGGCCTGGTGTTGCGCGAGATCGGTACGGGTGCCGTTATTTTGTCGTGGCGGCGGCGGCCTGCTCGATCACCGTCGTGACGACGTCAGGGTGGGAGACGGCTACCGAGTGGGAGGAGTTGACCTTCGTGATGTGGGCGTGGGCGCGCTTGGCCATGAACTCCTGGGCGGCCGGCGGGATGTTGGGGTCCTGGTTGGTGATGACGTCCCAGCTGGGCACGTTCGTCCAGGCGGCGGCCGTCACGTTCTCGCCGAGGGCCGCCTGGTCGATGGGGCGCTGGGTTGCTTCCATGAGGGCGGCCCTGTTCGCGGGTACGTCGCTGGCGAACTGCTGGCGGTACTTGTCGGCCTTGACGAACAAGTCGGTGCCCGTGGTCCCGTCGGGCAGCGTGTAGGGCACCGGGTCCAGGGCGTCGGGCAGTGTGCTGCCGGGGAACTGGGTGAGCAGCTGGTTCGCGTTCTCGCCTACGGCGGGGATGAGGGCCGCCGCGTAGACGAGGGCTTTGACCTTGGAATCGTTCGCGCCGGCCTGGCCGATGATTTCCCCGCCGTAGGAGTGGCTCACCAGGATGACGTTGCCCTGGATGTGGTCCACGACGCTGCGCAGGTATGCGGCGTCGCTGGCCACTGCGTTCAGCGGATTGGCGGGGGCGACGACGGGGTAGCCGGCTTTCTGGAGCCGCTGGATGACGCCGTCCCAGCTCGATGCGTCCTCGAAGGCGCCGTGTACCAGCACGATCGTGGGCTTCGGCCGCGTGTTGTGTGAGGCCGTGGCCGAAGCGCTCGCGCCGAAGGTGAATACGCCGGCGGCGGTCAGAGCCAGGACACCCGCACCGGCGACGGCTGTGCGGCGCAGGGGCCGGGAGCGCTTGAGTGACGCCACGTTCATGATGCATTTCCTTCCAGTGGTAAAGCGCACGGGCTGTACCGCGCCCGGTGCTTGATTGCCTTCGCGAAGGTAACGCGCATGCCGGCCCGACCCGGCCTGTCGGGGCTGCCACGGCCGGCAGCTGGCGCGCAGGTACGACGGTTGGGCACGGGTATACCGGCATGACGACAAGGCCCGCTTACTCACCCACCGCGAGGGCCCGGCGGCGGCAACCGGTTCGTGACGCGTTGCGCGCCAGCGGTTCGTTGCGGTGCTGCCGCGCGGGGGAGAGGATGCTCAGGTGGGCCGACGACGCGAGATCGAGGCCCGGTGACTGGAGGGGTAGGCCGAATCGGCCGAGTGGCGCAACTGCACTATGTAGCAAGGAAAGGCACGACCGACGTATGCAGATCGAAGAGACCCCGCTGCTCGGGCGGAACGATGACCCTGGCCGACTCACTATCGACATCACCGTCCCATACGCGGAGGTCAAATGGGCGCAGATACTGCACAGTGAGTGGGAACGCCAGGCGCGTGACTGGGTGATGCCGGCTCCCGCGCTGACGCTGCCGCGGCGCACCAATGGGTCGTACCGGATCCGCATGCAGATGACGAGGATGGCCGACCTCGTCGTGCAGGACATGTACAGCGAAGAGGTCGCGGGGCACTGCCGGTGGGACGACCAGGTCATCGCCGCGTTCCAGCTGCGTGGCAACTCGCGCCTAGCCGTCGCAAGCCAGATGAACAGCGTGGGTGCGGGACTCGTCTGCGTCACCCGAAGCGCATCCACCTGGGACTGGGAAGTCGGCTGTGGCGCCCGACTGGCCATGTTCGCCTTGCCCGCCAGCGAGATCCGATTCCCAAGAAAACAACGATCGATCACTGCGCAGCAGGACAGCGCCGCCGCCCGGATGCTGCTCGCCCACCTTCGCTCCTGGGCAGACGTGAACGACGATCTCAGCCCGGCCGCGTCCTGGGCCGCACGCAACGCGGCTGTGGAGCTGCTCCACGGACTGCTCAACGACCAGGTCATCGACGATGCGGAATTCTCGGCAAGCCTGGCAAGGGCGGCCATGGAATTGATCGACAACCGGCTACTGGACCGTCACCTGGATCCGCGTTCCGTCGCGGATTTCCTGTTCGTATCCACTCGCACCCTTCACCGCGCGTTCGCGAGTCAGGCCACCTCGGTCATGGGATACGTCCGGGAACGGCGGCTCGATCGTGCCCGGATGGAGCTGATGTCGACCTCGCTGACGGTTTCCGAAGTGGCGGCCCGTTGGCACTTCACGGACAGCAGCCATTTCATCAAGGCGTACAAGAAGAGATTCGGCGAACTACCCAGCGCTTTGCCGCGCGGCACCGGCTGAACGGAGAAGTCACCGTGCGCGCAGCGCTCCGGCGAGTTCGCGGCGGGATCCGATGCCCAGCTTCATGAAAACCTTGCGCAGGTGCCACTCGACCGTGCGGGGGCTGAGGAACATCTCGGCGCCGATCTCGGGGTTGGTCCGACCCGCCACGGCCAGCCGGGCGATCTGTGCCTCCTGCGAGGTGAGGTCGTCGCATGCCGCCGGGTTCCGCTTGCGGACGGTCTCGCCGGTGGCGGCCAGCTCCCGGCCGGCCCGCTGCGCGAAGCCCTCCGCGCCCATCGTCCTGAACGCGTCGTGGGCGCTGCGCAGCTGGGTCCGGGCGTCGCCACGCCGGCTCTCCCGGCGCAGCCACTCGCCATACAGCAGGCGCGCCCGGGCCAGCGGCAGCCGCATGCTGGTGGCGGACAGCCGTTCGATCGATTCACGGTACTGCGCCTCGGCCCGTCCGGGCGGGCCGGCGAGCGCGTCGGCGAGGGCCTGGGCACCGAGGGCCCAGTCCGTGCCCGCGACCGCGGTCCGTTCCGCGAGCCGGTCACGCGCCCGCGTCGCCACGGCCGACGCCCCGTCGCGCGCCGCGGCCTCGACCAGCTCACCGAGTGTCCAGTTGAACACGGCGATGTCCTCGTACTCGGCGGCCTGCCGGGCGGCCTCCAGCGCCGCCGGATAGCGGCCGAGCCCGTTGAACAGCGCGGCCCTGGCGTAGCCGGCCAGCCCGAGCAGCCGGCCCTCGCCACGGGCGTCGGCGTCCTTGACCGTGGCCTCGAACAACTCCAGTGCCGGTAGTTCCTGGCCGCGATAGGCGGCCAGCATGAGTGACGCGGACGGGTGCCCGGCCAGTCTGGTGGCCCGGCCCAGGGCGTCGGCCTCGTCGAGCAGGTCCGACGCGTCCGCGAACTGCCCCGCGAACACCAGCGCGCCGGCGCGGAAGGCCAGCGCGGTGGGCAGCAGCGACAGCGACCCGGCCTCGCGGGAGGAGCGGACCGCCGCTTCGGTGAGCCGGTGCCACGTCGCGTCCTCCCACACCTCGTACGCGACGGGCCCGGTCAGCCACAGCAGGTTCAGGTCCTCGTCCGTGCCGAGTGCGCCCAGCGCCTGGCGCAGCAGTGGCACGGAGGCCGGGTACCCGTCCAGGCTCCACCCGACCAGACCCGTGAGCAGCAGGCCGACCGCGTCCTGTCCGGCCGGGACGGCTCGGGCGGCCTCGGCCGCCCGGCGCAGTTCGTCGTCGCCGAGCCGGCCGGCGTGTACGGCCGCGCCCAGCGCCGAGAGGTAGGTCTCCTGGGCCGCGGCGCCGTCCAGCGTCTCCAACCGCGCGGCGGCCGTGAGCAGCGGTGCACAGGCGTCCCGGCCGGGGTTGAGCACGAACTCGACCTGGGCGCGCAGGCGCTGCACGCGGGCCTGTTGCAGCAGGTCGAGGGGGCACAGCTCGGCGGCGGCCAGCAGGTCGGGTACCTGCGCCGGTGCGCCGGCGGCGAATCGGGCCTGGGCGGCGGCGAGGGCGAGGGCTGCCCGTCGTCGCGGGTCGGCCGCCAGCTCGGTGGCGCGCTGCAGGAACGCCGCCGCCGCCGACCGGCCGCCACGGGCCATGGCCCGGTCGGCCGAACGTTCCAGTTCGCCGGCCACCTGCTCGTCGGGTCCCACCGCGGCATGCGCCCGGTGCCAGGCATGCCGGTCCGGATCCCGCCGCGGGTCGGTCACCTCGGCCAGCGCGCGGTGCACCTCGCGCAGCTCCTCCGCCCCGGCGGATCGCCAGGCGGCCGAGCGCACCAGCGGGTGCCGGAACCGGACCCGGGTGCCGACCTCGACCAGCCCGGCGGCCTGCGCGGGCGTGATGGCGTCCGGCTCGATGCCCAGCCGTTCGAGCGCGCGCCACAGCAGAGTCACGTCGCCGACCGGTTCGACGGCGGCGGTCAGCAGCACGCGGACGGTCTGCGCGGGCAGTGCCGCGATGCGCCGCCCGAAGCCCTCCTCGACCCGATTGGCCAGCGGTGTCGTGCTCGGCGCGCCGAACCCGAACGCCAGCTCCGCCGGCGTGAGGCCCCGGGGAAGCTCGAGCAGGGCCAGCGGGTTGCCGCGCGTCTCGGCCACGATCCGGTCGCGTACCCGCGCGTCGACCGGCCCGGTGAGCGCCGAATCCAGCAACGCCCGCGCGTCCGCGTCGGGTAGCCCGTCGACGCGCAGCTCCGGCAGGTCGCTGAGCATCCGCTCGTCCCCGGGGCTGCGGGAGGCGAACACCAGCGCGACCGACTCGGCATCCAGCCGTCGGGCCACGAAGGTGAGGATGACTTCGGACATCCGGTCGATCCACTGCACGTCGTCGACCACGCAGACCAGCGGCTGCTGGGCGGCGGCCTCGGCGAACAGGCCAAGCACGGCCAGACCGATGAGCAGCCCCTCCGGCGGGCCGCCGGGCTCCACCCCGAAGGCGGTGGCCAGCGCGGCGCGCTGCGGCTCGGGTAGCCGGGGGAGTTGGCCCATCAGCGGCGCGCAGAGCTGCTGCAGCGCCGAGTATGCGATCTCGGACTCCGGCTCGACCCCGGCCGTGCGCGTGACCAGGCAGGCCCCCGCGCGCTCGCTCAGGTAGTCGAGCAGGGCCGTCTTGCCGGCGCCGGGCTCCCCTCGCAGAACCAGCACGCGACTGCGGCCGTGACGCACGTCGCGCAGCAGCCGATCGAGCGTGTCCCGCTCGCGCAGCCGGCCGCGCAGCTCGGATCCCCCGGTGTTGCTCGGCACCTCACCCTCCCCAGCTTGGAAAGGTACACCCGGCGTGATCGTCTCCCGGCCAGCAGCGGCGACGGACCGCCGAGAAATGCCTGAACTATGCCTCTAAGACGGGATCAGCCGCCGTGGCCGGTTGCGGGCCCCGACCCGATGCGTTCACTCACCGTGGCGCCGCGTCGACCAGACCAGGCATCCCAGGGATCCCACCAGTGGCTCTCCCTGGGGCGCCCGGCTCGCGGGCCGAGAACGCTCGGGAGGTGCCTGTCCGGACGCGCGAACGTCCCGGCCTCACTCCACCGCCCGCGAGACCGAGGGGAACCATCTGAATGAACAGCGAGAACACGACGGCCGCGCTGCCGGGCGCCGCCTCCTTGGAAAAGGACCTGTCGCCGACTCCGCCCCTGATCAACCACGGGCGTCTCATCCCGATTCAGATCTACTATGATGATCTTGACGCGATGGGCATGCTGCATCACGCCCGGTACGCGACGGTCTTCGAGCGGGCCATCCTCGATTACTGGGCAGGGCGTGGATACGTGCCGGCCGGCGACGACAGGTCACCCGACCTGTTCAGCGCAGTCCGGGAACTCGCCATCGAATACCACGTTCCCGTGACCGCACCCGGTCTACTGCTCGTGCACCTCTGGCTGAACCGCCTGGGCCGCACCAGCGCGGAGTTCGGCTTCCGGCTGCTGACGGTCGACGGCAGCACGGTGCACGCCGAGGGGCGTCGCGTGATCATCAAGCTCGACCCCGGCACGCTGCGACCGACGGCCTGGAGTGCCCGGATCCTCGCCGACGCCGTGGAACTTCAGGCTGCCCCGTACGAAAGGAACTGACGATGACGGATCTGAAGATCGAAGTGGTGGTCCTGCCGGTCTCGGACGTGGACCGGGCCAAGGAGTTCTACACGAGGCTCGGCTTCCGGGAGGACCTCGACTACGTCGGCGCGGAGGGCTTCCGGGTCGTGCATTTCACCCCGCCCGGCTCGCCCACGTCAATCATCATCGGCAGCGGCATCAGCGAGGCGACGCCGGGCTCGCAGCGGGGCGTGCACCTGGTCGTGGACGATGTCGTCGCCGCCCGGGAGGAACTGGTCGCACGCGGGATCGAGGTGAGCGAGGTGTTTCACGACGCCGGTGGGGTGTTCCACCACGCCGGCACCGAGGATCGGGTACCCGGGCCGCAGCCGGAGCGGCGCTCGTACGGTTCGTTCGCGTCATTCGCCGACCCGGACGGCAATTACTTCGTGCTGCAGGAGGTGACCCAGCGGGGGCCGGGGCGCATCAGCCACGTCGTCTACGGTTCGGCGGCGGAGATCGAGCGGGCGCTGCGCGCCGCGGCCGAGGCGCACGGCCAGCACGAGCGGGAGATCGGCCACGAGGACCCGGACTGGCCGACCTGGTACGCCGCGCACCTGGCCCGGGCGGCCGGACTCGGATCCTGACTGGTGGCCGGGGACCGGGCCGGTCGGCGCCGGCCATCTCGCCCACCCGGTGAATCGCCATGACGAACCCGAGCGGTTTCGAGCTCGGCTCCGACGGCACCGCGCCGCTCGTCGTCGGAGTCGACGGATCAGGCACCTCCTGGCGAGCGCTGTACTACGCCTTCGGCATCGCGCGCAGGCAGAACGCGACAGTACTCGCGGTCTTCGCTGTCAGCAGCCCGATCGCTCTCGACGATGACGAGCTGATGGCCTGCGCGACGACGCAGGCGAACGACCAGTTGGCCGACGAACTCAGGCTCACGATCCAGACCCTGGCGGCTGACTACCGGGTACGGACCACATTCGTCTCCTTGGTCGGCGATCCGGTCGGCACGCTCATCCGGATCGCCGACGAACAACGCGCCGACGCGCTCATCATCGGCGCCAGCCAAGCCTTCATCCATCGCGTGCTTCCCTCGAAGGCCGTCCGCGCCGTGCGACGATGTCGTTGCCCCGTCATCGTTGTGCCGTAAGTCGCCCGCGTGCTGAACATGCCGGTCGCGACGACGGGCCCGCCTGTCGAGCCGCCCGGAGTCGTCCCTAGCGGGGGTGCGCCGCCGCTTAGCTCGGATCGCCCAGGCCCTGCTCGGCACCATCGCCGCCAGCGCCGGCCTCGACGACACCCCCACGCGGCACCCGACCCATCGCGACGCGTAACCGGGGGAGGGGCCGGCGGGCGCCGGTGCTCACCGGTACTCGGGCAGGCCCGCGTCGGTCGCCATCGACGCGCTGCCGCTGATCAGCATTCGCCGGAACAGGCTGGTGCGGAACATGCTGTTGCGCAGCCACAGCCCCCAGCCGGTGCCGGGGGCCAGGAACTTCCCGGGGTGGGCGCCGCGCTGCCACCGGTCCGCGTACTGGCGCATCCGGCGCTCGTACGCCGGGTAGGCGATCCGGTGGTCACCATTGGCGACGGCGAGTTCACCGGCCAGCACGTACGCGCCGACGACGCCGGTACCGACGCCCATGCCCCCGAGCGTCACGCCCCAGGCGGCGTCGCCGAGCAGCGCGACCCGGCCGGTGTGCCACTGCGGTACCCGGACCTTGCTGATCGAGTCGAAGTACAGTTCGGGCGCGTCCGACAGGGTGTTCAGCAGGTGCGGCACGTGCCAGGGCATGCCGGCGTAGGCGTCCTGAATGAGCTTCTTCTGCT
This sequence comes from Rugosimonospora acidiphila, assembly GCF_039543385.1. Taxonomy (NCBI): domain Bacteria; kingdom Bacillati; phylum Actinomycetota; class Actinomycetes; order Micromonosporales; family Micromonosporaceae; genus Rugosimonospora; species Rugosimonospora acidiphila. Next base: position 166,722 of record NZ_BAABJQ010000007.1, read on the forward strand.
GGTCGGTCTCGTGCCAGTCGACGTCCAGCGGCGGCGAGGCGAAGATCATCAGCGCGGTGGCCCGTGCCGGGTTCCGATGGTCGGCGGAGACGCTGGCCATCCGGCCCGGCACCGCGAAGTGCCGGGCGGTCGACGTGGCGTCGAAATCGTTGGGCAGGCTCCAGCCCGCGATGTGGTACCCGAGGTGCCGCACATATCGCTCCTCGGGGCCGAAGGCGTGCCGGCGCACCGCGGAGTGCAGCCCGTCCGCGCCGATGACGAGGTCGAAGTCGCGCGACCCGGATCGGGCGAAGGTGACCCGCATCCCGTCGCCGGTGTCGGCCAGGCCGGTCACCGCGTCGCCGAACAGGTACTCGGTGCGCGGCTGGCTGCGCTGGTAGAGCAGGTGTGACAGATCGGACCGGTGCACCTCGAGGTCGCCACCCGTGAACTCGGCGGGCAGCGTGAAGATTTCTCGGTCGCGCTCGTCGACGCAGGTCATCGCGCCGCCGTGGGTCTGCACGCGGCGCAGCTCGTCGAGGATGCCCAGCCGTTCGAGCACCCGCAGGTGCGTGGGGCCGCGGAAGTCGACCGGGAAGCCGCTGCCGCGCAGGGCCGCGGCGATCTCCACGACGGTGACCTCGGCGCCGTATTCGGCCAGGGCGCAGGCCAGTGCCGGTCCGGCCACGCCGGCGCCGGAGATCAGGGCGCGCAGGCCGCGCAACGGTGAGGAGTTCATGGTGCCCGCCTTTGGTGTTGAAACTGTGTCCTATGGATACAGATTATGCTAGACACAGTTATCTGCGCTCGGCAAGGCGGGAGCTGAAAATGGGCAACGACAACACCGACGCCGCGGTCGCGCTGCTGTGGGGGCCGCAGGCCCAGCCGCGGCGCGGGCCGAGGCCGACGCTGCGGCTGGACGCGATCGCGCGGACCGGCATCGAGATCGCCGACGCCGACGGGCTGGCGGCGGTGACCATGCAGCGCGTGGCCGAGCGCCTCGACGTGACCAAGATGGCGCTGTACCGGTACGTGCCGGGCAAGGCCGAACTGGTCGCGCTCATGATCGACCTCGGGCTGGGCGAGCCGCCGCCGGACGACACCGCGCACGGCGGCTGGCGTCCGGTACTCGACGACTGGGCGCGGCGGCTGTTCGCCCGGTTCTGCCAGCACCCGTGGGCGCTGGAGGCTGCCGTCGGCGCCCGACCCATCGGCCCGAACGAGCTGAGCTGGATGGAGCACGCGGTCGCGGCGCTGAGCGGCACCGGCCTCGACGGGGGCGAGATGCTCGACGTGGTGGTCACCCTCGTCGGACACGCCCGCAACCTGGCCGCGCAGATGACGGCCGCCGCCGGTACCGGCGGGACGACTGGTCCGGGTCGTGGCGCGGCGCCGGACGCGTCGAGCCAGACCAGTCGAATCGAGCAGGCGATGGAATCGTCGTTGAGCGCCCTGATCCGGGGCCGCGAGCAGCGGTTCCCGGCGCTTGCCGCCGCCCTCGCCTCGGCGGTCGCGCAGGGCTCGCAGGACCAGGCCCTCGACTTCGGGCTCAACCGCATCCTGGATGGCATCGAGGCGCTGCTCGCGACCCGGCGATGAACGCCGACCGTCGCCGGGTGGGGGAGCTTGAGGGCCCCGCCCGGCGACGGATCGCTGCCGTCGGCGAACCGGTGCGGCTACGCGGCGTACGTCTCGAACTCGGCGACTCTCGGCGTCCCGGTCGAGCTGTTGATCTTAAAGGTGATCTTCTTCAGCGAGGTCGAGGGGAAGGTAATGGCGCCCGCCCCGCTGCCGGAGGCCAGGACGGCGCCGGTATCGGCGTTGAGAACCTGCCAGGACCCGATGAGGCCGGTGGCGCCCGACGCCTCTCGGATGTTGATCCTGGATACCGTCTTGGCGGCACTCCACTTGATCGAGATGTATCCGGTCGAGCCGGTCGGCGACCAGTAGGTGCTCAGGTTGCCGTCCTGCACGTTGCCGTAGCTCGTCCCGCTGGCCTTGCCGGAGCCGTCGGAGCCGGCGCCGATGCTGAGGTTGGTCCCGCTGGGCTGGGTCGGGGCGGTCGTGGGGCTTGCGGTCGGGCCCGACGTCGGGCTGGTCGGTGGCCTCGTCGTGGGGCTGGTCGGTGGCGTCTGCGGCGAGCAGCTGCCGTTCGACACCTGCAGGCCCTTGTTGGCGCCGGCCATCTGACCCACGATGGCGGGCACGCAACTGGCACCGTCAAGGGTGTAGGCGTACGGGATGCTGATGGTGGTGTTGGACTGCGGGTCGGGGCCGGCCGGGTGGTTCTCGCTGCCGGGGCTGGTCCAGGTCACGTTGTCGTAGATGTTGCCGCTGACCTGCCAGAAGCCGAGCAGGTCGGTGTAGAAGGTGCCCAGGACGTCCGCGGAGTCCTTGAAGTAGTTGTTCTCGACCTTCGCCTTTCCGCCGGCCCGGGGGTTGATCCCGGACTTGGTCAGGCCCACGTAGTAGTTGTTGTAGATGTGCGCCGTGCCACCGCGCAGCAGAGGCGTGCGGGAGTCGATGTTCTCGTACAGGTTGTGGTGGTAGGTGACCGGGCCGTTGCCCAGATCGCTGTCGCTGGAACCGACGAGCCCACCACGGCCGGAGTTGCGGAAGGTGTTGTACGACACGGTCACGTAGTTGGTGTCGGCCTTCATGTCGATGAGCGAGTCGTACCCCTCGTCCTCGCCGCCCGAGGCCAGCAGCGTGTTGTGGTCGACCCAGACGTTGTGCACGTCGCTTTCCATGCCGATGGCGTCGCCACCATTCGACGTGGGCGAACCCGACTTCTTCACGTTCTGCACGGTCACGTTCTGGATGATGATGTTGCTCGACTCGCGGATGTGGATTCCCACCTGGTCGAAGACGGCTCCCGCGCCGACCCCGACGATCGTCACATTGCTGATCTGCTTGAGTTCGATGACACCGTCGGCGGTGTTGCAGCTGTCGCCCGACACCTTGGTCGTGTTCCCGACGGTGAAGGTCCCCTCGACCTGGATGATGATCGGGGTACTGCTACTGGCCCGGGAGCACAGGGCCGCGTGGATCGCGGTCCCCGTGGTGGCCCGCACCGTCTGCCCACCCGCACCGCCGGTGGTTCCGCCGTTCTGGCTCGCGTAGCCGGTCACGCCGCCGGTCGCGGCCGACGCGTGGGGTATCACCAGAGCCACACCCACCGCGGCGGCAACCGCCGTCGTGGCCCCCGCCGCGAGAAGTCGCAATGCGACTGGTCGTCTCATCCTCGCCTCACCTTCGTCTTCGAAATGCTGCGGATTACCGGTACTTCCGTGGTCATCCCGGCGGGCGCCGACGCCACCGACCTGTCGGCTGTCATCGGCCGGGTGTGCTCGCCCCAGACGTGGGCGCCCGTCTCGACGCGGACCGCTCGGAGGTGCGGCGGTGCCTCGCACCCAGACCGAGCCGTGCGCGTGGAGACGGAGTCGCTCGTCCCGTCAGCGTCTTGGGAAAGCGCATTCCTTAACACGGTGCAGCCCGAACGAGGCGAAGTCAACGGATCACCGCGTGCAGGAATGTTGCAGTTCCTGAGGTTGCCGACACCCCGCGAGGCATTGACGGAGATCGAAGAGGAAGCTACCGTCCGTCGCGGGGGCGCGCCCCTCCAGCGGGCAGCCGTGGCTCGTGTCGTTCGGCGCGGTGGGTTGGCGGGCCGGGGTCATCGCCGGTCGGTGTGGCGCGGGTCACCGCGCCTCACATTCCGCGGGGATACTTCGTCGCTATAAGCGAACAGCCAGGCATTGTCCCCACGGAGGTATTCACGTGTTCGCCGCCTACGTCACGGTCACCATCCTCGCCTCGATCTTCGCCGCCATCGCCGCCACCACCTACCTGATCGGCCACGACTATCCCAAGGCGCAGATGGACATGAAGCGCCTGCCGTACTCGTGGATGCCGAGGTTGGGCACTGTCCTGGCGGCGGGCTCCCTGGGGCTGCTGGCCGGGTTTGCCGTGCCGCTGCTGGGCACCCTCGCCGCCACCGGCCTCGTGCTGTACTTCATCGGCGCGCTCATCGCCCACCTGCGGGTCGGCTCCCGCAAGCTGGTCGGATGGGCCGTGTTCTTCGTTACCTCGGTGGCCACTCTGGCCCTGGGCCTGGCCTACCACGGCATCTGGTGATCCGTGGTGCGCCGGGACCCACCGAATGGTCCCGGGCGAGCGGATGCCGTTGACCGGTACGTGGTCGGTCATCGCATCATTGAATGCCTGGCTCATAGATTCATCTACCTACATCAGGGACATATGTCCCCTTTGGAGTACCGGATCGCGGACGTGGATTCCGATGAGGCAGCAGAGGAGAAATCCAATGGACGGGGATGCTTTCGAGGCGCGGTCGGTGGCGGTGATCGGGATGGCCTGCCGGCTGCCGGGCGCGTCAGGGCCGGATGAACTGTGGAAGCTGCTGGTTGAGGGTGTTGACGCGACGGGCACGACTCCGCCCGAGCGTTACGAGTTGGACGCCGTGTACTCCCCGCGGCGAACGCCGGGGAAGCTGGCTGCCCGTCGCGGCGGGTACCTGAACGGCATGGCGGACTTCGATGCCGCGTTCTTTGGTATGTCCGCCGCCGAGGCGGTCGAACTCGACCCGCAGCAGCGGTTGCTGCTGATGACGGCCTGGGAGGCGCTGGAGGACGCCGGCCAGCGCCCCGACCTGCTGGCTGGCGGCCGGACCGGGGTGTTCGTCGGTAACTCGCGCGCGGACTATCTCGAAAACGCGTTCCGGCAGGGACTGGAGGCGGCGACGGCCGCGCAGTTCAACAACGTTCGTTCGCTGCTCGCGGCGCGCCTGTCCCACTTCTTCGACCTGCGGGGGCCCAGCGTCGTCGTGGACACCGCGTGTTCGTCATCGCTGGTGGCCGTGCACCAGGCCGTACAGAGCCTCCGCGCCGGGGAGAGCCGGCTCGCGCTGGCCGCGGGCGTGAACCTTCCGCTGAGGCCGGATGAGGGCGTCATGATGTCGCAGGCCGGAGCGCTGGCCGGCGACGGTCGCAGCAAGTTCGGGGACGCGCGCGCGGACGGGCACGCGCCGAGCGACGCGGTAGCGGTCGTCGTGCTCAAGCCGCTGGCCGACGCCCTCGCGGACGGCGACCGGGTACGCGCCGTCATCGTCGGCAGCGCGATCGGCAACGATGGTCGCACCAGCGACTCCGTGCTGAACCCGTCGCTGACCGGGCAGGTGGAGTCGCTTCGCTGGGCCTACGCGGACGCGGGCGTGGACCCGGCCGACGTGGACTACGTGGAGGCGCACGGGTCCGGCTCGCCCGCGCTGGACCGTCTGGAGCTCACCGCCCTGGGACAGGTTCTGGGGACGGGGCGGGCGGCGGACCGGCCGCTGCTGGTCGGCTCCGTCAAGTCGAACATCGGCCACGCCGAGGCGGCGGGCGGCCTGGCCGGTCTGATCAAGGCGGTGCTGTGCCTGGAGCACGGCAAGGTCCCGGCCAGTCTCCACGTCGAGACTCCGCGTCCCGACGTGGCCTGGGACGAACTGCCGGTGCGGATACCGGCGACCCTGACGCCCCTACCCGACGCCGGCCGTCCGGCCATCGTCGGAGTGTCCGGGCAGGGTTCCTCGGCCCTCAACGCGCACGTGGTGCTGCGCCAGACGCAGACCGTCCAGTCTCCGGACGACGAGGAGGGCGGCGGCGCGCCGTACCTGTTGGCCATCTCGGCCCGCACGCCCGAGGCTGTTCGGGCCCTGTGCCGCGCGTACGCGGTCTACCTCGCCCCCGACGGTCCGGGCGCCGGGTACGCCCTGCGGGATATCTGCCGCAGCGCCGCCCTGCGTCGCCAGCACCTGGAGCACCGGCGAACGGTGATCGGGACCTCGCGTGACGAGTTGGTGGCCGCGCTCGACGGAACCGGGTCGTCACCGGCCGACCCCGCCCTCGCCGACCCCGTCCTCGCCGACCCCGTCCTCGCCGAACTCGCCGCCCGCTACCGCGCGGGGGAGACGATCGACTGGGAGGCGGTGTTCGGCGCACCCGGTAGGTACGTCCCGCTACCCACCTACCCGTGGCAGACCAGGCGCTACTGGCCCGGCGAGGGGCAGGATCGGGATGGTGGCGACCTGGCGACGTGGATCCTGCGCCAGCACGCGCGCACGCACTTCCACGCCGGGTCCACCCTCGCCGACATCGGCATCGACTCGCTGGCGAAGCTGCAACTGATCATCGAATTGCAGAGGAAGACCGGCCACGAGCTGGACCCCGAGGTCGTCGGCGGCCTGCGTACGGTGGGCGAGCTGTACCAGTGGGCCCGGGAACTTGAGGCGGTGCCCCGATGAGCGAGCCCCGGAACGCCTACGACTGGTTTGCCCGCTCCGCGGACGCGTGCGGCGACGGCTGCCATGCCCTGGAGGTCGCCGGTGAACGGTTGACCTACGCGGAGCTGCGTGGCCTGGCGGAACGGCTCGCCGCACGGCTGATTGCGGTGAACGGCGGAAGCGCGCCACGACGGGTCGGTCTCCTGGCCGGCCGCTCGGTGGTGGCGTACGCCGGTTACCTCGCCGTGTTACGCGCCGGCGCGGCGGTCGTACCGCTCAATCCCGAGCACCCCGCCTCCCGCATCCGAAGCATCGTCGACGCCGCCGGGATCGACCTGGTACTGGCCGACACCGCCGGTGCCGGTGCCGGTCTCGGCGTGCCCGAGCTGGTGGCGGACGCGTACCAGGCCGGCGGCGGGTCGGTGGCCTCGCCACGGTTCCGGGACGCCGACCCGGACGACATCGCGTACATCATCTTCACCTCGGGATCGACCGGCGTTCCCAAGGGCGTGCCGATCACGCACGGCAACCTCGGTGCCTACCTGGGCCAGCTGGCGTCCCGGTACGAGATCGGCCCCGGCAGCAGGGTCTCGGGCAACTTCGACCTCACCTTCGACGGCTCGGTACACGACCTGTTCGTCACCTGGGCGGGCGGCGGAACCCTGGTGGTGCCACAGCGCGCCCAACTCCTGTCTCCGGTGCAGGCGGTCAACACCCTGCGGCTCTCGCACTGGTTCTCGGTGCCCTCGCTGATCTCCTTCGCCGCACGCCTGGGCACGCTCGGACCGGGCAGCATGCCGACGCTGAAGTGGAGCCTGTTCGGCGGCGAGGCGGTCACGCTCGAGGCGGCGCGGCAGTGGCACAACGCCGCGCCGGGCAGCCGGCTGGAGGTCCTCTACGGCCCGACCGAACTCACCATCGCCTGCGCCGCCTACCGGCTGGCCGCGGACCCCGCCGACTGGCCGCACACGCCCAACGGCACGGTTCCGATCGGGACGTGCCTACCCGCACTGGAGTTCGTGCTGCTGGACGAGGACGGCACCGAGGCCGACCGCGGTGAACTGTGCGTACGGGGCCCGCAGCGCTTCGGCGGCTATCTCGATCCCGCGAACGACCCGGGGCACTTCCGGCCCGCGGACGGGACGGCCGACCACTGGTACCGCACGGGGGACCGGGTGGCCTGGCATGACGGCGTCCTGGTCCATCTCGGCCGGACCGACCACCAGGTCAAAGTACGCGGCCACCGGATCGAACTCGGGGAGGTCGAGGCGGCCCTGCGGCGGCTGCCCGGCGTGCGCGACGCGATCGTCCTCGCCGTGCCGGCCGCCGGCGGCGAACTGGAGCTGGCGGCCGCGGTCACCGGTCGTGAGTGCCTTCCCGAACGGTTGTACGCCGCGCTCGGCGACGACCTGCCGTCGTACCTCTTGCCCCGCCGGATCACCGTGCTCGACCAGTTGCCGCTGAACGCCAACGGCAAGATCGATCGATCGTCCCTGCGCGTCGAACTCGCGCGGTCCCGCTGACTCTACGACGCTCCCGCTGACCCGACGACCCTCATGGATCCATCGCGAGGTACTTCCATGTTCGATGCCATCGTGGTCGGAGCCCGTTGCGCGGGCTCTCCCACCGCCATGCTGCTCGCCCGCGCGGGGTACCGGGTCCTTCTGCTGGACCGGACCGGGTTCCCTACCGACACGCTTTCCACCCATCTGATCCATCAGCCGGGTGTCGCGGCGCTCGCCCGCTGGGGCCTGCTGGGAACCCTGCGCGCCTCCGGGTGCCCGCCGCTGAACCGCGCGCTGTACGAGGTCGCCGACGTCCACCTCGAAGGCTGCGCTCGGGGCGTGGAGGGACAGCGCGCGGGCTATTCGCCGCGCCGTCACATCCTGGACGCCATCCTGGTGGAGGCCGCGACCGCGGCCGGCGCCGAACTACGCGAGCGGTGCCGTGTCACCCGCCTGCTACGCGACGACACCGGACGCGTCGTCGGCGTGGAAGGCAGCCACGACGGTGGGTACTTCTCCGAGCGGGCCCGGCTGGTGATCGGGGCGGACGGCATGCGGTCCACCGTCGCTCGGCTCGCCCAGGCCCCTTACACGCGCCGGAACCCGAAGCTGACCTGCGCCTACTACTCGTACTGGGCCGATGTTCCCGCCGCCCTGGAGCTCTACGAGAAGACGGGAAGCTGGGTGGCGGCCGTCCCCACGCACCACGGTGCCACCCTGGTTCTGACCTACTTTCCGCAGTCCCGCTTCGAGGAGATCCGCGTCGCCGCGGACCGTGCCCACCTCGACCAGGTATTCGCCACCGCGCCGGCCCTGTACGAGCGGCTACGCGGGAAGGAACAACTCGAGCGGCTTCGCGGTACCGGCGACCAGCAGAATTTCTTTCGGCGGGCCGCCGGGCCCGGCTGGGCACTGGTCGGCGACGCCGGCCACCACAAGGACTCCATCACCGCCCGGGGCATCAGCGACGCCTTCTTCCAGGCCGAGATCCTGGCGACACGCCTGGGCGGCCGACTCGGCGGCGACCCGGCCCTGTTGGACCGGGCATTGGGGCAGTACGAGGAGGATCGCGACGCCACGCTCGTGCCGGGGTACGAATCCACCCTGACGGTGGCGCGGCTCGCCCCACCACACGACCAACGCCTCGCGCTGCTGCGGGCCGTGCAGTCGGACCCGGAGCTCACCTCGATCTATTTCGACATGGTCGCCGGCATCGGAACCGCGAGCGCTCTCTACACCCCGGTGCTTCTGCGACGGCTGGCCGTCGCCTGAGCGTCGCGCCGCGAGGTGCGCCCACCCGTCACCGGGTTGTCACGACGCGGTACCGCTTCTGCGCAGGATGTGGGCGGCGATGCCACCGGTCGGAATGAGAAGCCAGCAGGAGAACAGCCGGTAGATGATGACCGCGGCGGCGGCGTTGGCGGAGTTGTCTCCGGCCGTGACGAGCCCGGCGATGTACACCGTCTCGATGACGCCGACGCCGCCGGGAGTAAGCGGGATCTGCCGCACGATCTGGACACCGAGGTAGATACCCGCCAGGGTCGTGATACCGATCGGGAACCCGGCGGCTCTGGTCGCGGCGAAGAGGCACAGCAGGTCGGTGAGCCGGTTGAGAGCGGCGTAGGCGGTGGCGACCAGCCAGGCTCTCGATCGCAGCCGGGCACCCTCGTAGACGGCATCACGCGCCATGGCAAGGCCCCGCGCCACGAGCTGGCCGAGCCGGCCACGGGGCGGGCGCGATTGCCGGGTCGTGGACGCGGACCAGGCGCGGAACCGGCGCGTGCGGCGGATCAGAACGGTCGCGGCGGCGCCCAGCACGGCCAGGCCGAAGATCCCCGACAGCGGCCAGGTCCAGAGCATCTCGGGCGACCGCGCGACGAGTCCCGCGCTGCCGACCAGGTACAGCCCGACCAGGCCGCCGATGGACGCCAACCCGGCGACCACCATGGTCGCGGTCGCGGCCTCGGCGGGAGCACCGGCCCGGCGGTACTGCCGCACCGCGTACCCGGCCGATATCGCGGCACCCGCGGGGAAGGTGATGGAGATGGCCGTGCGTGCCACGGCGATCGCGTGCATCCGCCACCGGTGCACCCGGACCCCGAGAGCGGCGAGGATCACCCGTTCCTGGAACGCGAACAGGCTCAGAGACACCGCTTGCAGGCCGGCAGCCGCGACGATCCATCGCCAGTCGGCGCCGGCCAGCGCCACGCTGACGTCCCGCGGGTTCGGCAGCCGTCCGTGCAAGCCGAAGAACGCGGCGAAGCCGGCCGCGACAATGAACACGAGCCAGGGCCACCGCCGCCGCCGCGCACGGGCCGGCGCCTCCGGGGCCAGCGCTACGGATTCGTCCGATGCGCTGAGCGCCTGACCGTCCGGCGGGGTCGCGGTGTGGTCGCCACGCGATGACCCGTGGTCGGATGCCCGCGGCGGGCTGGTCCGGGTGGTCATGGGCGATTACACCATCCAGGCGGTGAGTCGGTGTTTTCGGATACCGGGGAGGGACCACTGCGAGGTGTGGCGGTAAGCCGGTCAACCAGCGGGCACCGGCGTCCCGTGATTGACGACCAACCGGCCGCTGCCGCAGAGGCGTGCCGGTGGCGGCACCGATCAACTATCGCACAGGCATCGTGACCACCCAGGCCTGATGGGCGAACGCCAACACGTCACCTCGCATCGACTCTCACCCGCGACCCTCCCTTGAGGACATAGTCACTGAAATATTACAGACTGTAGCGAGCGTGAGCTGGGCGGGACTCTGCGGCGCGGCGAAGTCGCGACCACGCCACGTAAGCGGCCGGTGGCTCCCCGCGTCGTCGCGCTCGAGCGGAGGGGCGATGACCATCACGTGACCTGAGCGGGATTCGCGTGGGAGTGGCTGTGCGGGGACTGTGCGTGATGGTCGCGTGCGACCCAACCGGCTGCGTGCCAGGAGCGCCCGGCGGACCGGGGCTGGGCCGTCGGCGACCGTCCGATCGATCGGCGACCAAACGGTGGTGGACATCGGCGGCGGGTGCGCGGCGACAATGGTGGCATGTTCGAGAGATTCACCGACGCCACCAGGACGGCGGTGCGGCTGGCGGCCCGGCACGCGGGTGCGGGCGGCCCCGATCTCATCGACTCGGGACACCTGCTGCTCGGGCTGATCGACGAGGGTGGGGCCGCCGCGCACCTGCTCAGCGAGGCGGGCGTGAGCGGGCAGGCCGCCCGCGACCAATTGGCGGCATACCGGGCCGGCAACCCCCTGCCGCCCGCCGACGCCGCGCTGGCACCCTCCGGCGAGCGGACGTGCCTGGCGCCGGAAGCCAGGTCCGCGCTGGAGGGCGCCGTGCGGCAGTCCCTGGCGCTGTCCCAGAGGGACCTCGGTCCCGAGCACCTCCTGGTGGGCGTGGTCGGGGTGTCCCACGGTGCGGCCGCGACCGTGCTGCGGGCACTGGGTGTCGACCTTGACGCGCTGACCGGCGCGGCCCGGGACCGGGCGGCCGGGGCCTACGCCCGGGCGCCGGATCCGGGGCAGCCGCCGGGGGCATCGACGGTGACCGCGTCGGGGACGCCGGCCGGCACGCCGGAGCCGCTCGAGGTGTCGCCGCCGTCGCTGCCCGCCGGGCGCGCGCTGGCCTGGTGGTATGCGGCGATCGTGGCGATATACGCCGTGCTGTGCCTGCCGCTCGTGTGGTTCGCGGCGCCCGCGCAGCGGATTCTGGTGATCGTATCCGTGCTGTTCCTGCCGCTGGTCGGGTTCGGCTCGAGCTGGCTGGGGCGGTCGCGGCAACGCGACAGGGTGCACGCCCGCCTGTCGCGCGATCCGCGGCTGACCGGGCTGCCCGCCCCGGCGCTCGCCCGGGCCCTGCGCCCATACGGCATCGCCGAACTGCGAGTCTTCCTCGCCGATGAGGACCTGGTGCGCAACACGGCCTGGGGCATGGGCCGGGTGAGCTTCATGCGGCTGGCCCGCGCGACGCTGCGGGTGCCGGAGGCCGGGCGGTTCGTCACCGCGCACGAGGCGGGGCACGTGGCCCGCCGCGACGCGCTGCGCCTCATGGGCGCCACCATCCTGGCCGTGGTGCTGCTGATCGCCGGCCTGTACAGCGGCCGGGTGATCGCCCTCGGGTACGCCGTGGCGACGGCGGTGGTGCTGCGCATCGGCGCGAAGTGGGCGGCGGAGCTGGGCAGTGACGCCATCGCGGTGCGGTGGGTCGGGCCGGCTACCGCCGAGATCTGGTACCGGCTGCATCGCACGGCGCGCCGGAACGAGCCCCGTACGCCGCGGTGGTACCTGCGGCGCGGCTTCGCCTGGGTGCAGCACCCGCCGCTGGCGCTGCGGCGGTGGTACTGGTCGCGGGTCGCCGTGGCCGCAGCCGAGCGGCCGTTGACCGTCCCGCCCGGGACCTGAGCGATCCGCGCGGGCATTCCGGCGTCAATGTCGCGCCGCATCCTTGAGCCGGCCGGGCCTCATCCGCGCGCCTCGCCCCCGATCGATCCCGAAACGGTGTCGATGCGGGCCAAGAGGGCCTGTCGCGCGGCGGGCGGCAGGAACGACGCACGGACGCTGTTGCGGGCCAGATCCGTCAAGGTGGCCCGGTCGAGATCGAGGTGTTCGGCAGCCGCCGCGAAGGTCGCGGCGAGGCCGCTCTCGAAATAGGCCGGATCGTCCGAGTGGAGCGAGACGCTGAGTCCCGCGTCCAGCATCCTGGGCAACGGGTGCTCCCGCAGGGACGGAACGACCTGGAGACGGACGTTGGAGACCGGGCACACGGTGAGTGGTGTTCCGGCGGCGGCGACCTCGCGGACCAGATCCTGGTCATCCAGGATCGTGATGCCATGGTCGATCCGGTCGGGTCGCAGGAGTTCGAATGCCTGGCGCACGTAGTCAGCGGGACCTTCCTCGCCCGCGTGGACGCATGTCCTGAATCCTTGCCGGCGCAGTTCGTCGAAGTAGCGGACGAACTTCTCGGGCGGATTGCCGACCTCCGCTCCTCCCATGCCGAACCCGGCGATCCGGTCGGCCCACGGCGCAACGCTGTCCAGCAGGGCGAAGGCGTCGCTCTCGCTGCGGTGGCGGTGGGTGCTCACCAGGAGTGAGGCGCTGATACCGGTCCGCTCACCCGCGTCGGCGATCGCGTCGAGGATGCCGTTCAGCGCGGAGCCGACCGGGACACCGTGGTCGGTGAAGGTCTGTGGCCCGAAGAAGATCTCGGTGTGTGCGACGCCATCCTGGTGAGCGCGGTCCAGCTGGGCGGCGGTGAGCTCGTAGAAATCCTGCTGGTTCCGCAGGACCAGGCAGCCGGCGAAGTACAGGTCGAGGAAGGACCTGAGGTCGCGGAACTGGTAGGCGTCCCGCAGTTGGTCGGCCGTCTGCCAGGGAACAGCGACCTGGTTGCGCCGCGCCAGCGCCAGCAGGAGTTCGGGTTCCAGACAGCCTTCGAGGTGAACGTGCAACTCGGCTTTTGGCAGGTCCCGGCAGAACTGCCGCAGCGGTACGCGGGGAGTTTCGATGTCATTGGTCCTGTTCGCTCGGGGACGTCTTCTCGCTAACGCTCGATGCGACGGCTTCGTGGCGGCCAGGTCAGTGCGCGGCGAGGACGAACGCGAGGGCCACCAGCGCCGGTACCGTCTGCACGAACAGAATGCGCCGGCTCGCGGTGGCCGTGCCGTAGAGCCCGGCGATTGCGACACAGACCAGGAAGAACACCTGCGCGCCGAAGCCGGTCGATCCACCCGCGATCAGCCCCCAGATCAGGCCGGCGGCCAAGAAGCCGTTGTAGAGGCCCTGATTGGCGGCGAGCGCCCTGGTCGCCTGGGCGAACTCCGGCTCGGTGCCGAACGCGCGTCGACCGCGCGGGCCGGTCCACAGGAACATCTCCAGCACCAGAATGTACACGTGGATGAGCGCCACCAGCGCCACCAGAACGTCCGCGACGACCAGCATGCGGCCATTTTAGGGGCCGGTGCTCGGGTGCCGCCCACGCCCCAGCGTACGACGGGGCTCGGCGTGATGTCCGTTACCCTACCTGCGGATCGACGATCGATTGAGAGCCGCGAAGGGATCTGTCGTGCAGGTGAGGTCAACCGGGGACCCGCACGGCAACGTCACCCGGCTGCCCTTCATCGCAACCAGTTGGCAGCGGCGCGGGGCGTGAGGGCCGCGACGCGCGGTACCGCCCGAAGTGTCGCGTGTGGACGGTCGAGGTCACCGGGCCCGCCGCGGGGTCGCGGGCACCACGCCGGCCGGTTCCAGGCAGCCACGGCCCGCGTCGTCGGGGAGGGCGGCCGGGGTGGTCCGGGTTGCCGGGCGCATGGCCAGGATCAGCGCCGCCAGCCCGACGAAGATGGTCGCCGCGACGACACCAGTGACGTGCAGGCTGGCGGTGAACGCCCCCCGCGCGGCGTGCAGCAGTTCCGCGCCCTGGCTGGCGGGAAGGTGCCGGCTGGCCGCGAGAGCGCCGGCCAGCGAGTCGGACGTGCCGCCCATCCGGCTGCGATAGACCACCGCGGCGAGCACGCCGAGCAGCGCGAAGCCGAGCGAACCGCCGAAGTAGTTGCCGGTCTCCGACATCGCGGCCGCCGAGCCGGCGCGTTGCGGCGGTACGGACCCGACGACCAGCCCGGTTCCCAGCGCGAACAGCGGGCCGGTTCCCAGCGCCAGTACGGCGATGCCGATCATCACCAGCGGCAGGGCGCCGGTACCGCCGACGACGACCAGCAGCAGGCTGCCCAGCGCCGAGGCCATCAGCCCGCCCGCGATCGCGGTCGTCTGCCTCATCCGCCTGGCCAGTGCCGGCGCGGCCATGGTGCCGATCGCCGTGCCCAGGCCCATGGGTGCGAACAGCACCGCCGATACGACCGGCGAGAAGCCCAGCACGCTCTGCAGGTACTGGGTCACCAGCAGGCCGGTACCGGCCATGGCGATGCCGGCGAAGACCAGCGCCACGAGCACGGCCGTGAACGGGCGGTTGCGCAGCAGTCGCAGGTCCAGCAGCGGCGTCGCCAGCCGCAGTTGCCGGCGTATGAACATGTATCCGATCGCCGCGCCGACGAGCAGGCTCACCGCCGGCACGGTTGGCGCGCCCGTCACGGCCAGCTGCTTGATGCCGTAGACCATCAGAAGTACCGCCACGAGCGACATCGCGACGCTGGCCAGGTCCAGCCGGCGGGCCCGGCCGCCACGGAACTCCGGCAGCAGGAACGGCGCCGTGAGCAGCAATACCGCCATCGCCGGAACGGCGACCAGAAACACCGACCCCCACCAGAAGTACTGGAGCAGGAATCCGGCCAGTACGGGTCCGAGCGCGCCGCCGGTGAACTGGCAGGTCGCCCAGATCGCGATGGCCCGCCCGCGCTGTCGTTCGTCGCGGAACAGATTGGTGATCAAGGCGAGCGTGGACGGTGCCAGGGTGGCGCCGGCGACGCCCAGTAGCGCCCGCGCGACGATCAGCATCAGCGGGCTGGCCGCGAAGGCGGCCACGACCGACAGCACCGCGAACGCCGCCGCTCCGATCATCAGCAGCCGTCGACGGCCGATCCGGTCGCCGAGCGTGCCCATCGTGATCACCAGGCCGGCGACCATCAGTCCGTAGCTGTCACTGATCCACAACTGCTCGACGTTGGTGGCGCCCAGGTCGGCGCTCAGCCGGGGGAGTGCTAGCAGTAACGCCGTCAGGTCCATGGCGACGACCAAGGTCGGCAGCATGAGGATGATCAGTCCCAGCCATGCTCGGTTGACCCGCATATCCGAAATCTCCCTTTTCTTTGCTCGACGTCCGCTGGTGGGTCGGAGCGGCCGGCGGCTTCTTGACGTCGGCACGGACGAAAAACTCCCGCGTCTGCCGCGGCCGGGAGCATCAGGAGCAACGCCTTTCCGCGATCCGCGCCGTGCGACGGCGAGAAATCGTGCGAAAGTTCTGGCGGGGAGTGTCAAGACCGTGGCGGCGGCTCCGACCAACCGGTCGAGGGGCCCAGCCGGGCTCGCGGACCACGAGGAGTACGAGATGAAGTTCCTGATCAGCATGCTTATCAACCCGGCCGTGCTGGACGCGCTGACGGACGAGGAGAAGGCGGCGCTCGGCACCGGCCACGGGGCGTTCCTCGAATCGCTGAAGAAGTCCGGCGAGTTGATCACCACGCAGGCGCTGATCGACCCGTCGCAGGCCGCTGTGGTGTCGGTGCGCAACGGGCAGCCGGTGGTGACCGACGGGCCCTTCCTGGAGGCCAAGGAGCATCTGGGCGGCTTCTACCTGATCGACTGCGAGAACAAGGAGCGGGCGATCGAGCTGGCGGCGCGGATCCCGGACGCCGCGATCGAGGGCCTGGGCGTGGAGGTCCGCCAGGTGATGTTCGCCGACGGACCATTGGAGGCATGACGGCACCGGCAATCGAGGACCTGCTGCGTGAGCTCACGCCGCAGGTCCTCGGTGCGTTGGTACGCCGGTACGGCCAGTTCGAAGGGTGTGAGGACGCCGTACAGGAGGCCGTCCTGGCCGCCAGCCTGCAGTGGCCGGCCGAGGGAGTGCCGGACAATCCGCGCGGCTGGCTGGTGACTGTCTCGTCCCGGCGGTTCATCGACCAGGTACGCAGTGACCACGCCCGTCGCGAGCGGGAGTCGGCGATGGCCGCCGAGGTGGTGCCCGAGGACGTACCCGACACCGATGACACGCTCGTGCTGCTGTTCCTGTGCTGCCATCCGGCGCTGACCGCGGCCTCCCAGATCGCCCTCACGCTGCGGGCGGTCGGTGGTCTGACCACCGTCGAGATCGCCCGCGCGTTCCTGGTGCCGGAGGCCACGATGGCGGCGAGGATCAGCCGGGCCAAGCAGCGCATCAGGGCCGCCGGCAGCTCATTTCGCCTGCCGGAGGGTGCGGAGCGCGAACATCGGCTCCGGGTCGTCCTGCACGTGCTCTATCTGATCTTCAACGAGGGCTACACCGCCTCCTCGGGGGGCGAACTGCACCGCGCCGACCTCGCGCACGAGGCGATCCGGCTGGCCAGGATGGTGCACACGCAGCTGCCCGAGGACGGCGAGGTGACGGGGCTGCTCGCGCTCATGCTGCTGACCCACGCCCGCCGCCGGGCCCGTACGACGGCGGCCGGCGACCTGGTGCCGCTGAAGGAGCAGGATCGCGCGCAGTGGGACCGCGGGCTGATCGACGAGGGCACGGAACTGGTAAAGGCGTCGCTGGCCGGTCCGGCGCTGGGGCCCTACCAACTGCAGGCCGCCATCGCCGCCACCCACGACGACGCGGCCACCGCCGAGGAGACCGACTGGCCGCAGGTGCACGCGCTCTACCTGATCCTGGAACGGATAGCGCCCAACCCGATGGTCACCCTCAACCGGGCGATCGCGCTCGCCGAGACCGATGGGCCGCGTGCCGGACTGGCACTGTTGTCCACATTGGACGGTGATGAGCGGCTGGCCGGGCATCACCGGCTGCTGTCCGTGCGGGCGCATCTGCTGGAGAAGATCGGGGACACGGCCGGGGCGTACGAACACTACCGGCGCGCCGCGAGATCCACCGCCAGCATCGCCGAGCAGCGCTACCTGGAGTCTCGCGCCGGCCGGGTGAGAAAAGCACCCGTCCCCCCGCCGGCAACCTGAGGCGATTGTTCACCGCGGCGCCCCGTCGATCACGTCTACAGGCTATGTCGGGGCAACCTCAGGTAGCACTCAATTTTATTGTCTATCGATAGATGCATTGATATCTTTCCGTCGCACCGAAAGGCGGGCCGCCGCCGCGAGCAGGCCAATGGCTCGTGCGCCCGCGGCCGATGTTCGACGGACTGGGAGGTCAGGTGCATTCATCTCGACGGTTGTGGCAACGAAGTAGGCTGACGCGTCGAATGGTCGCGGTCGTGGGGGCCGCTGCCCTCGCGCTGGCACCAGCGGTCGTGTTCGGCACCCCCGCCGCGGCGAACGGGGCCCCGCCGCCGTCGGGGGCAGTGCTGTCGCCGGACGGCAAGCGGGCGGCGTGGGTGTCCGCCGACGACGCCACGAGTATCTGGAGCGAGACGCGCACGAACTCGAGGGCGCACTGGCACGCTCCCGAGCGACTGTTGTCGATCCGCGGCACCGTCGGCAAGCTGGCGTTCTCGCCGGACAGCAAGCAGCTGGCGTTCGAGAATCCACGCGGCGACCACGGGTTCATCGCGGTCTACGACGTCAAGAAGGACAAGATCGATTACGTCGACCCGTCGTTCGGCACCGACAGCGCGCCCGCCTGGCGGCCCGGCGGAAGGCAGATCTCGTTCGTGCGCAGCTACCCGGGAATCCCCGACCAGCAGCTGACCGAGCCCGCGCCCTCGTTCGGCCGCTGGACACCTCCGCCGCCGCGTGCCAACGATACGTTCACCGTCGCCGACATCCTGCAGGCGCCGATCTCCTACGGGCCCCAGGCTTCCGGCGACGGCCGATCGGTCGCCTACGTCACCCGCGAGGCATACGACCGCGGGATCTACTTCATGCCCTCCGGCGGTTCTTCGCGCCAGATCGTCAGCTACCCGAATGACGACGGCCAGGAGCTGTCCCAGCTCGCCCTGTCACGCACCGGCAGCGGGGTCGCCTACGTGCGCGGCAGCTCGCCGAACGGTGACGGCGAGATCCTCAACCCGGCCTCGACGCCCGACCCGCCGCACCGCGAGGTCTACATCGTCTCCTCGCGCGGCGGCAAGCCACAGCTGCTCGGCGACGGGCTCGCGCCGGCGTTCACGCCCGACGATCGCATGATCGTGTGGGTCAACGGCACGAGCATCATGAGCGCCGCCTTGACCTGGGATCACAAGGGCGATCTGGCGCGCGTCGGGCACTCGCAACCGCTGCTCACGCTGGCCAGCGGCACACCGTCGAACCTGCGCTTCTCGCCGGACGGCGCCAAGCTGCTCTACTCGCGCTCGAACGGCGTCGAGGTGCTCGACATGCGCACCCGCACGACGACGGCGGTCGCGCACACCGGCGCGAGCGACGCGAACCCCGTGTGGTCGCCCGACGGCAAGCAGATCGCGTTCCGGCGCACCATTTCCGGCCAGCCGTGGGCGATCTGGGTCGCCGACACCGCGACGCTGACGCCGCGGCAGGTCTGGCAGGCCTCGCCGGGGCTGGGCTCGAGCTACTACGCGCTGGACGAGAACCCGACGTTCGAAAGCCAGCCGGGCGACCAGCTGATGTGGTCCAACAACGGCGCTCTCGCGTTTGTGTGGGAGGTCGACGGCTGGCGCCACCTGTACTCGGTGCCGGTCGCCGGTGGCGCACCGACGCTGCTGACCCCGGGCGACGGTGAGGTCGAGACCGCGCAGGTCAACCGGGAACACACGGCGATCATCTACGCCACCAACATCGGCGACATCGCCCGCCGGCACCTGTTCTCGGTCGGCTTCCACGGCGGCACGCCGACGGCGATCACCGGCGGCGATCCGAGCCAGTGGGCTCCGGCGCCACTGGCCGGCGGCCAACTCGCGTACGCCGAGGGCAGCTACAACGTGCCCCCGACGGTGTACATCCGCGATGCCAAGGGCCACCTGTCGCGGGGCGGCCCCAAGCTGCCGGCCTCCTACCCGCTGCACCAGCTCGTCGAGCCCCAGCCGGTCACGTTCCCCTCGTCGGTGGACCATCAGACCGTCCACGGACAGCTGTTCGTGCCGGCCCACCCGACGGGCTGCGCGCTGATTTTCCCGCACGGCGGGCCGTCCCGACAGATGCTGCCGGGCTACCACTACTACGACACGTACACGGTCCTGTACGAGATGAACCAGTACTTCGCCAGCCACGGCTGTGTCGTGCTGTCCGTCGACTACCGCGGCGGCATCATGTACGGCAACGCGTGGCGCACGTTCCCGGGCCGGGGCGGCTCGAGCGCCAGCGAGTACCAGGACATCCAGGGCGGCGCGGCGTTCCTGCTCGCGCAGCCGAACGTCCAGCCGGCGAAGGTCGGCATCTACGGGCTGTCCTACGGCGGTTACCTGACCTCGCTCGGCGTCTCGCGGAACTCGGACATCTTCCACGTCGCCTGGGACATGGCCGGCAACTCCGGCAGCGCCGCGATCGCCAATCTCAACTCGTGGACGGCGCCGACGCTGATCGAGCAGGGTGACGACGACCGCAACGTCGACTTCAGCGACAACGTGTCGGTCGTCGACGCGATCGAGGCTCAGAAGCCGCAGCTGGAATTCGCGACGAAGGTAATGCCGAACGAGCAGCACGAGATGTACATGCGCTTCCAGGACCTCGTCGACGTCTACGACACCGGCGGCCAATGGATGCTCACGCACCTGTTCCCGGGCAAGGCCGGCGCTACGACGGCACCGGCCACCCCGGCGACCAAGTAACGCAACGCTTGACACCTTGCTGGGCCGTCCGGCGACGCACCGCCGGGCGGCCCAGCGCCTTTCAGTGCGGGCATCCGGGCCGCCATCCGCGGCCCGCGTCGCGGCCTTTCCCTATGAGCGATCCCGCTCGCCGTCGCGAAGCGGTCAGCGGAAGTTCAGTCGCCGGTCACCAACCCAACCGCCCGATGATCAGCAACGACGGCGACGCTGGCGAGGTGTGTTTCGGCCATTCGGCCGACTGGGAAGGGACTTCGATGACTGACACTCCGGATCCCCAGAGCGGGTCGACGGGTTATACCCGGCGCAGGCTGTTCGGTTCCGCGGCGGCGGTGGGTGGCCTCGCCGCCGCCGCGACGGTTCTGCCGCCCAACGTTCAAAAGGCGCTGGCGGCGCCCCCGCCGAAGCACGGGCGGCTGAGTGACATCAAACACGTTGTCATGCTCATGCAGGAGAACCGCAGCTTCGACCACTACTTCGGCACGCTGTCGGGGGTGCGTGGCTTCGAGGATCCGAAGGCGATGCGGCTGCCCAACGGCCGCCCGGTGTTCTACCAGCCCGATCCGTCCAACCCGGACGGCTACCTGCTGCCGTACCGGCTGAACACCACCATCAGCGCGGCTCAGGCGATCCCGTCGATGAGCCACGCGTGGGCGGTGCAGCACCAGGCGTGGAACAACGGCGCGATGGACAACTGGCTGCCGGCGCACCTCGCTTCGGACGGCGCGAAGAAGGGCCCGTACACCATGGGCTACTACACCCGCCAGGACCTCCCCTTCCAGTACGCCCTCGCCGACGCGTTCACCATCTGCGACGCGTACCACTGCTCGGTGCTCGGCCCGACCTGGCCCAACCGGTTCATGTGGATGGCCGGCACGATTGACGCGGACGGCCAGTACGGCGGCCCGTCGCTTGAGACCGGCAACGTCCCGAACGGGCACTTCTCGTTCAAGACCTACCCCGAGCGGTTGACCGAGGCCGGCGTGAGCTGGAAGATCTACCACTCGCCGGGCGGCGCGACCGGGCTGCCGCCGTTGAGCGCCCTCGCGCAGTACAACGACGCCACGCCCGGTTCGCCGCTGTACGACCAGGCGCTGGCGACCTCGCCGCTCGGCCAGTTCGAGTACGACGCGCTCAACGACCAGCTGCCGACGGTTAGCTGGCTGCTGCCGCCGTCGGGCTTTGACGAGCATCCGGCCGGGCTGCCGGCGGCCGGCGCCACGTTCGTCGCCAGCAAGATTGACGCCATCGCCGCCAATCCCGACGTCTGGGCCAAGACGGTCTTCATCCTGAGCTACGACGAGAACGACGGCCTGTTCGACCACGTCCTGCCGCCGACCCCGCCTGCGGGCACCGCCGGTGAATTCGTCTCCGGCACGTCGCCGAGCGGGGTCAAGGGCGGCGGTCTACCGACCGGGCTCGGCTTCCGGGTGCCGTGCATCGTCGTGTCGCCGTGGACGACCGGCGGCTGGGTCAGCTCGGAAGTGTTCGACCACACGTCGCAGCTGCGGCTGCTGGAGCAGGTCACCGGTGTCGTGGAGAGCAACATTTCCGAATGGCGCCGCGAGACGGTCGGCGACCTGACGTCGGTGTTCCGCT
The DNA here is from genome assembly GCF_039543385.1 of Rugosimonospora acidiphila. Lineage (NCBI taxonomy): Bacteria > Bacillati > Actinomycetota > Actinomycetes > Micromonosporales > Micromonosporaceae > Rugosimonospora > Rugosimonospora acidiphila. The sequence continues at coordinate 188,391 of NZ_BAABJQ010000007.1, forward strand.
TCAAGGACAGCAAGTCCGCGCCGCCGCTGCCCGATACGAACAGCGCGTACAACCTGGCCCAGTACGAGGCCAGCCAGCTGCCGCTGCCCACCGCGCCGACCGGCGTGCAGCAGGTGCCACATCAGGAAAGCGGCAGCCGTCACCGGGTGTCCTGACGTCGCGCGCCGGGCCTGTTCCTCGACCGTCACACGGGGGACAGGCCCGGGCCGCGCGCGGGGCACGTCATGTCTTTGTCGCCTCCGGCACCCGCGCCGGTTGAATACCCGCTCGAGGTCGCGGGCCTCAGCTGAGGGCGGTGCGAGGCCTCGGCGTGGTCAGCCGGCCTCGCGGATCTCGATGACCGAGGCGGGGCAGCGGGTCGCGGCCTCGTGGGCGTTCTCATGCTGGTCCGGCGCTGGGTCCGGGTCGAGCAGCACGACCACCCCGTCGTCCTCGCGCTGGTCGAACAGCTCCGGGGCGACCAGGGCGCAGACGCCCGAACCGATGCAGCGCTCCGTGTGTACGTCGATGCGCATCAGGCACCGCCCCGCGCCGCCGGCAGGATCTCGTCCCAGGTGACCGGAAGGGCGACCGGGCCGAGAACCGCGGCGTCAACCTTGAAGCGGATGTCGTCGAACGGTACGGCCAGACGCAGCGAGGGGATGCGCCGTGCGACCGTGGCCAGGACGGTGGTCAGTTCCAGCCGGGCCAGCTGCTGGCCGACGCACTGGTGCGGGCCGTGGCCGAACCCGAGGTGCGCACCGGGCGGGTGGCCGATGTCGAGGCGGTCGCCGTCGGGGCGCAGGGCGCGGTCGCGGTTCGCCGACTGGATCGCGACCACCACGTAGTCGCCGACCTTGACGGGCTGGCCGGCGATCTCGGTGTCCTCGGTGACCTCGCGCAGCAGTCCGCCGCCGACGCCCAGGTAGCGGACCAGCTCCTCGGCGGCCGTGGCAGCCAGCCCCGGGTCGGCGCGCAGGCGGTCGAGCTCCCCCGGGTGCTCCAGCAGCGCCAGCAGGCCGTGGCTGATCATGCTGGCGGTGGTGTCGTACCCGGCGAGGAGCATCGCCGCGCTCATCCTGACCAGCTCCGCGTCGGTGAACGGCCGCTCCGTGGCGTCGCTGCGCACGATCATTCGGCTGATGACGTCCTCACCCGGGCTCGCCCGGCGCGCCATCACGGTCGCGTACAGGTACTCGAACAACGGCCGCATCGCCTGGCCGACCTCGGCGGCGCTCGACGCGCCCGTGAAGAGCGCCTCGGCCGCCTGCTGGAACAGCCCCCGATCGCCTTCCGGCACGCCGAGCAATTCGGCGATCACCGCTGTCGTCACCGGCCGGGCGAACTGGGCGTAGAGGTCCACCGGCGGCTCGACCCCGGCCACCGCGTCGAGCCGGTCGTCCACGATGGCCTGCACGAGCGGGCGCAGCTGGCCGATCCGCTTCATGTTGGACATCTCCGGCGCCATGTGCCGCCGGAACCGCAGGTGCTCACCGCCGTCCATGCGCGGAAACTCGCCCTCGCCGACCGGCTGGGCACCGCTGAATCCCAGCAGGATGTGCGCCGCGGTCCCGGGCCGGTTGCCGAACCGCCGCGGGTCGCCGAGCACCTCCCGCACGTCGGCGTACCGGCTGACCAGCCACGCGTCGACCCCGGTCGGGCACGACACCCGGATCGCGGGGTGATCGGCCCGCAGCCGCTCATACTCCGGCGGCGGCCCGAACGGGCACCGCCGCTCATCGGGCAGCGGCAGTGGCGGCAGCTCCTGGGCGTGGTTTTCCGTGACGGACGTCATCGCACTCCCCGTTGGTCGGCCCCGACAACGGCATCCATCCTTGTCGAATTATGCCGGAAAACGCCAGAGCCGGAATTGGCGCCACCCGTGCCCACCGGAGGCCCGCGGGCCGCCGGGCGGCCGGGCGGCCGGGCGCCGACGGAACAGCCCGATGGTGTGGTGCCGGATGTTCCGGCACCACACCACCAACGGTGCCCGCGTTCACGTCGCGGAACGTGAACTACGGGGCATCCGCGCGCGGTTGGTTGACGACGCACCGGTTGGAGGCGATGCCGTTCGTTACGACTTGTAGGTCATCGGCGCCTCGTTCGAGCGCGGGGATATCGACATTTGTGGAAACGATCTCATCGCCCGTTGCCACGCCCATCGAGCTGTGATCGTGGGTACGCGCGTAGATCACGTGACCGGTCGCGTGATTGGTGATCCGGACGAGAGGGTAGTTCGACGCGGCCGCCTCGTCGTCCCCGTAGCTTTCCGCCTGCGACAGGCCGTTGAGCTGGCGTCCGGCGACGACGTACGTCTTGCCTGCCGTCACGATCGGGCCCGGACACGCGGTGATGTGCGGTGCCCACGAGGGGTCGGGGCCGCCGGTCGGGCGGTAGACGTAGGCGCTCCGGTTGTCGTACGTCACCAGCACCTCGCCGGTCGGCAGCATGAGCAGGCGCGCCCAGAAGGAGCTGATCCGGGACGCGAACGCTGGCTGTTCGACCTCGGTGAGGTCCGTGCCGTCGAACTCGAAGAAGTGATCGTCGAGGTTGTAACAGCCGGGGCTGGCGCCGACGAGCACGTTGCCGTTGGGCAGAAGCATCGCCGGGCCGTCGCAGGTGCCCAACTGCCCTTCGCCGGCGACGGTCGGGAACGATGGCGCCGACGACCAGCTGCCAGTGGCGAAAAGCGTCGACGGTGGTGTGTAGACCGCGTTGAACCCGTTGTCTCCGACTGCGAAGACAGTACCGTCGGGGCGTAGCACCTGCGGGCCCGGGTCACCGTGCCCGGCGAGCACGCTCGGCACCTGACCGGCGCTGATCCACTCACCGTCGGATGAGCCGTCCAGCCACGGCGGGATGAACCGCTCGGCGCCGGGGGCGGCGTGCACGTCGACCGCGAGCACCGTGCCGTCGGGAAGCAGGGTCCAGTTCTCCTCGCTGTTGCCGTCCGCCTTTCCGGGCGGCGACATCACGGTCCACGCGAGGGTGGCCGGATCCAGCATCGCGACCTGGCCCGCGGGAGTGGAGTTGAAGTTGCGGGCGAGCAGGAACTTGCCGTCCGGCAGTACCAGACAGGACGCGTCGCCGATCCTCGTCCAGCCGGGTGGGGGATCGAGTACCTGCCACGTGTTGGCCACCGGGTCGTAAATGGCGCCCTGGTTGGTCTCGGACGTGGAGGCGACGCCGTTGACGTAGGTGTACTCGCCGCCCTCGACGATCACGCGACCGTCGGCGAGTACCGCCGAGCAGTAATCGTACGGCGCGTAGCCATTCGGCATCGGCGGCAGCTGCGTCCACGTACCGGTGCCATATTCGCCGGACGCATCGGGTGTCAGCTTCCACCAGTTCGCGGTGGCGTAGTCCTGAGCCATGACCGTGCCGTCGGTCAGCAGCAGGGCGGTGTCGGGGTGGAATGGGGCCGGTTGGGCGAGTGTCTGCCACGGCACCGTGGACGAGTCCTGCGCGGCGGCCCGCGGTGCGGGCCCGGTCGCTGCCGAAAGCACGTCGCGCTGCTGCGGCGACGGCTGCGCCGCGACAACCTGGGATGACGCCAGGACCACGCTCGGCATCGCCAGGAGCGATACCGTGATCAAGGCCGAAAGCTTCATCAGCACACCTCTCCGATGTGATTAGGCACAACCTTCGCCTGATGAATGCCTCACGATGCTAACCGGCGCCACTCAGCCACGTCTTCGTTCGAAAGTCGGAGAGGCATCGATGGCGATCAGACACTCGCACGCCGGCTTTCGGCGGGACTCCCGGGCACGTTCCATTGTGGTCGTCCGATGTAGAGGGTCAACGTTACCCGACCGGAGACGGCACCCCGGCGTCGTTCGTTGCCGCCACGGTGAGAGGTTCCAACGAGTGATGACGGTACTGCTAGGGCGCGGCGCGGCCGGTCACCATGATGCGCGACACCGTTTCCGGAGCCTGTGCTCCGGTCGGGTCGAGCTCCCAGAACAGCCCGTTGCTGCCCGCCGGAGCGTCCGGTGGAACCTGGATCCGCATCTCGAACCGCACAGAGCCTTTGGCCGGTAGCCGCGTCGCGGCCCGGCAATTGAGTTGGTGGACCTCCGGATGGCCGGCCGGGGCGAGTATCTCGACGATGAGCGGGCAGCGGTCGAACGAGATCGGCGCGGCTGATGGATTGCGCAGCTCGACCGCGAAGCGCACCGTGTCGCCGCGCGCGCCGCGCAGTTGTTTGGCACCGGGCAACGGCGCAATCGCTGCCCGCAGCGCGGTCGAGGTCCACGGTGGCGTGCTGGCCAACGGGGCGGGTTCGAACGGATGCACGCCGATGGTGCTCGCGGCCCCGGGTGTGTCGCACCCCGGTAGTGCGTTGTAGCCGACCTCGAGCCTGCCGGCGCCGTCCGGCAGGGTCAGCCGGATGGCCCGTGGCGGCACCGGTTTCCCGGATGCCCGGGGGACGCACCAGTTGCGCCAGTCGACGTCCAGTGTCGCCGCCGCGCCTGGTGGGAGTGCGACGAGCGCGGTGTCGGGCGGCGCGACGGTGGGGAACGCCGGGGGCTGCGCCGGCAGCGGATCCTGCCGCTGCGGGGGCGCCGGGACGGCGCCGACGATCCGCACGTCGGGCCGCCCGGTCAACTGGCAGGCCCGCGTGCCGGCGTTGCGTACCGTCGCCTCACCCGTGCCGCCGGACAGGGCGGCGGAGAAGTTGAACCCGTCGCCGACCACCCTCAGCTGCGATGCCTGGCATCGTGGCGCCGGTGCGGTCGCCGCCACCCGCAGCTGGGCCGGTATGGCGCCATCCCACGGTACGATCCGCGCCGCGCCAGCCGGATCGTGGGGGGTGGACGAGCACCCGGCCGCGGCGAGTACCAGCGCACCGAGCAGCATTCCGATCCTCATGCGCAGGTCTCCTCGATCGTGTCGGACGCGTCGACGATGCGTTGCACGGTCGCCTCGTCGTTCATCGCGCCAGCGGCCGCGGACAGGTCACCCTGGTTCGCCGCGCTGGCCGCCCGATTGAAGTCGTCGGCGAACGCATGCAGCGCGGCGACCAGGTCGCGATCGGCCGCCGCCAACCGCGGTGGCACCAAGCCCTGCGCCATCAGGTCAGCGGCCTGGCGCAGCAGCGTGGTCTGGTCCGCGATCCGCTGGCTCAGCTGCTGCTTGTCCAGCGAGTTGGTGAGCAGTTCGGAGCCGGCACTGATGGTCTGCGTCACCTGCGTGAGCCGCCCGAGCATCTCGCCGCAGGCGGTGCGATCGGCCGGCGACATCGAGAGACTTGCCGAAGGTGCGGGGGAGGGCGCGGCGGAAGGCCCGGTAGAGAGCGCGGCGGCCGGGCTCGACGGGCCGGCGGCGGACGGGGCGGCGGCGGCCGGGCCGGCGGCGGACGGGCCGGCGGCGGACGGGGCGGCGGCGGACGGGGCGGCTTGCTGGCCGCAGCCGGCTGCCAACAGTACGGCTACGGCCACGCCCGCCAGAAGGGCCGGCCACGCGCCCGGGCCGGCCGGCCCGGGCGCGATGGTGCCTTTCCTCACGACAGTTCTCCTCAGCGTTGCCTGGAAACCACCGTCGTTCTCGTGTCGCTGAGCTGACCCATCAACTGCTGGGCCCGCTTGGTGATCGACGACTGCTCGGCGGAGGTCAGCGTGCCGCACGCGTCGGTCGCCGGTGGTGCCGGCTCGTTGGCGAGCGGGGCGTCCGGGTAGTGGGCGGGGACGAAGTGAACGGCCAGGGCCTGCCGGTAGAAGTCCCACTTGTTGGCGGACTTCACCGCGAGCTTCACGTCGTACCATTTCGGGTCGGACGGGAACACGTGGGTGACCGTGGGCGCAGTCGTGGCCATGGTCGTGCCATCGCCGAAGTCCCAGTAATAGGTCAGTCCCTTGGTCTGCCCGCCCCCGTTGCGGGAAAACGATCCGTCGAAGGTGACCGTGGAGGTGAGGTACGGCTTGGCCGGTAAGGTCTCGAAATAGGCGACCGGGCTGCTGCTCTTGGGTTCCGAGCCGGCGTACGCGTCGCCGGCGACCACGTACGACGTCCACGTCGCCGGTAGCTCCAACGCCCGCTTGAGGCCCTCCGACGGAGACGACGGGCCGCCCGGCCCGTGCGTCGTGCCGGACGCGAAATAGTTCAGGTGCTCGGGGGTGTCGTCGTTGGTGTCGTAGAGCGTGTACTGGCTGAGGGTCGGCTTGCTCGCGTACGAGGCCGGGTACGGGTTCTCGTTACCGCCGACCTGAGGGTTGGTGCTCGTGTCGTAGGCGCCGATGATGCCGTACCCGGGGATGCCCCAGTCACGGATGAACGACACCTGGTCGGTGCGGCCTGTGTTGTCGTCCACGACCGGTGAGTACTTCGCGATGTCGGTGGGCAGGTACGCGGGTACGGACTGCGGTCCGGGGTTGACCGGCGTGGAGCCGACCTGGTCCAGCCGCAGCGGGTTTTCCAGCGGCATGCTGAACCCGTACTTCTGCCCCAGCACCTGGAACGCCTCGCTGACCGCGTTGGCGGTCGCCGTGCGAAATGCCTGCGCCGCGGTGAGGTTGTGCTGGATGCGCTGGATCGCCGTGGCGTCGTACAGGTTGTTCGGCGTGGTGTACAGCGGGACGGCGTTGATGTTCGTATACCAGGGCCCGACGCCGCCGCCGACTATGTCGTTCAGGTAGTGGTCGGTGCCGAAGTGACGGGCGGGGTACTCCAGGCCGTTCTGGTCCATGTTCGCGACCATCACGTACTGCCCCTGCGGGCCGTCCGGGATCAGCCCACCGACATCGGCGATGCCGGCCGAGACCGGAGCGCCGGCGACGTGAGCGGCGCTCAGTGCCGGCGCGAAGGTGATGCCAGTACCGGTGGCCCCAGCGGTGCCCACGGCGGTGATGGTGACCGTCTGCGGGCCGCCGAACGGGTCGACGAGCATCTGTTCGCCAACCGCGAGCCCGACCCCGGTACGGGCGGTGACCTTCACGTTGGTGTCGCCCGCCGCCGCGGGCGCGGCCAGCGTCGTGACGTTGGTCTGGGAGTAGTACCCGGAGCCGACGAGGCCGCCCTCCTCATTGTCGAACAGGCCTATCTTGATGGTCCGCTTCGGGTACGTGCCGTTGGCCTGGTACCAGCGCAGCAGCGCCTGGAACTCGGCCATTCCCATCGCCTCGCCCGAACCGGCGTCGTACATGGACCCGTTGCCCCAGTTGCCGCTGCGCATCGAGCTCATCGGCGTGGGGCTGCCGCTGGCCGCCCCGTTGGCGACGCTGGTCGAGGTGGGCGTGCTGTCGTTGTGTCCGGCGATGAGCGCGACCTGACCCGCGCAGGACTGGCCGGGTATCGTGACGCTTTCGTCGTCGAGCTGCCAGACCCGAGTCGGGTAGATGTGGTTTTTCGCCGTCATGTACTTGCCCAACGGCCCCATGTGCGCGGCGTCGGAGTTGGTCAACTCCGACCCGAACCACTGGTAGAACTCCTGCGCTCCGTTGTAGTTGGCCGGCAGGTTGTTCGGATCGCTCGGGTCGGCCAGCGGACCGTCCGCGCCGGCGCTACGGAAGATGTAGTCGGTGGCGAGGCGGTACAGCTCGCTGTAGAGAAAGTTCGTGTCGATGACCGGGCGCGGGGCGCCCGCCGGCTTGTTGGCGAATGCCTGGCCGGCGGCGCTGGCCCCGGTGAACGCGACGAGTGAGGCGACGGCCCCGACGGCCGACCAGCGCCGCACCTTCCTCATCCTTCTCGAGAGGGCGATCATCGCTGGTACCTACCCTTGTTCGCGGCCGAAATGAGGTGGGCCGATTCGGATGGCGAGAACGTGCCGCAGGGGCTCGTGGATGGCGCGGCCCCGGCCGGGTTGCCGACCGCGACCGCCTGCCGGTACAGCCCCCAGTTGTTGCCCTTGCCGACGGCCAGCTTGACGTCGGCGTGGACGGCACTGTGGTAGGTGTGGGTGACCCGCTCGCCGACGGCGTGCGTGCCGTCGCCAAAGTCCCAGTAGTACTTCAGCCCGTGACTGCTTCCCTTGGCGTCGCGGGAGAATCCGGCGTCGAAGGTGACGGTCAGGGTGGAGTCAGGCTTGGCGGGTGTGGTTTCGAAGTAGGCCACCGGCTTGTCCGGCTGGGCGGTGGTGCCGAGGTAGTCGTCGCCCGTGAGTAACAGGCTCGTCCACTGCGCGGGCAGTTCGAGCGCCCGCTTCAGCTCCTCGGTCGGCTGCTGCGGCGTCAGGCCGTGCGGCGCCCCACCGGCGAAGTAGTTCAGGTGCTCGATGGAGTCGGACAGGTAGCCGACCGGCTGGTTCTCGTTCACGTTGAACGCGACCCCCGACGGGTGCGCACCGCTCAGCGGCGCCGTGAGCGTGACGCCGGTGCCGGTCGTCCCGGCGGTACCGACCGACTGGATCTGCCCGTACTCGATGTCAGCGCCGGACCCAATGAAGATGGGTTCGCCTGCGGCGAGATTGGTGACATCCGCGACCTTCACGGTGGTATCGCCCGCCGCCGCCGGTGCCACGGTGGTTGTCATGCCGGGCTGCGGGGTGCTGTTGCCCAGCTGGAATGTGGTCTGGTTACCCGCGTACCCGATGATCGGGGTTGCCTTGGTGGTGCTGCTGACCGAGGCTCCGTAAGGGTTTTCGTCGCTGTTGGAGTTCTTCACGCCGGAGACCGTGAAGCCCGGGATTCCCTTGTCGAAGAAGGCCTGCTCATCCTCGAGCCCGTCGGCGTCATCGCGTACCGGCGAGTACTGCGCCTGGTCGGCGGCCGAATACGCGGGCTTGACCGGTGCCACTCCGCTGTACGGGTTCGGCGCCTGACCGTTTTGGTTGTAGCGCAACGGATTTTCCAGCGGTACGGAGAAGTTGTACTTCGTGCCCTGCTGCTGGAAGCCCTCCTGAATCGCGGCTTGCAGATCGGTGCGAAGCTGGCCGATCGCCGGTGCGTTGGCCGTAATATTCGCGCCGGGCGAGCCGGACCCCTTGTTCGGGTAGGCCGAGTTCGGCGCGGTCGGTGTGGCCTTGACAAAGGTAGACCACGGACCCACACCTCCCCCCGTGATGTTGTTCCAGAAAAACTCGGTGCCGAGGTGGTAAGCGGGGTAGTCCAGGCCGAGCGAGTCCATGTTGGCGAACAGAACGTACTGGCCCTGGGGCCCGGACGGGATCAAGTTATCGGCGTAGTAGGCGGAGCCCTCGCGGCCGAATAATCCGTCGCCCGTCTTTCCTCGCGACGCGTCGAGCAGCGTGACCTTGAGGGTGCGCTTCGGGTACGTGCCGTTCGCGTGGTACCAGTCGAGCAGCGCGTTGTACTCGGCCATGGTCAGCGCGACGCCGGACAGCCCGTCGTAGGCCCCCTCGTTGCCCAGGTTACTGTCGGTGATTTCCCGGCGCGCCGCGCCGAAGCCGGTAGTGCCGCTGGTCGTACCCGAATTGATCTCGCCGACGATGTCGTTGGGCACCGGGGTCTCATCCGGGTGCGCGGCCAGCAGCACCCGTTGGCCCGCACAGGTGGCGCCGGGGATCGTCACCTCGGCGTCGTCGGAGTCAAAGCGGTAGCCGCCGGTGCGGCGGAAGTAGTGGTCCGTCACCGTCGCGAAGCTCGCGAGCGACGTGTTGACCCGCGTGTTGGTGAGGTTCGCTTTCCAGTACGCGAACAGCTCCTGCCAGCCGTTGACGGTCGGCGGCAGGTTGAACACGTCGTCGGCGTTTTTCGGGTCGCCGTCGGCACCCGAGATTCGGTAGCTGAATGCCTTCGACATCGTGTACAGCTCGTTGTACAGGTAGTCGGCGTTGATGGTGGGTGTCGGCGGACGCGGGGGCCGCGTGCCGCCGGCCGACGCCACCCCGCTGGCGCTCAGACACAACGGGAGTGCGGCCGCGACGCAGCCGACCGTCACCATCCACCACTTCTGGCGGGATCTACGGCGCGATTTCATGTGGCGAGACCCTCCTGAAAAACCGCGTGGCTGTACGCGCCGGAAGGCGCCACGAGGCCGCATGGCCCTCAGGTGGCCGCCCACACCGGCGTGGACGCCGTCCTTGGGTTGATTCCCCTATTCCGTCAAGGTGGTCGCGTGGCCGCCGTCACCGGGTGGGCGGCGTTCGGTCACTTGTCCACAATGGGCTGATCGGCTTGCGCCGGGCTTTTCGGCCGGCAGAACCCATGGCCGGCTGCCAATGCCGTTTCGGCGCGTCGACTCCATCGGCGTCGCGTGACACCGGTCGCGCGACATGGCCGTCGCAGGAATCGTCGTGGTCGCAGGAACCGTCGTCATGGTCGGCATGGTGCTGGCGGCGCGGCAGGGCGGCCCCGTGACGCCACAGATACGGCAGTGGTCGGTCAACGCAGGTGCTCGGTCGGGGACGACGTCAAACCTGTCGCACCGGTCCGGCGGGCCGCCCCTCCCAAGACAGCCTCATCGCGGCGACGACCGACTATCGCTTCGTTTAGCTGAGTGTCAGCGCGCTTCCACTCTTGGTGACCCTACATCACGTAAGGCGTCGCCGAAAGTGAAAACGTCGATGGAATCTCGCACGCTCACCATCCGCTCTTCCTTCAGATTGCCCGGTCCGACCTCCAGATACACGTCTCCGTGCAGCGCCACGACGACCTCTTCACCACCGGCCGAGCGCGCCCATCTCCGCGGTCGAAATCAACCTGACCGCGACCAACCCCTCCTCGACCGGCTACATCACCGCGTACCCGGATGGCTCGGTGCGCCCGACCGCGTCCAGTGTGGACTTCGCCGGCGGAACGACGGTGGCGAACATGGCCGTCATCCCCGTCGGTGCCGACGGAGCCATCGACCTCTACAACGGCGGTGGGGCAACCGTCGACCTGCTCGTCGACCTGTACGGCGCCTACTACCAGTACCCCACGAACTGAGGCTACGGGCGACATTCGCGTGAAGGGCCTGTACCCGTCGAAATGACGGGTACAGGCCCTTCACCGTTGTTCAATCTGGACGGTCAGCCGGCGCAGTGCAGTTGTGCGTCGGCCCAGTCGGCGTTGTCATGGCCGTTTCCGTCGCCGGCGTCGCCGACCTGCAGGGTCAGCACCGACGCGCCGGTGACGTCGGCGGTCAGGTGTACCACCGGGGAACCACCGGTCAGCGTGCCGGTGCTGGCCACCACGGCGCCGTCGGCCAGCACGGCGAACGTGACGGTGCCGCGGCCGGCCGCCGCGTCGTCGATGCCGACATCGGAGGTGAACGACGTGCACCCGGCGGGGACGTCGAGCACCACCTGGCTGACCGAGTTGGTGCCCAGCCCCTTCGGGTACACCGTACCGCGCAGGGTGAGCGCCCCGCCGTCGCCGGAGCCGCTGCCGCCGATGCTCTGGTCCCGCTCGACCGGACCGAACCCGTCGGTCGAGGAGACCCACGGCAGGTCGCTGATGTACTGGTCGCCGCGCGAGCGCACGTCGACCCGCGCGGTGGCACCGGTGCGCATGCTGCCGCCCGGCCCCGTGTAGGTCAGCATCGCGGCGAGCTGATCGGTCGCGGTGCCCGCGTCGGACGCCACGGCGACCGTCCACCCGACGGTCGTCGACGCCCCGCCGGCGAGCATGGTCGACTTCAGGTCACCGCCGGTGACCGTCCACCCCGCCGGGGCGTCCAGCGTCGCCGCCAGGCGGGTCACCGGGGCGGTGCCGTGGTTGGTGACGACCGCGTTGACGTGGATCGTGTCGCCGGAGCGGGCCGGGTTGCCGGCGTCGGTGCTCACGCTGTCGACGGTGACCTTCCCCGCCCTGGCCGGGGTGCCGTAGACCTGCGCCGACCAGGCCGGCGCGGTGTTCATGGTGACCGGGACGCCGCCGCGGACCGTGCCGAGGTTGGTCAGGGAGACCTTCTCCAGCCCGTTGCCGGCGCCGCCGTCGCTGGTGACCGCTATCGCCAGCGTGTTGTTGCCGTGCGGGTCGAGGATCCCGTTGGGCACCACGAACGTGTGCTGTGGCCCGACGTTGGCGATGTACTGGCCCATGTTCCATCCGTTGACGTAGATCAGCGCCCGGTAGTTTCCGCCGGAGCGGAGCACGGACGGGTCGCCGATGGTGATGCCGATCGACGCGTCGTCGTCCTTCGGCACGTTGAGCGGGAAGGCGGTGCGGTACCAGGTGGTCCCGGGTGCCGCCGACGCCGCCGGCAGCGTCGCCGTCGACCAGGTGTTGTCCGGATACCCGGGCAGGTACCAGCCGTCGCGCTCGCCCGACAGCCCGCCGATGTTCTCGCTGCCGCGGGCGGTGTCGACGATGTTCTCACCGCCCTGGTTGCCCTGGATCTTCCAGGCGACCGGTACCGCGTCGGCGCCGCCGGTCGCGCCCGCGAAGGTCGCGGAGATCAGGCCCCGGCCTTCCCGCTGCGCGTCGTTGACGCCGCCATCCTCGTTGTGTCCGTCGTCGCGGACCATCACCGACAGTTCATGCTTGCCGGTGCCGCGGAGGCTGGCGGGGATGGTGAGGGTGACGGTTCCGGTGGTCGGCGGTGAGGACAGGTTGGTGGCGAGCACGTCCTGGCCCAGATAGACGCCGTCCAGCCAGGCCTGCAGCATGCCGGCACCGCCACCGCCGTAGCGCATGGCGATGGTACTCGCCGTGCCGTCGCCGGAGTAGGTGCCGCGGTACCAGACGTCACCCTGGTGGAATCCGTAGTCGTCGGCGGTGAGCACCGGCTGCCCGGCGGGCGGCTTGGTGGTGCTGTTGGTCGTGGTCTTGTTCGCGAGCGCCCACGTCGAGTCGTCGAAGGACGGCTCGGACTCCGGCGACTCGACCGAGGTACGCCAGGTGGCCGAGGACAGGTCGGGCAGCGTCACCGGGGTCGCCCCGGGCAGTCGCGTGCTGGCCAGGGCACTGCCGGCCTGGGTCTGGCTGGTCGGGATGTCGGTGCCGTTCCAGGTGATGGTGGCGTCGCCGGCGCCCCAGACTTCCAGGTCGGCGGGCTGGGCGGTGTCACCGGTGAGGTTGAGCGTGTGCGTGCCGAACGACGCGGTGCGCACCAGCTCCGGTCCGCGTACCAGTACCGGCTGGCCGCCGGTGTCGGGGCGCCAGAAGGTGTCGGCGGTGCCCTGGTCGGCCAGCAGCAGGGTCAGCGGGGCGCGACCGCCGCCGCTGATGCGCACCTCGGTCAGTCCGGAGTGGACGTAGTCCAGGCGCAGGTCGCCGGTTGCCGGATCGAACACCGACTGCGCGCTGCCGGAGAGCACCGTGACGGTCGGCTGGCTGGCGTAGCGCAGGACGGTCTCGCCGTCCTCGCCGGCCGGGTCGTAGAGCAGCGCGATGTCCTGGTCGCCGGAGGAGAAGTGGGTCATGATCTGCGAGGTCGAGTAGACCAGGTGCTGGCGGTCCAGGTCGTAGTCGGCGACCAGGATCTTCGAATCCTGCCCGTTGACGCGCAGCGTGCCGGCCGCCGGGATCTGGTATGTGCCGTCGGCCGTCGTGGCGGTGAAGGTGAAGGCGTCGTTGCTGGTGGCGCTCGACGGGTTGTGCGTGGCGATGTAGAAGTGGGTGCCGGTGTCCGGGTTGACGTCGTGGTACACCCGGATCCGGCTGCTGGACGGGGTCACCACGGCGCCCTTGTCCACCTCGGCGATCGGGTTGACGCTCTGCAGGAACAGGCCCAGTTCCTTCATCGTGGTGGCCTTCGGCCGGATCTGGCGGCCTTCGTCGAACGCGGCGCCGTAGTCGTAGGAGGTGTACACGACCGGTGCCGGCAGCCAACCCCAGGAGGTACCGCCGAAGGTCATGTAGAAGTTGTCCATGGTCAGGCCATTGGCGATGTTCGTCGCGTAGAACACCCGCTCGTACCCGGAGCCCTGGCGCTGCGCGGTGCACGGGTAGGTGCCGACGCTGCCCCAGTAGTCGAACCAGCCACCGCCGAACTCGGCGGTGAACCCGGGCGTGGCCGGCGACGCCGACGCCCCGCCGCCCGCGCCTCCGGGGCCGTAGAGGCCCAGGTCGGGTGCGGCGCTCGGGGCGCCGACCGTACCGTCGGTGTGGCAGGTGCCGCCGGGGTAGGTGTCGAACGCGTACAGGTCGGTCGGGCCGGGTACGGTGCCCGGCACCGTCGAGCTGGGTGGCACCCAGTCGCCGTTGCGCCCCTTGTCGTTGCTGAACAGCGGGACCGTGATGCCGTCCGCGTGCACCTGGTTGGCGAGGGCCTGCATGTAGTTGCGCTGGGACGTGCCGGTGGAGGCCAGCTCATTTTCCAACTGGTCGAGGACGACCGTGCCGGTACCGTTGGTCAGCTGGTGCCGGGCGAGGATCGGATCGATGTGGTGCAGCCAGTCCTCGGCGGCGGCCAGGTAGTCCGGGGCGTCGCTGCGGGCCCGTCCGGCCTGGGTGGTCAACCAGCCGGGGAAGCCGCCGCCGCTGGTCTCCGCGTTGATGTACGGCCCCGGCCGGGCGATGACGTACAGGCCGGCCTTCTGCGCGTCGTCGAGCAGCAGGTCCATGTCGCGCACGCCGGTGAAGTCGTACACGCCGGGTGCCGGGGAATGGTAGGCCCAGTCGAAGTAGATGGAGACCGCGTTGTAGCCCTCGGCCTTCATCTTCTGCAGCACGTCGAGCCAGAGGGACGGGCTGGGCAGCCGCCAGTAGTGGAATTCGCCGGACCAGATGTAGGTGCGCTTACCGTCGATCATCATCGAGTACTTGTCGTAGGTGACGGTGTGCGTGGTCGGCGAGACGGGAGGGGAGTCGCTGGGGTTGCTCGCTGTGGCGGTGCCGGCGGTCAGGCCGATGGCGACCAGGGTTGTCGCGATGAGCGCGACGAGACCACGCCGGGCACGAGATAGTCCGGGGAGCATCGTTCTCCTCTGTGTTGGAGAGTGCGGGAACCTGCGCGGTTTCGATCGATCGTGAGGCGACCGCCGGTGTCTGTCAAGAAATCATGTATGGAAATGTTGCCACATGTGTAATTCTGTCCGATGGAGCTAGCGGTACTTCTGCCGCGTCGCACTTGAGTTCACCTATAGGCGAACTTCTAGCGTCGGTGGCATGACAGCTAACAACCTCTGTGACCGGCTCAGGATCGCCGTGGTGATCGGCAGCGTACGCACGCCGCGCCTGGCCGATCCGCTCGCCGGGTGGCTGGAGCGCGAGCTCGCCGCGTTGGACTGGGCCGACATCGACATGATCGATCTGGCCTCGGTCTCGCTCCCGATGCGCGAACTGCGGGCGCGGGGGGCGGCCCCATCGCCGATCGCCGGCCGGCTCGCGGCGGCCGACGGATTCGTGCTGCTCACCCCGGAGTACAACCACAGCTTCCCGGCGTCGGTGAAGAACATGATCGACTGGCACCTCATCGAGTGGGCGTACAAGCCGGTCGGGTTCGTCGCGTACGGGAGTTCCGGTGGGATCAGGGCCGTCGAGCAGCTTCGGGCGGTGTTCCCGGAGCTGCGGGCCGCCACCGTACGGGAGTCGGTCCTGCTGGCGATGGCGTGGAACCACCTCGACACCACGGGCCGGTTCAACCCACCGCCCGGCACCGTGGAGGCGCTGCACGCGATGATGAACGAGCTGGCTACCTGGGCGCGCGCGTTGCGCTCGGCGCGGGCCGTCGACCTGGTCGGCCGGCCGTGACCGGGGCGGCCGTGACCAGGCTGACCGGGCCGGAACTGCGTGCCGGGATCGTGCTGTCGTTCGGCGGGCTGGTGGCGGTGCTCGGCGTCGGCACGGTGGTGTTCAGCACCCTGTTCAGCGGGCTGACCGTCGCGCTGACCGGCGGAGACGCGCTCGGGGCGTCGGCCGCGGACACCGCCACCGCCGTGGACGCTCAGCGCCTGACCCGGCTCGCGGCCGTCGCGGTGATGTCGATCGCTTTGGTCGTCCGGCTCCGGTCACCCGGCCGGCCCCGACCGACAATGGAGGAGGTGGCGGGAGTAGCGGCGACATCGGGGCGTGAATCATGACGAAGCTGACCGTCGGTCAACTCGCCGACGCCGCCGGGGTGACGCCCAACGCGGTCCGCTTCTACGAGCGCTACGGCGTGATCACCGGCCACCGCAGCAGCGGCAACGCCCGCCGGTTCGACCCCGACGCGATCTGCCGGATCAGGCTCGCGCTCGCCGCGCAACGGGTCGGGATCACGCTCAAGGACAGTGCCGCCATCCTCGCCGACATCCCGCCGATGTCGCCCGACCTCGACCGGTGGACCAGCGCCGGCGCGGAACTCGTCCGGATCGGCCGCGCGCGCGTCAGCCAGCTTCAGGCGACCGTCGAGCAGCTTTCCACCCTCGATTTCCTCGGCCAACCGCAGCCGGCGGCCGGCCGGCCGCGGTCCTGATCGGGTCATGACCAGACTGCGCGTGCGGTCGGTCTTCGCCAAGCTCCAGGTGCGCTCCCGGGTGCAGTTGACCAACCTGCTGCGAGACGGCAGCCCGCGAGGACGGGCCACGCGTGACGACGGCACGATCCGCCGGCCCCGGACGCCTGTCGACCGGCTACGGGCGATCAGCCAGTCCAGGCCATAACCTCCAAGCCGCGAATCAGATAAGGCTGTCGTGCGGCCTTTGACGCGGTACCACCGCGGGTTCCGACCAGCCTCCGGGACGTGAGCGACCGCGCGCCGCGGCAGGCGCGGGACAGAGGGCGCCACTGTCCAACGTTCTCGTAGTGAGGAGCACCCAGTGACGGTATCCGGGACCGACGGCACCACTCGCCGCGCCAGTGCTGTTCCTCGCCAGACCGCGGGCAGCCCGGTGGAGTCGGTGTTGCCGGAGTTGCGGGCGTTGTCGTGGGAGACCGGCATCCGGGCCCGCGCCGACGCGGGCCTGCTGTCCGTCTTCGCCGAGCTGCCCCGCCTGGTCGGCAAGGCGCTGGGGATCAGCTGGCGCGCCGACCGGGTCCGCACCTCGGTCGCCGCGGTGGCAACGGTCGGGGCCGGGGTGATGGCCGCGTTCGGGCTGCTGGCCACCCAGCGGGTACTGGTGGAGTTGTTCGCCGGGGGGCCGACGCCGCACCGGGTGACCGCGGCGCTGCCCGCGCTCGGCGTCCTCACGGTGGCGACGGGAATCCGCGCCGGTGTGGGTATCACGATCGGGTACGCCCAGAACACCCTGGCTCCTCGGGTCAGCCGTGAGGTCGAGCGCGGCCTGTTCGAGGTCACCACGAAGGTGCGGCTGGACGCCTTCGACGAGGACGCGTTCGCCGATGACATGGAGCGCGCCTCTCGGGGGACCGATTCGGCGATCGATCTCGTGCAGGGCGCGATGAATCTGTTCGCGGGGCTGGTCAGCCTCCTCGCGGTGACCGTGGCGGTCATCGTGATCCACCCGCTGCTGTTGCCCGCGTTGCTGGTCGCGACCGTGCCCAACGCGTGGGCGTCGCTGCGGGCCGGTCACCAGCGCTACCAGACGTACACGGCCGGGTCGGTGCGCCGGCGGCGGCTGTGGATCCTGCACCAGCTGATGGCGGAACGGGTCTCCGCCCCGGAACTGCGCTCCTACGGGCTGCGCCAGTTCCTGCTCGATCAGTACGACCGCGTGATGCGCGTGGAGACCGATATCCAGATCGCGCTGGCGCGGCGGGTCACCACGACGACCAGCATCGGATCGGTGATCGGGGGCCTGGCCACCGGCGTCGTGTACGGCCTGCTGGGCGTGCTGCTCCTGGACGGGCAGATCCCGCTGTCGGCGGCGGCGACGTGCGTGATCGCGGTCCAGACGGCGCAACGTGCCCTGAGTACGGTGACCTTCCAGATTGACCGGATCTACACCGACGGGCAGCATTTCGGTGACTACACCGGGTTCATGGCCCGCGCGGTCGACTACCTGCCCGACGCCGGGGGCGGGGTGGCCGTCGCCCCGCTGCGGGAGCTGGCGGTGCGCGGGGTGGGGCTGAGCTATCCCGACCGCGACACGCCGGCCGTCAACGACGTCACCCTCACCATCCAGTCGGGGCAGACGGTGGCGTTCGTCGGCGAGAACGGGTCCGGGAAATCAACCCTCGCGGCGATGATCGCCGCCCTGCGCGCGCCGAGCCGCGGCAGCATCGAGTGGAACGGCCAGCAACTCGCAGAATATGATCCCGCCGGCCTGCGAGCCCGGATCGCCGTGGTCACGCAGGACTACCACAAGTGGCCGTTCACCGCGGCGACCAACATCGCCATCGGTGACGCCGAGGCCACGCCACAGCAGGAACGCATCGAACGCGCCGCCGAACGCGCGGTGGCCCACGAGATGATCCGCGACCTGCCGCACGGTTACGAGACTCTCCTGGACCGTACCTTCGCCAAGGGGCAGGACCTTTCCGGTGGCCAATGGCAGCGGATCACCGCCGCACGTGGGTTCCTCCGGGACGCCGATCTTCTGATCATGGATGAGCCGTCCTCCGCGTTGGATGCCCGCGCCGAGGACGCACTGTTCCAGGCGATCCGGGACCGTCGGGGCAGGGCGACCACCATACTGATCACCCATCGGCTGGCCAACGTCCGGCACGCCGACCGAATCTTCGTCTTGCACAACGGCGCGCTCATCGAGTCCGGCACGCACGACGAACTCATGACCACGGCCGGCCGGTACGCCGAGTTGTTCGCGTTGCAGGCCGCCGGATACCAGAGCGGTCGGAGTTGCGCCTGATGCGAGCTGGCGGCCACGTCCGAGCGGGTGGCGCGCGAATTGCCCGGGGCGGCGGCGGGCGAGGGATACTCCGACGTCGATCGGGAACTCGTTGCCGGAGGGGATCGATCCACCCCGGGGACACAGCGATTGGCGCGAGGAGGTGCCGTTGACCTTTCTGGACCTGATCAGGCGGGCGGCACAGGGGTTCGACGCGATCGGCGCCGCCGTGCTCGTTCTGGGTCTGGTGTGGTCAATGGTGCTGGCGGGGCGGATGTGGCGGGTCACCGGTGGCCACGAGGCCTACCGAGCGCTGCGCCAGCTGTTCGGTGCTGTGCTGCTGCTGGGGCTGGAGTTCTTTGTGGCGGCCGATCTGATCCGTACGGTGGCGGTCTCGCCGAGCCTGCGGAACGTGGCTGTGCTCGGTCTCATTGTCGTGATCAGGACGTTCCTCAGCTTCTCCCTGCAAGTGGAGATCGATGGGGTGGTGCCCTGGCACAAGGCCGTGACCAAGAGCGGGGCCGCGGTGGTGGGCGAGGCGGCACGAGCCAACCGACCCGGCGCGGGTGGCGGTTCCGACCGCGAGGTTTGAACGCCATCTCCAACCATCAGTAATGCTGATGATGATCATCGGAATGATTCGTTGGATTTGATGCCGCGCCGGGGTCAAGCTTGCCTCGCGCGAACGAAGACAACCACAGCAAGGAGAACATCATGGCTACCTCGCAGCGCGTAGCGATCGTCACCGGTGGCTCCCGCGGAATGGGCCGCGCGTTCGCCGTCCGGCTGGCGGCGGACGGATACGCGGTCGTCGTGAACTACGCCGGTAACACCACCGAGGCGAACGCCACGGTCGATCTGGTCACCGGCGCCGGCGGCAAGGCGATCGCCGTGCGGGGCGATGTCGCGGACGAGAACGCGGTCGCGGCGCTGTTCGACACCGCCGAGCGGGAGTTCGGTGGGGTGGACGTGGTCGTGCACGCGGCCGGCATCATGCCCACCAGCCCGCTGGCCGACCTCGACCTGGCGATGCTGGACGAGGTCCTGCGGGTCAACCTGCGCGGCACCTTCGTCGTGAACCAGCAGGCCGTTCGCCGGGTGCGTTCCGGCGGTGCGATCATCAATATCTCCAGCTCGATCGCGAAGTTCTCCCGGCCCGGCTACTCGGCCTACGCCGCGACCAAGGGCGGCGTGGAGGCGATCACCCTGATCCTGGCTCGCGAGCTGCGCGGCCGCGACGTCACCGTGAACGTCGTCGCGCCGGGACCCGTCGCCACCGAGCTGTTCTTTCAGGGCAAGAGCGAGGAACTCGTCGCCCGGATCAGCGCGGAGCCGCCGATGGAGCGCCTCGGTACGCCGACCGACATCGCCGAGATCATCAGCTTCCTGGCCGGTCCGGCCCGCTGGATCAACGGTCAGGTGCTGTACGCCAACGGTGGGGCCATCTGATCCCCGCCTGCCCTACCCCCCGAGGAACACCGCAATGAGCAAGATCATCGTCATCAGCGGAGCGTCCAGTGGCTTCGGCGCGCTGACCGCCCGCGCGTTGGCCGACGCCGGACACACCGTGTACGCCGGCCTGCGAGACTCGGCCGGCCGCAACGCCGCGCAGGTGGCCGCCGCGCGGCAGTACGCCACGGAGCACGGCGTCGACCTGCGCACCGTCGATCTGGACGTCTCCTCGCAGCGGTCGGCGGATGACGCGATCGCGACGATCCTCGCCGAGCAGGGCCGCGTCGACGTGGTCGTGCACAATGCCGGGCACATGGTCACCGGCCCGACCGAGGCGTTCACGCCGGAGCAGCTCGCCGGAATCTACGACACCAACGTGCTCGGCACCCAGCGCCTCAACCGGGCGGCCCTGCCCCACCTGCGCGAGCGCGGGGAAGGTCTGCTGGTCTGGGTGGGCAGTTCCAGCACCCGTGGCGGAACGCCACCGTACCTCGGGCCGTACTTCGCGGCGAAGGCGGCGATGGACGCACTGGCCGTCAGCTACGCCGGTGAGCTGGCCCGGTTCGGCATCGAAACGTCGATCATCGTGCCCGGTGCCTTCACTCATGGCACCAACCACTTCGCCAACAGCGGTCACCCGGCCGACGAGGCGATCGTGGCCGAATACGACAAGCTCTACCCCGACCTGATGGCGGAGGTCGCCCGGCGCCTGGCCGCGTTGGAGCCCGCCGACGCGGACGTGGCGCAGGTCGCCAGGGCCATCGTCGAGGTGGTGGACGCGCCGGCGGGCCGGCGTCCGTTCCGCACCCACATCGACCCCTCCGACGATGGATCCAGCGTGGTGAGCGCGGTCGCCGACCGCATCCGAGCCGAGTTCCTGACCCGGATCGGGCTGCAGGACCTCCTCAAGCCCCATGCTCAGGGCTGAGCAGGCGCCGACTCGTACGGCCGGGGCCGCCGGCACGCCGTTCCCACAGGAGAGTGACGGCGAGCGGCCCCGCCGCCGGGTCCGGGGCTCACGTTCATCGCAGTATGTGATCCTTGGCGGCGTGGAACTCAGGCATTTGGAGTATTTTGTCGCCGTCGCGGCGGAGCGCAGCTTCACCCGCGCGGCCAGCCGGCTGCACGTCGTCCAGTCGGCCGTGTCGGCGGCGATCTCCGCGCTGGAGCGGGAACTCGGGGCGGTGCTGTTCGAGCGCAGCGCCCAACGGGTCGCGCTGACGGATGCCGGGGAGGCGCTCCTGCCGCAGGCCCGGGCGACGCTCGACGCCGCGCAGGCGGCCCGGGACGCGGTCCACGAGGTGGGCAAGGAACTGCGCGGCACTCTCGTGGTCGGCTGCCTCACCGGGGTCGGTGGGATCGATTTCGCGGGGCTGCTGGCCGGGTTCCGTGCCACCCATCCGCGGGTCAACCTGCGGCTGCGGGCCGCGACCTGGGAGGGATCGGCCGGGCTGGCCCGATCGCTGGTCGACGGCGAGATCGACATCGCGTTCCTCGGCGTGAGCGGTCGCCCCTTCCCGCACCTGCGGACCCGTGAGCTGCTGCGCATCCCGCAGGTGCTGGTCGTACCCGCGAGCCACCCATTGGCCCGGCACCGCTCCGTGACGCTGGCCGACGTGGCCGACGAGGAGTTCATCGACTATCCGCTCGGCTACGCCAACCGCGCGGCCAACGATCGGGCGTTCGGCGCGGCCGGGCTGGAACGCAACATCGCCATGGAGGTCGCCGACGTGGCCGTGGCAGCGAACTTCGCCAGCGCCGGACTCGGCGTGACGATCCTGCCGACCCGAGCGGTGCCCCGAAGCCCGCGATGCAAGGCGCTACCGGTCACCGACCAGTCGCTGGAGTGGTCACTGCACGTGGCGACGGCGGAGCAACGCCGGATCAGCTCCGCGATGAAGGCATTGCTCGCGATGGTGGACGCCCACGTGGAGGAGGCGCCCCGGGCTGGGTGACGAACTGGCGCAACCCGGGACGCATCATGCCACTGAGGAGTCAACGCGCGCCGGCGATCGCGCTCTCGATCCGTTCCACCGCGGTGATGGCGCCGAAGCCCAGCAGGAGCACCAGGTCGGCGTCGGTTGTCGAGCCGGTGGCACGCCACCGCTCCACCCGCGCGTCGGTGAGTTCGTGTGGCGCCAGCGCCGCGAGCAGTGCGAGTCCGGCCGCCGGCCGGTCGCCCGGGGAAAGGCCGGCCAGTCGCTGGTCGAGCCAGGCGGCGGACGGATGGCCGCCGTCCCAGTCCGCGACCGTGGCGGCCAGGAGGTCGCGGCCTGGCGCGCTCAACAACGCCGCGCCGGCGGCCGCGGCACCGCGCAGCGTGGCGAACGCCTCGCCGATGGGCGTGCCGGCCGCCCAGTCGGGGGTCAGCCCTCGCGGGATCCCGGTCAGCAACTCCAGACTTTCGCCGGGCGCCAGTTCGCGGCGAACCGTGCGCGCGTAGGTGATGCCTCCCATCCGGCGCACCGAGTGGGACCGTTGCAGGTTGCCCGGGATCAGTCGTTCGTCGGTGAGGGTGGAGAACATGCGGTTGATGAAGTGGGTCGACAGGGCGGTGCCGATGAACTCCGCGGCGACCTCCGTCGGGAATGGCGCCGACCGCGACTCCGCCGCACCGGGGGTTCGGGTGGCCTTAGCCCAGGCGGCGATCCTCGCGAACCTGGGTTCGGTGAGGGGCCGATCGTGCAGGAGGTCCTCCGCGAGCTGATGCTCGCCGGTGGCGTGGACCAGGATCGTGTGCGCGTCGACGCAGAACCGGCACCCGTTGGCCTGCGACACCGCGACGGCGGTGACCTCCTTCTCGGCCCGGGGTGCCCGTCCCACCAGCTCCGACTCTCGCAGGAGAGCCCAGGCCGCGGCGTGCAGGTCCGGTGCGGGAGACACCATCATGAAAGCCGGCTGGCCGAAGTCGGCGGCCGACTGGGCATACACCTGGGCGACCCGACCGGTCGCTGTTCTGCGGGTCAGGGGCGTGACGTGGCGGATCGACATCGTGGACTCCCTCCAATTAACCCGTACGCCACTGTACTAGTTGCCGGCGTCGGGTGGTGTACTCGCGACCCGCTGCCGGGCGGAGCCGGCCGGCCCAAGGCCCGCGTGGTGTGCGGTAACCTGAACACGGCTGTGCGAACTATGGCGAACCTCGGTTTGGGGGAAGGAAACAATGGCGACGCCATCCGACGGTGCGCGCACCGTGACCGCGCGAGCGCAGCGGGCGGACGCCCGCCGCAGCGTGGAGGCGATCCTCGGCGCGGCCGTGGCATGCCTCGCCCGCGATCCCGAGGCGAGCGTTGTGGAGGTCGCCGCGGCCGCGGGCGTCGGGCGGGTCACGCTCTACAGTCATTTCAAGACCCGCGCCGACCTCGTCGACGCCGCTCTGGTGCGCACGGTCGAGCGGGCCGACCAGATTCTCGACGGCACCGACACGACGGGTGACCCGGTGGAAGCGCTCACCCGCCTGGTGGCCTCGTCATGGCAGATCGTCGACCAGTTCCGCAACATTTTGCTAGCCGCCACCCGTGAGCTGCCCGCCGAACGCATCCGTAGCGTGCACGACCGCATCCTGCGCCGCATCCAGACACTGATCGAACGAGGGCAGCGCACCGGAGCGCTCCGCACCGACCTGCCGAAGCGATGGATGCTCACCACCGTCTTCAGCCTCATCCACGCCGCGGCCGAGGACGCCGCCGCCGGCCGGGTGAAGGTCGATCAGGCCTCGGGGCTGATCACGGCCACGCTGGTCGCGGCCTTCACGCCACCCGGCGCGATGGTCCCCGCCGTAGCCTCAGGCGGACAGCGGCTGTAGCTGTGCGGCGGCGCGGCCGAGCAGGACGTATCCGAGCGCGAGCGGTGCGGCGCCAACGATCTCGAAGATCGATGTGATCATCGAGTGTGGCCCGAAGCCGAAAAGCGCCACGGTGCCCCCGATGCCGTACACCACGCCGCCGAAGCCCAGGAGCAGGCCGGTCCATCGCCGCCCGCGGCGGTTCAGCAGCAGGGCGAGCAGCACGCAACCCAGCGGGAAGAGGACGTTGGCGGACAGTACGACGATGCCGCCCTCGATGTCGATGTCGTGAGCGGTGTGCACGAGCCCGGGCGCGTACCTGGCCGTCACCGGGTTGTGGCCGCCGTCGTAGATGATCAGGCCGAACCACAGGATGGTGCCGACAAGGGCGGTGAACAGCGCGGTCAGTCCGCGCGAGTCGATCCTGCGCACGACCAGAGCCAGGACGCCGGCGAGGCAGACCGCCTGGATCAGCAGGCTGATGGCCTCCATGGAGTGGGTGAAGGCGTACCACTCGGGGTGCGCCGCGATGTCGTGCCCGTCGCGGGCCGGGTGCAGGATGACGGTGAGCAGGAACAGCGGCCCGCCGATCCACCCGGTCAGCCTCACCGTGGTGCGCAGGTACCGGGAGCCGGTCCCGGTGTCCTGCCGCGAAAGGGCGCCGGCGGGGGTGATGGTGCCGGTGGCATTGTGCACTGAGGGATTCACGCTCACGGTTGTTCTCCTCGTCTGGGTGGGCGGTCGATGTGACGTGAGCTGGTCGCGGCCGTCAGGGGCGCACCGCGCTGACGAGCCAGTACGCGCCGCGCATCCGGACACCGTCGGGCCGCTCGAACGGTCGTAGCGCGGCCGTGACCGCTTCCCGCACCCGGGCTTCGGTCGGCTCGTCAGCCCCCTTGAGGTGGAACCGGACCGGACCGGTGCCCAGGTGCGTGTCGGCGGCCCGCGCGGCGTCCGGCCCGAACACCATGGGTACCTCCAGGGGGGTCACCGTGAGCTGCGCGAAGCCGGCCCGGGTCAGGACGCTGTGGATCCGGTCCGGATCGGTCAGGGAGAACATGCCGGGCGCGTACGGGTCGGCGGCGTTGGTTTCCGGGACCCGGCCGAGCACCGCCGACCTGAGGACGGTGAACCATTCCTGCTTGGCGATCTCCTGCAGGCAGACGAAGGCGATCCGGCCACCCGGCCGCAGGGCGCTGCCGATGTTGGCGAACGCGGCGAACGGGTCGGCGAAGAAGGTCAGCCCGCCGCGGCTGACGGCCACGTCGAATTCGCCTCGCGGGAACGGGTACACCTGGGCATCGCCCTGCTCGAAGCGGACGTTGCCGGTGCCCTCCGCGTCCGCGATCGCGCGTGCGCGCCGCACCATCGGTCCGGACAGGTCGATCCCCAGCGCGTGCCCACCCGACGCCAGGCCCGCGGCCACCCGGGTGGTCTGCCCGTTGCCGCAGGCGATGTCGAGCACCCGCTCCTGGGCGGTGACCGTGGCGGCGGCGAACAGGGGAGCGTTGAGCCCACCGGCCACCGCATCCCAGTGTTCGGGGTGATCGGCCCAGTACTGGCCCTCGTACCCGTTCCATGCTTCTGCCTGTTGGGCGTTGACGGTGGCGTGCATGGGGACCTCCCGTGGATGGTCAACCCGAACATGAGTGTTCGGGTTAGCAGTATCAGGCTAACCCGAACACTGGTGTCTTGGCTACGTGCTTTCGGGGTCGGTATCGAGGCGCGTCCGGTGTGCTTGATCGTCATGAGCCGAGCGGCGCGTTGCCCGGCGCGGTCCGGCCCTCCCGGGGTGTGGCCTGGGCCCGGCGCTGAACCGGTTGGCGTCGCTCCGCGTGAGAATTACCGTGGGTCACGTCCGGCGGGAGCAGTCCGGCCGGGGCGTGGTGGGGCGGTTTGGTAAGCAGGAGATGGTGTGGTGTCGAAGAGCAGTCGGCAGGCTCAGCAACGGGCACGGGAGGCGTTGGAGGTCCAACGCAGGACAGCCAAGGCGCGCCGGCAGCGGATGACGGCCGCGATCACGGCGATCGTGGCGGTCGTTGTGGTGGTGGGGACACTGGTCGGGGTGAAGGTCGCCGGTGGCGGGAGTCACACCGCGGCCGCGGCATCCGGGCTGGCGCCCGCCAGCATGGTGACGCCGCTCACCACGGTTCCGGCCACCGTGCTGGATCAGGTCGGCACCGGTCAGGTCACCACCCTGCCCAGCCTGACCACCGGACAGCCCATGCTCACCGATGGCGGCAAGCCGCTGGTGGTGTACGTGGGCGCGGAGTACTGCCCGTTCTGCGCCGCTGAGCGGTGGTCGATGGTCCAGGCGCTGAGTCGCTTCGGGACCTTCAGCAACCTGGGCCAGACCCACTCCTCATCGACGGACGTGTTCCCCAACACGGCCACGCTGTCCTTCCACGGGGCCACGTACTCAAGCCAGTACGTCGCGTTCCAGGGTGTGGAGACCACGACCAACCAGCCGCAGGGCAGTGGGTACGCGCCGCTGGACAAGCCGACGGCACAGCAGCAGCAACTGCTCGACAAGTACAACGCCGCGCCGTTCGTGCCCGCGTCGGACGCCGGATCGATCCCGTTCGTCGACCTCGGGAACAAGGCGCTGGTGTCGGGTTCCTCGTTCAGCCCGCAACTGCTGGCCGGTAAGAGCGCCGACCAGATAGCGGCGGCGTTGTCCAACCCGTCCGACCCGATCGCGAAGGCCGTGGACGGCACCGCCAACGCGCTCACCGCGCTGCTGTGCCAGATGACCAACGGCCAGCCCGGCAACGTGTGCGCCACCCCGGCGGTCACCGCCTACCAGAGCACGCTGCACGTCAACAACTGAGCGGGCTGGCGCGCTGTCGTGACCGGCTCGGGCAGTGCCACCCGGGACGCACGCGGTCCCCACCGATGGGGGATCGATGGGGACCGCGTCGGTGATTCGATTGCGGTGGCGGGTTTCGCCGCGGTTCAGGCGGCGTCCGTCGCGCGGCGCCACGGCCCGCGCAGCGTGTAATCCTTCACGGTGTGCCGCACCGCCGAGTTGTACCAGCCGAGGGCCATCGCGCCGCCGACCCCGATCACCAGGTTGGCGACTCCCGGGTGGACCATGGCAACGACAAAGAACGACACGACCCAGCTCGCCACGAGCGCGATATCGAGTATCCGACCCTTCATGTGCGTCTCCTTCCGGCGCAAGCGGTTGCCCGCGAAACGCGGGCGACGCCAATACCCGTAACCCTGGCAGCGTCGGCGGTGACGGCGAGGTGGAGGTATGGGCGGCGAGGGTGGAGAAACGGTGAACCGCTCGCACGCGCCGGAATCAGCATCGGCGCTGCCGCGAATCGTCGTCGCGGTGGTCGCGGCGCTGGCGGGCGGACGCGCCAAATCGCAGAAGCGGTAGAGGCCCGAACGGCAATCGGCATTCTGGGGTTAATCTAGCTAAAGTGTATCAACGAGCGATGGATGCCTCATCCGGCGTTCCCGGCCCAGCCGCCGCTCGCCCCGGGTATCACGCACTTGACCTTGACACTGTGACAAGGTCTTCACTGGGTGCCGGAGGTGATCCCCATCGACTCGACACACGGGAACTCGCGGGACCCGCGACTGCTGGCCGCGTTGGGCGCCAAAAGCTCGTCGACGCGGCTCCAGGCGGCTCTGGCGGCCGGCACGCACCCCGACCCCGGCCTGCTCGACGCGCTCGTGGCCCGGTGCGCGATCGAGCCGGACTTCTTCGTGCGCGACATGCTCACCTGGGCGTTGACCCGCTTCCCGCCGGAGGTCACGGTGCCCAGACTCCGCGCGGAGCTGCACTCCGAGCGCGCGCAGGCCCGGAGCCAGGCGTTACACACGCTGTCCAAGATCGGGGACGGGAGTGCCTGGCCCGCGATCACCCGTTCGCTGCTGCGTGACGCCGACGACGAGGTCGCGCGGACCGCGTGGCGTACCGCCGTCGTGCTCGTACCCGAGGAAGAACGGGAAGGGCTGGCGGTGGAGTTGGCCACACAGCTCGGTCGGGGCGACCGGACCATGCGGCTGAGCCTCAGTCGCGCACTCGTCGAGTTGTCGGATGTGATCGAGCCGGCCCTGCGGACCGCACTGGCGAGTGACGACCCGACGGTGCGTGCGCACGCGCGCGCCACCCAGCGGCTCCTACTCGACCCGGACGCCGGTTTCGACGCCGCGGTCGACGAGGCGAAACGGATGGTCGCGCTCGGTCCGGAATGGGTCGGGGAAGCGGCGTGCTGATCGGCGAGGTGGCGCGCCGCTCGGGGGTGAGTACCCGGATGCTCCGGCACTACGACTCCCTCGGGCTGGTGCGCCCGACCGGCCGCACCGTGGGTGGCTACCGCGAGTACTCGGCCGACGACATTCGCCGAATCTTTCACGTGGAGAGCCTGCGGTCCCTCGGGCTGTCGCTGCGCCAGATCGCCCGCGCTCTGGAGGATCCGGCCTTCGCGCCGTCGGTACTGGTCGGCGACCTCATCCGGCGGACCGAGGACCGGCTGAAGCGGGAGCAGGAACTGCTCGAGCGGCTGCGTACGGTCGATGCCTCGGCACCCTCCGGCTGGCAGGACGTCCTGCGCATCGTCGAGATCCTGCACGGGCTCAACTCGTCCAGTGCCGCCCGCCGACAGCAGACCGTGCTGGCCCCGGCCGAGGACGTGCCGGTGCCGACCGAGTTGCTGGCTGACGCGGTCCTCGCCGAATCCGATCCGAACGTCGCCGGCGCCCTGCGGTGGGCCCTCGCGAGGGCCGGCGGTGACGGCGTGGCGAGCGTGGCGTCCGGCCTTCGTTCGGGCAATGCCGACATCCGCCGGCGTGCGGTGCTGGCGCTCGCCGAGCTGTCCGGTGACGAGGCGACCGCGGTGCTCGCGGACGCACTCGACGACGCGGACCCGGCGGTGCGTAGGCATGCCGCTCTTGCGGTGGGCGCGCGCGGCGTGACCACGGCCGTGCCAACACTTGTCGGCATGGTGGTCGAGGGCACCAACGACGTCGAGGCCGCCGAGGTCCTGGGAGCCTTGTCGCTGGACCCCGGGTGCGCGGACCGGGTCGTAAGTGCGCTGGCCGGCGCGCTCGCCGCGTACCCGACGGACTCGGCGGTGCGGATACGCCTGGCCCAGGCACTCGCCGAGTTGCCGGGGACCATCGCGCGAGACGTCCTGCGGCAGTTGACCCACGACGATGACCGGGCCGTCGCGCTCATCGCCTCGGCCTTCCTGAGGTTGCTCGACGAGCGGTCCGACGAGGGCCGGGGCGCCGCGGATTCGTGACGGCCCGGCGTGTCGGCCTTACCTGTCCGGCGACCTCGGGGCTGCTCGTTGGTCCCAGTTCGGTACCCAGACCTCGGCATCGGGTGCCTCGGTGCGTCTGGTCTCGAGGTAGTCGCGGAGTTTGGCCAGCGCGGGATGGGGGTTGTCAGCGCGCCAGATCATTGACAGCGGGTAGACGGGAGCCGGGTCGCGGATTACCACCCGTCGCAGGTCGTAGTTGTCCGGCCACAGGTAACGGGAGCGCGTGCCGACAAGGGTCGCCAGGTCCGACGAGTCGGCGATCTCGTCCAGCAGCGCCTCGTTTCCGAAGACCGGCCCGAGCATGTCGATGGTGAGCCCGAACGCGGTGGCGAGTTCGGCGTAGTAGTCGGCGACCTCGCCGCGGGCGGCCAGGCCCGGCATCCAGATCCGGTGTCCGGCGAGTCGCGCGGGCGTGACGGTGCCGGCGTTCGCGAGCGGGTGGCGGGGTCCGACGAGTAGCTCGTGCGGCTCGTTGATCATGCACGCGGTGTTGATCGCGGCTGGCAGCTGCCGCTGCGGGGGAACACCGTGGAAGGTGGCGTCGATCGTGCCGGCCTCGACGGCAGCGGTCGCGCCATCGACGTCGGCGTCCAGGGTCACGACATCCAGCTCGATTTCGGGGTGCGTGCGGTAGAAGTCCTGGAGAAGCACCGCGGTCGCGATGCGCCGGTTGACGACGTCGACGCGCAGCGCGCGCCGGCTGGGACGCACGGACGCGTCGGCCCGCTGCGCGACCCGCAACAGTTCGCGGGCGTGGGGCAGGAATGCCTGGCCGTCGATCGTGAGCTGGGCGCCGCGAGCCGTGCGGGTGAACAGGCGCACCTCCAGGTCCTTCTCCAGCGTCGCGATGCGCTTGGAGACCGCCTGCTGGGTGATCGACAGCGTCGCGGCGGCCTCCTGGAACTGGCCAGCGTCCGCGGCGACGACGAAGGTGTGTACGGCGTCGAGGTCCACGCGGAGACCCTACTCGGACAACCAAGGGTTGTGGCTCGCCGCCCGATGGGTTGTTTGATGCCCTTCTCCGGCGTTGGTTTGATGTCGCGGTGATTCAACGACGAGTTGTGACACCCGGGACAAGGGTGCGCGGATTGGTGGCAAGGCGCTCCCTGGGGCGGCAGTTCGGCTGGCTGTGGGCGGCCTACGCGGTCAGCGCCTACGGCTCCGGGCTGGCGCTCGGGGCGTTCCCGCTGATCGCCGTGCTGGCGTTGCACGCGAGCCCCGTGGAGGTGTCCGCGCTGTCCGCCGTGGGGCCGGCGGTGGGCGCGTTGATAGCGGTGCCGCTGGCACCGTGGGTCGAGTTTCGCCGCAAGCGGCCGGTGATGATCGCGATGGACCTGTCCCGCTTCGCGGTCATGGCGACGATCCCGGTCGCCTACGCGTTCGGCTGGCTCAGCTTCGTCCAGCTGCTCGTCGTCTCGGCCGTCGTCGCCGCTGCCAAGATCGCCTTCAACGCGGCCAGCGGCGCCTACCTCAAGGCCCTGGTGCCCCCGGCCGACCTGCTGGTGGCCAACGCGCGGTTCGAGTCCACGAACTGGAGTTCCCTCGCGGTCGGGCCGCCGCTGGGCGGGGCGGCGATCGGCGTGTTCGGGCCGGTCACCACCGTGGTGGCCGACGCCCTCAGCTATCTGTTCTCGGCGCTGAGCATCACCGCCATCCGCGGGGCCGAAGACGCCCCGCGCAAGGCCGAAAAGAGCCAGCTGCGGGCCGGCGAACTGCTCGACGGCTGGCGGCACATCCTGGCCCACCCCGGCCTGCGGACGCTCTATGTCAACAACATGGTCGTCGGGGGACTGATCATGGCCACCGAACCGCTGCTGGCCGTGCTCCTGCTCGGTCAGCTCGGATTCCGACCCTGGCAGTACGGCCTCGCCTTCGCCGCACCCTGCGTCGGCGGGCTCATCGGCTCCCGGCTGGCCCGCCGGGTCGTGGCCCGCTACGGCCAGCACCGGGTCTTCCGGACCGTCGGCACCCTGCGCGCCGTATGGCTGATCGGTCTCGCCTTCGTCCGGCCGGGCGTGGTCGGCCTGCTCACCGTGATAGCCGTCGAGCTGGCGATCATCGTCAGCATGAGCCTGTACGGCCCCGTGCTCGCCACCTATCGGCTCGAACACACCCCCAGGCACCGCATCGCCCGCACCCTGTCGGCCTGGTCGATCGGTCAACAGGCAGCCATCGCGGTCTTCACCGCGCTGGGCGGGCTGCTCGCCGGCCTCACCAGTCCACGGACCGCTCTCACGGTCGCGGGCCTGCTCATCCTCGCCAGCCCGCTGTTGCTGCCTCGCCGCGAGCATCCCGCCCCGTCGGATGAGCCCGAACCGACCACCGCCGAGTCGGGCGGTCCCGAGCCGGCTAGCACGGAGCCGGCGCCGGCCCAACAACCACTGTCGAGTACCACGGCGGCAAAGCCGTGACCGCTGACCCTGGGCCGGTGCGGGGAGGCCCGCCCGGGGTGCCTCCGCCCCGGGCACCGGCCGCGACGTACATTCCACCCATGACAACGAGCGACGCACCGGTACGGGTGGACGTGGCGACCCTGGGCGAGGCGTGGCTGGCGATCGCGACCGAGATCCTGACCGACGGCGTGGCCGGATACTGGGACAAGGCGCCACTCATCGAGATCTTCCGCGCGACGCTGGAGGTCCGCTCGCCCCGCGTCGAGGACGCGATCATCGCCGAGCACGCCGATCCGGAGCGCCTGGCCTGGATGCACGTCAACTTCACCGACCACTCCCGGGTGGCCGACCTGGGCGACGCCGATAGCTACGCGACGCGCCTCTACGACTACGCCCACTCGGGCCGTGACCAGATCCGCTGGGTCGTCGACAAGCTGGCCGCGGATCCCTGGGCGCGCAACGCGACGATCACTACCTTCCAGCCCCTGACCGACACGAGCTACATCCCATGCGTGAGCCTGCTCGACTTCTGGCTGCTCGACGGAGAGCTGCAGCTGGCCGTGTACGCGCACGGCATCGACTTCGGCACCAAGGGCTACGCCAACCTCGTTGAACTGGCGGCGCTACAGGATCGGGTGGCCGGCGAACTGCGTGTCGGGATCGGTACGCTGACGATGACGGTGAAGTCGGCGCACATCTACGACACCGAACTGGACCTGATGCGCGCGGTCGTGGCCGCTAGGTAGCGTGTCGGTGCGCGCGGCGGCCCTCGACGAGGAGTTCCTCGCCGTTGCCGCCGGGCTGCCAGACCGCGGTCAGATCGGTGAAGCCCGCCCGGGTCAGCTGCGGCATGAGCGCAGAGTCGAAGCCACGCCCGACGCTGCCACCGTCGGGCAGCACGGCGTGTTCGGTGACTCCGAAGGCCACCACGCCGCCCGGCCGCAGCAGCTGGGCCACCCGGGCCAACGATGCCGCCAGCGGCTGCCACAACTGGACGTTGTTGACCGCGCAGACGGCGTCGACGCTTTCCGCGGGCAGCCCCACGGTGGCCGCGGTGGCGTCGACGAGTTCGACCCGGTCGCCGAACCGCCGGGTCCGCCCCGCCGCCTGGCGACGCATCACCGGCGAGGGCTCAACTCCGATGACGCGCCCGTCCGGCAATGCCTCGGCCAGCAACCGCAGCCCCACCCCGGGGCCCGGCCCGAACTCGACCACCGTCTCGTCCCCGCGGAGCCCGAGCGCGGCCACGACGCGGTGCGTCAACACGGCGTTGTGCCGGGCCATCGTGCGGCCCACCAGGCGGCCGAGCAGACCGCGCGGGCGAGCGAACTGCCCCGAAATCATCCGCCCACTGTGCCACGCCCCGGCCATTCCGGTGAGGTCTCAGCCCTTCAACGCGTTTACTGCTGACTGGCAGGAGGATCGAGCCACCGTGGCAGCTTTCCGAGCGTACTCAGATGGTCTGTCGCGGCCACCCCGGCCATGCCGACGCTCGCGAGCACGGTGACGAACACGGGGGGCAGGAAGGTCGTCGACGGCGCCGCGACGATCAGCACGATGAGCCAGCCCACCCGGGCCCTCGACAGCCGGCCGGCGAACGCGTACTCGAAGATCGTCCGGCCGATCAGGAACAGGGCGGGGCCGCCAAAGAGGACGCACACCCAGCCGACGGGAGTGTGCCCGGTGGGCCGGGTGATGACGAGTCGGGAACCGGCGGCCACCGCCACCACCCCGGCGACCATGAGGAAGTGCGTGTAGGGCGCCAGGCGGGGGCCCGTGCTCGGGTTTCGTCGCGAGACCAGGACCGAAACCACTCCGCCCGCGTACGCGTACAACTGCCACAGCAGCAGCATCATGGCGAACGACGCCACGAGGGCGACGACCCGGGCCAGATCGAACCCGAGTCTGCTGAACGTCAACGCAGCTATCAGGGTGAGATCGCCGAGGGCCAGGATCACCACCTGCTGGTACCGTTCGGCGAGGTGCTCACTCGTCCGCCCGTACTGTTCGGTCGGGACCCGGCCAAGCCCGGGCGTGGGGTAACGGATGGCGGCGGAGAGGAAGTCGACCGCCAACGCGCTGGTCCAGAGGACTGCCCGCGCCGGGCTTCCGACGAAGATACCCACGATCCACAGGATCCCCGACATCCCGAACCAGAACTGGAACCGCGCCACCCGGCGCCGCGCATGGTGCAGCGTGCTGACCATCACGCCGCCCCGGACGACGTGGATGCCCACGTACGCGCCCGCGAAGACCGCGGCGTGCTGGGTGAAGGCCGACGGGATCGCGATCGTCATCAGCGCGGTGCCGAGCATCGTGGTCGCGATGACGACCTCGATCGGTCTCTTTTGGGGATCGTAGAAGTCCGTGACGCGCGCCGTGATCGACCAGGTCCACCAGACCGCCATGAGCAGCACGACGGTCCCGCCCACGCCGTGCCAGGTGACGCTGCCCGCGAGGCGTAACGCCAGCAGCGCGAAGGCGGCCACGTAGACGAGGTCGAAGAGTAACTCCAGCAGGGTCGCCCGTTTCGGTGTGTTGCGATTCCGGGTCAACCGAGCCACGTCCGTGCCCGTCATCGGTCAGCCGTTCTCGGGTCGTCGGGCCGTCGCCCCAACCGCCAACCGAATCGGAGGACATCCGTCACATCGATGCCCAGCACAGCAGCGGCGGCGACCAAGGTGACCACCACGGGCGGGACCAACACCATCGCCGGAGAGACCGCGGCCAGCAGGGCCAACCAACCCAGCCGGATCATCGACAGCACGCGGAGCGCCGTGTATTCGAAGATCGTCCGGGCCGACACGAACAGAGCCGGACCGCCGAGAATCACGCATACCCAACGGACCGGCGTGGCCCCGGTGGGCCGCCTGATGACGAGTTCAAAGCCGGCGACCGTGACCACCACGCCAGCCACCAGAGCTAGGTGGGTATAGGGCGCCAGGCGGAGGCCCACCTTCCGGCCTTCCCCGGTAAGCGACAGCGGAGTGGCATCGGTCGCGTGCGCGAACAGTTGCCACAGCAGGAGTGTCATGACGAACGCCACCAGGTAGGCGACGATCCGGGGCGGGTCCAACCCGGAGCGGGTGAGTTCCAACGACGGCACCAGGATGAGATCACCGATCGCCAGGATGATTACCTGCCGGAACCGCTCGACGAAGTGCTCACCCGCCTTCGCGTAGTGTCCGGTCGGCACGGAGCCGCGCCAAGGCCAGGGCGTGGGGTATCGGGCCGCGCCGGCGAGGACGTCGACCGCCGCCGCGATGGCCCACAGGATGAGCTGGGTCGAGGCGTCGACGAGGATGCCGGCGATCCACCCGATCCCCGAGATCATGAACCAGAACAGGAACCGCGCCGCCCGCGCCCGTGCCTCTGCGTGCTCCGCTCCGCGCAGCGCGCCGATCAGCAGGATCCCCTTGATCAGGTGGATGCCCACGTACCCGCCGGCGAAGACCCCCGCATGGTCCGCGAACGCCGACGGTATCGCGACCGCCATCAGCACCACGCCGAGCATCGTGATCGTGACGATGGTCTGGATGGGTGCCCGGTCGGGGTTGTAGAAGTTGGTCAGCAGCGCGATGGACGACCAGGTCCACCAGATCGCCGTGAGCATGACCAGGGTCTGGGCCGCCGCGGGCCAGGTGAGGTGCTCGGCGAACCGCCTCGACGTCAGCGCGAAGGCGGCCACGTAGACGACGTCGTAGAGCAGTTCCAGCAGGGTCGCCCGCTGCGGCGCGTTGGACCCGCGGAGCAGCCGAGCCGCACCCGTGATTGCCATCGACCAGCCGTCCCCTGTCGCGCTCGGGCGGCCGACTCGAAACCGGATCACCCCTCACGATAGGCGAGCAGGCGCCCCCTTTGTTCCAGTTAAACAGAACACGGCAGTCGGCACACCCGAAAGGACCGCACCGGCCGGTCGCCTCGGTGGGGCCTGAATCGGCACCGCCCAACCCCGGCCGACCAACGCCGGCGACACAACGCGAAACCTCCGGAAGTCGTTGGGTGTCACCCATCGCTGGCTGTCTGGTCCGGCTCTCTGGTCCGGCCGACCGGAGTGCCGTTAGGCCCGACCCGTCCAAACCCAGGCCCGCGATTGACGCTAGGAGCACGGACTACGCGAGTCAAGGTCCCCGAGATTTGGACGGGGTCGTTCAAATCTGGCCCGGCGGCTACCCTCTGGCGCATGAGTCAGCGGCTCGTCGGCCCATCGAATGAGCAGTCCGGTGGCGCGCCGTCGAACGAGCGGGTGCTGCTGGCCGCGTTGCGCGGTCATGGCGCGGTGACGCGGGCGGAACTGGCCGGTCTGACCGCGCTGCCGAAGACGACGGTGGCTGGGGTCGTCAATCGGCTGCTGACCGCCGGCGTCGTGGTGGAGCGCCCGGTCGCCGATCGGGGTCGTGCGTCGCGGGCGGGTCGTCCGCCGATGGTGCTCGACCTGGCGGAGCCCGCGGGGTTCGTGGCGGTGCTGTCGTTGACGCATGTCGGGATGCGCGTCGCGGTGGCCAGCTTCGATGGTGTGATTCGCGGCCGCCGGGACATTCCGATGGACGTGTTGTACGCGGCGGGTGGCGTGGTCGGGCCGGGTGTGCGGCGGCTGGCGGAGATACTCGTGGACGCCGGGGTGAACGCCGGTCAGCTCGACTGCGCCGTGATCGGCGTCCCCGCCCCGTTCACCAGGGGTGCGGGCAGCGCGATGGCGCCGATCCGCGAGCCGAGTCCCGAGCCGGTGACCCAACGCCGGGCACTGCTGGCGGGGCTGCGTCCCGATCCGGCGATCGAACTGGGGGATCGGCTGGGCGTGCCGGCCAGCGCGGACAACGACGCGAACCTCGCCGCGCTGGGGGAGGCGGTCTTCGGTGCCGGGCGGGGAGTCGACAACTTCGTGTACCTGAAGGTCGTTGACGGGGTCGGTGTCGGCCTGATCCTGAACGGCCGGCTGTATCGAGGCGCGCAGGGCCTGGCGGGTGAGTTGGCCCATGTCCAGGTCCGTGACGACGGGCCGTGGTGCGCGTGTGGTGGGCGGGGCTGCCTGCGCAGCGTGGTCGGGTTCTCCATGGTCGCGGTGCTGGAGCCGGCGTATCAGCGGCCGGTGGCGTTCGGCGAAGTGCTCGCCCTGGTCGCCGCCGGTGATCCGGGCATCCGTCGGATTCTCTCCGACGCCGGCCGGCGGATCGGCCGGGTGCTGGCCGATGTCTGTGTCGTGCTCAACCCGGAGGCCATCGTGGTCGACGGGATGCTGCGTGCGGCGGCTGAGCCCTTTCTCGCGGGGGTGCGCGACGCCATCGAGCGGCACACCCCGAACAACATCGGCCAGGGTGTGCGGCTGTTGGCGGGTGAGCTGGGGGAGGAGGCGGAGATCCTGGGCGCGGTCGCGTTGGCGGGCGCCGAACTCGTCGACAGGTAGCCGACCGTGCCACCGGGCCGTGCCGGCGTTCGCGGTACCCCCGCGTTGCGCAATCGTTACGGGCGACAACACATCCGTGGCCCGCGGCTGCTTGCGTAGACCGGCGTCCGACGAATATGTTCTGGCACGCAACAAAGCTTCGTCCCGCCCCGGCCGGTGGGGGGAAGCGTGGCGGCGAAGCCCTTCCCGGTCGGCTGGTCCGACCGACTCGCCTGATTCGTCGCTGACCCGCACTCGCGTACCAGGTGGTGCCCGCCAGGACCTGCCGCCTCCCGTTCGGCGCGAGTTCATCCGATTCACGGCTCCACGCCGTGCCGCGCGTGGGCACGGTGCGGACCGCCATGCCCTGGCCCGGGCCTGTCGAGGTCCGGGCGGTGAGGGTGAGAGGACCACGACCACCGCCCGGCGCTACGACCAACATCCCTGCCTGAGTACGGCGAACGCTATGCCGCCGCGATGCGTGTCCCCGGAGGAGATGTCGTGCGAGTCGATATCTGGTCAGATGTTCAGCATCCCCGGAGCTACATCGGCAAACGCCGCTTCGATCGGGCACTGGCAGCGTTCCGGCACGGCCCGGACGTGGTGGTCACGCATCGCTCCTTCCGGCTCGATCCCGGCGTTCCCGCCGGGCACACCGTCCGCGCGGTACGCCCGCTGGCCTCCGCGCTGGGCGGGTCGGTCGACGTGGCCCGTCGCCGGATGATCAGCGTGGAGGGTGTCGGAGCGGCGGAGGGTCTCAAGCTCCATCTACTCGAGGCGAGGGTCGGTGACACCCTGTCCGCGCACCAGTTGCTGCACCTGGCCGCCGCCTACGATCTGCAATGGCCGCTGCTGGAGCGGTTCTTCCGGGCGCACTTCACCGAGCGGCGCTCCGTGCTCGAGCACGATTCCCTGCTGCGGCTGGCCGCCGAGGTCGGCATCGACCGGGCCAGCGCCGCCCGGGTCCTGGCCACCGGCGAACACATTGACGCGGTACAGGCCGACGCCCGGCACGCCCAAGCGCTCGGTGTCTCGGCGGTACCGTTCTTTCTCTTCGACGGTGTCCACCGCGTCCGCGGCGCGCAACCCACG
This sequence comes from Rugosimonospora acidiphila, assembly GCF_039543385.1. Taxonomy (NCBI): domain Bacteria; kingdom Bacillati; phylum Actinomycetota; class Actinomycetes; order Micromonosporales; family Micromonosporaceae; genus Rugosimonospora; species Rugosimonospora acidiphila. The sequence goes on from NZ_BAABJQ010000007.1 coordinate 226,249, forward strand.
GAGGCGTTCACCTTCGTACTGGAACGGGTCTGGGCCGAGAACCGCTCGGCGGGGACCAGTTCGACAACCTCGCCGAACCCGCGCCTGCGCTGTGCCGCGCCGAGACGGGTGGCCGGCAGCAGTGTCGCCGTTGCCGGCCAACCGTCACAGCGGTCGGGCGCTGTCGGCGGCCAGCAGCAGCGCGCCCAGGACCTCGGCCCGGTCGCCGAGGGCCGCGGCGCGCACCGTCACGGCCCTGGCCACCACCGGCTGAGCGAACTGGTCAATCGCGCCGCGGATGCCGGCGATCAGCGGAGTACCGGCCTCGCTGAGTTCGCCGCCGACGACCACCGCGGCCGGGTTGAGGTGATTGCACAGATCCGCGACGACGCGGCCGATCATCCGGCCGGCCTCGGCGACCACCCGGGTGGCGCCGGGGTCGTCGGCGGCGACCAGCGTGACGACGTCGCCGATGGTCAGGCCCTGTTCGTGCGCGGGTTGCAGGAGCGCGACGATGCTGGTGGTGGAGACCAGTGTTTCCAGGCATCCGCGGCTGCCGCAGCGGCACACCACCCCGTCGGAGCGGATCTGGATATGGCCGATCTCGCCCGAGCTGCCGGTGGAGCCGCGGTGGAGCTGGCCACCGAGAATCAGCCCGCTGCCGATGCCGGTTGAGATTTTGAGGTAGATGAGGTCGTCGACGCGCCGATCGGTCTGGTGGGCACGTTCGGCGAGCGCGCCGAGGTTCGCGTCGTTGTCCAGCGCGACCGGTAGTCCGATCCGGGACCCGAGCTCGACAGCCGGTCGCAGCGCGACCCAGCCGGGCAGGATGTTGTTCGACCCGATCGTGCCCACCTGCCGGTCCAGTGGTGCGGGTACGCCCATGCCCACCCCGACGACCGCCGAGCGGGGCGTACCGGCCTCGGTCAGCGCGGTGCCGACCAGGCCGGCCGCGGTGTCCAGGGCGCGGGTCGCCGAACTGGCGACGTCCAGCAGCACGCGTTGATGTGCCAGGACCCGGCCGGACAGGTCGCCGATGGCGACCTGCACCTGGTTGTGTCCAAACGCGACTCCGACGGTGACGCCGGCCGGTGCGGCCAGTGACAGCAGCGCGGGCGGCCGCCCGGCGCCCCGGCGGGTGGTGCCGGGGGTCGCGGCCAGCAGCCCCTCGCGCATCAATTCGGTGGTCAGTGCCGACACGGTGACGGCGGACAGGCCGGTGAGCTGGGCGAGCTGCGCACGGCTCGCGGCGCCTCCTTGCCGCAGCGCGGTCAGCAGTCGCCGGCGGTTGAAGGCGCGCAGCGTCTCGCTGGGCCGGGGTGCGTCTTCGAGCGGTGGAGACTGCATCGCCACCTCAATTTATCGTCAAGCTTTATGGAATTAGCGCGCATCAAGCCAGAATTTGTCCATTGAACAAGGACTAATTATCGCCGTAGCGTCAACCCGCGGCAGGTGTTCCCGATGCGTGAACGGCGACATCTACCCAGCTCGAACCGATTGCTGTCGTTGGCGGCCATGGCGATCGGGAAAGCGGCCTGGGGAGGCATGAATCCTACGTGGGAGAGGTATGAGTCGATGAGACGAACTATCGGTAGGTTTCACCGAACGCGTGCGCGGCGGTGGAAACTCCTGCTGGCCTGTATCGCGGCCGGCACCGTGGCGCTGGCGTTGGGCGCCCCGCCGGCCGTGCAGGCCGCGGTGTCGCATCCGGACGGGCCGGGCGGAGGCACGGCCAGCAACGTGCCGTACTCCCTGCCGGTCCAGCTGCCCTCGGGCAAGACTTCGCCGGCGGTGGACCCGAACGCGCCCTACACGCCTCTGGTGCTGAACCTCATCCACCAGCTCGAACCGGACAGCCCGCCGACCGCCGCGGAGCTGACCAACGCGAGCCTGCTGCTGCACGATGGCGGCAACGGCAGCTGTCACAACGTCGGTCCGCTGTCCGCGCCGACCGGGACGACGCCGAGCATCGCTCCGCTGTGCTGGACCGACGCGCAAGGGGTGCTGAACACCTCCGGCCCCAACGCGCGAGGCTCCACAGCGCCGATGACGCTGATGGGTCTGGGCGCCTCCTTCGACCCCGCACTGGGCAACGCCTGGGGTCAGACCGAGGGCAGCGAGGCCCGCGACTTCATGGTGACCGGCATCTTCGGCCCGCAGACGGACCTGGACCGCATCCCCACCTGGGGTCGTAACCTCACGACCACCGGCGAGGACCCGTACCTGAGCAGCCAGATGGTCGCCTCGCAGATCAACGGCATGCAGGGCGTCGGCGCCATGTCCCAGATGAAGCACTTCGCCGTCTACAATGGACAGAGCCAGAGCACCAACACCACCATCCAGGATCAGGCGCTGCACGAGCAGTACCTGACCCCGTATGAGGGCGGCTTCGTCGACGGCCAGGCCGCCGCGGCGATGTGCTCGTACCAGGTCTTCCAGGACACCTCGACCAACCTGCCCCCGTCCGTCGACGCGCTGTACAAGCCCAGCCCGTACGCGTCCGGCCCGGACCCGCAGACCTGGCCGCTCAACGAGTCGCACTACGCGTGCGAGCAGCCGCTGACCCTCAACTACGCGCTGCGGGACCTGTTCCACTCGGTGGCCATGGTCGGCTCGGACTACCCGGCGACCCACAGCACCGCGGGCATCGTTCAGGGTGAGACGCAGGAGATGCCCACCCAGGCCGGGTTCTTCAGCGCCAGCAACACCCTGAGCGCCTCACAACAGACCGACCCGACCGGCGACACCTGTGCCGACACCGCCGGCAACGCCGAGCCGTGTAGCACCGCCGGTGCGGTCCACGTCGGCGGCATCCCCGGACCGGGTTGCCCGGCGTACGGCTGCACGCTGGTCAACGCGGTGCTCAACGGCACCGTCCCGCTGTCTATCTTCAATCAGGCCGTCGCCGAGGTGCTCTACCAGCAGCAGCGCTTCGGCCTGCTCGGCTGCTCCGACACCCCGGTCTCCTCGCTGTGCACCAACCCCGGCGGCATCGGCGCCGACAAGACCGGCACCGCCCCGCTGCCCACCGGTACCACCAGCGGCACTCCGCAGCTCGGCACCAAGGACGGCGACGCGGCCATCGTGGAGAAGTACTCCGAAGAGGGCGCCACGCTGCTGAAGAACGACGACCAGTCGCTGCCGCTGACCAAGTCCGACCTGAACGGCGGGATCCTGGTCACCGGGCCCGGCGCGCAGCACACCATCGCCGACCCCACCAACGAGGCGTCCACCGGGTTCATCGACCGGGACGCGATCAACCCACTGCAGCAGTTGGAGGCGCTGTCCGGCAAGCCCGGCGCGTTCACCTACGTACCGGCCAACGACCCGGTCGGGCAGACCGTGCCCGCCTCGGCGCTGTCCACCTCGTCGACCTCGGTGACCGGGTCGCTGTCGCGCACCACCGGCCCGAACTCGCCGAGCGACGACGCGACGATCGACTTCACCACCACGTCCCAGGGCCAGCTCGCCCCCGGCAGCTACACCTGGAGCGGCTACGTCTACGTGCCGACCACCGACGCGTACACCTTCGAACTGCAGCAGAGCAGCGGTGTCGCCAACGCGAACGTGACGTTCAGCCTCGACGGCACCAGCAGGACGCTGGCCACCGCGGCCACCGTGTACGGCGCCACGGTGCCGGGCAGCCCGACCAACGCCGGGTACACCGAGCCGCTGCTGACCAACCGCCAGTTCGCGGCCGGCACCCTGACCGGCGGCAGCTACCACCCGGTGACCATCACCTTCAACAACGACACCACCACCCCGGCCAGCTTCCGCTTCGCCTACTCGCGCGCCAACGGCGACATCGACGACGCGGCGGCCGCCGCCAAGGGCAAGAAGGCCGCGGTCGTGTTCCTCAACGACTCCGGCGCCTCCACCACCATCCCCAACCCCTACGGCAGCACTCCCGCCACCATCACCGGCGTGGCCTCACTGTCGGCAGCGAACACCAACCTGGTCAACGCGGTCGCCGAGGCGAACCCGAACACCATCGTCGTGCTCAACACCACCAACCCGGTGCTCACTCCGTGGATCGGCAACGTCAAGTCGGTGCTGGAGATGTGGTTCTCCGGCCAGGAGGGCGGCACGTCCACCGCGCGGTTGCTGTTGGGGCAGGCCAACCCGAGCGGGCACACTCCGCTGACCTGGCCGGCCAACGCCACCGACACGCTCTGGGGCTACAACCAGACCACGCCGCTGTACTCCGGTGACACCACCGGCCCGCACCTGGAACGGCTCAACGGCGGCGCCGGCGGCACCACCAACGAGACCGAGGGCATCTACTCCGGCTACCGGTACTTCGACCAGGAGAACATCACTCCGCAGTTCCCGTTCGGGTACGGCCTGTCGTACAGCAGCTTCAAGTACTCCCACCTGAAGGTCACGCCCACCACCGGCGGGGGCGCCACGGCCAGCTTCGACATCACCAACACCGGAAAGGTGGCCGGCTCCGACGTCGCGCAGGTCTACCTCGGCGCCGGTCCGGCGGTCAGCGGCGTGCAGCAGGCGGTCCGCTCGCTGCGTGGCTTCGACCGGGTCACCCTCAACCCCGGCCAGACCCAGCACGAGAACATCCAACTCGACCAGCGCTCGTTCCAGTACTGGAGCGACCCGAAGCAGCAGTGGGTGACCGACTACGGCACCCGCGAGGTGCGGGTCGGCGACGCGGACTCACTGGCGAGCCTGCCGCTGTCGGGCACCGTCACCATCAACCCGACCCCGTCGATTGACAAGACGGTCAGCGTCAACGGCGCCAACACGGTGACCGCGAGAATCGCTCCCGCCAACCCGGGTGACCTGCTGGTGGCGTTCGTGGCCGCCGACGGCCCGTCCGGCAAGACGCAGAGCGCGACCGTCTCCGGCGGTGACCTGCACTGGACCCTGGCCAAGCGGGAAAACACGCAGTACGGCGACTCCGAGATCTGGACCGCACGGGCACCGGACTCGGCCGGCCCTGTCTCGGTCACCAGTAGCCTGGCCAGAACTGGCTACCGGCAGCAGTTGGCCGTGACCGCGTTCGCCTCGGCCACCGGTGTCGGCGCAGTCGCCGGTGCCAGCGCGGGTCGCGGCGCGCCGAGCATCACGCTGACCACCGCCGGCGCGGATTCGTGGGTGTTCGCCGTCGGCAACGACTGGGACCGCTCGGTGCCACGAACCCCGGCACCGGGGCAGACCATCCGCGCCCAGAGCACCGACTCCGTCGGAGACACCTACTGGGTGCAGAGCCCTGATGGCGTCACCCCGGATGCCGGTACCAAGGTCAGGATCAACGACACCGGGCCCAACAACGACCGGTGGAACCTGGCCGCGATCGAGATTCAGTAGCCCGAAGCGTCGCCGCCCGCCCTGCCTTGCGGCCGGGCGGGCGGCGTCGCCGGCAACGGCCGGCGCCGAACGGTGGGGCCGCCCGCGACGTCTCGCCCAACCGTGACCGACGGGTGGCTACCATGGTCCGGTGAGCCCACCCGTCGGCGCCGCGGAGATGATGCGCTCCGCCAACCGGACCCGCGTGCTCGACGCCCTTCGCGACAACCGCGCGGCCAGCCGGGCGGAACTCGCCAGACTGACCGGACTGTCGACCGCCACCGTGTCCACCATCGTCAAGGACCTGCGGCAGCAGGGCCTGATCGCCGACGCCGAACCGTCCGGTGACACCGACGAGCCGCGACGCGGTGCGGGACGGCCTCCCACCAGGTTGTGCCTGGCACCCGCGGCGGGATTGATCGTCGGTGTCGACCTCGGCGAAAACCACTCACGGGTATCCGTGGCCGACCTCGCCTACAACATCCTCACCGAGCAGGCCATCGACCTCGACTCCGGTTCGACCACGGACACCCGACTCGACGACACCGCTCACCTCATCCGCACCCTGCTCGACCGGCTCGCCATCGCACCGGAAACGATCCGCGCCGTGGCGCTCGGAGTGCCCGCCCCGGTCCACCCCAAGCTGCCGACCATCACCGACAGCAGCATCGCGTGTGGCTGGGCCAACCGCTCGCCCGGGGCGGAACTGGCTCAGCGGTTGGGAATTCCCGTCCGGGTGGAGAACGAGGCGAACCTCGGCGCGCTGGGTGAGGTCACCTTCGGCGCCGCCCGCGGCGTGTCCGACCTGATCTACCTCAACGTGTCCACCCGCATCAGCGCCGGCCTCATCCTCGACGGTCGCGTCTATCACGGGGCGCAGGGTGCCGCCGGCGAGATCGGCCACATCCGTTACGACAACCACGGGACCGTCTGCCGGTGCGGCAACCGCGGGTGCCTCGAATCGGCCATCGGCGCCCCGGAGATCCTCCGGCTCATCCAGCCGGCGCATCCCGATCCGCTGACCATCGCCCGCATCGTCGAACTCGCCGAGACGGATCCGGGCACGCAACGAGTCCTCACCGACGTCGGGCGCGCCGCCGGGCGCGTGCTGGCCGACCTGGCCAACGCGCTCAACCCCGCCGCGATCGTCATCGGCGGTCGGCTCAGCGCCGCCGGCACGCCACTGCTGGCCGGCGTACGGGAATCCCTCGACCGGTACGCACATCCGTTGGCGGCGCGTACCGCACGGGTCAGCATCGGTACCCTCGGCGACCGTGCCCCGATTCTCGGCGGACTCGCCCTCGCCGCGCGGAATTGAGCGGCCGGACACCGGCGCGACCCGCGGCGCCGGGACCCTTCCACCATCGCCGCCATCGCCGTCACCGACTCCATCGCCGTCACCGTCCGCTGGCTCCGATGACCTACCCGACCGGCGCTAGTTCGGGTTGGTGCGGCGGGCCGTGCCGAACCGGCGTTGGTAGGCGGCGGGGCTGATCGACAGCTTGGTGGCGAAGACCCGTCGCATGCTGTCGTAACTGGGAAACCCGGCCTGCGTCGCGGCCCGCGTCGCGGTGTGTCCCTGGTCGAGCAGTGCCCGGGCCAGGTCGAATCGGATGTTTTCCACGTAGCGGGCCGGGGTGGTGGACAGTTCGTCGTGGAAGAGCCGGGTGAGGTGCCGGGTGCTCACGTTGAGATGTTTGGCGAGTTCCGCGAGCGAGTGGTCACCGCCGGGGTTCGCCGTCACCAGGTCGGTGATGGTGCGCAGAGCCGGCGAGCGGGGCGGCGGTCCCTGCAACGGTGCCGAGAACTGGGACTGGCCGCCCGCACGTTGCATGTACACCACCAGCGCGCGGGCGACGTCACGCGCCAGGTCGGGCCCGTGGTCCTCTTCGACCAGAGCGAGCGCCAGATCGATGCCGGCCGTCACCCCGGCCGACGTGTACGTGGTGCCATCGCGAACATAGATCGCGTCGGGCTCGACGTGGCACGTCGGGCACCGGACGGCCAGCTCACGCGTGACCCGCCAATGCGTGGTCGCGCGCTTGCCGTCGAGCAGGCCGGCGGCGGCGAGAACGAACGCCCCGGTGCAGATCGACGCCACCCGGCCGGCCACCGCCGCCGGTATCCGTGCGGCGTCGGCCAGGTCGCCGCCGACCGGGGTACGCGGATAGCGGTCGGAACCGGGCACCAGCAACGTGTCGGGGGCCGGCTGCGAGGAGACGGCGCCGTCGACCGCCATCCGGACGCCGAGGTTCGACGTGACGTCCGCACCGCTCGGCGACAGCAGCACGATCCGGTAGTCGGCACCGAACCGGTTTGCCTCCTTGAACACCTCGGCGGGACCGGCGACGTCCAGCAACGTCACTCCGTCGTAGACGAGGATCGCGACGCGATGGGGGGAGGCGTTCACCACTCCGGAGCCTCAGAGCCGGATTCGTACGGTGACCGACCGGACCCGGTCGGCACCGACCGTCGTCGGGCCGGTGCATCGGGGGGCCTGGACACGGTTCATTGGTAGCACACCGTTACCGGAGGCGACGGGGATTCTGTGCCCTGTCGGGCGATTACCGCCTCTAAGCGAACTCTGACCGGCGACTCGACGTCGCGGGTGGGGTGGACCCCGGCCGGGCGAGTGCGGTGCCGCGCGTGGCCGGAGCCCCGGTTCGATTTCGCCCCGTCCGGATATCGGTGATTCCTGGCCGGACAAAGGCGGCGGCGCACGCCGATCGGTGGGCAGGATGGAAGCCGGACACCTTGTCCCCAGCCGACATCCTTCCGGAGAGTCAGAGATCATGTCAGAGGTCATCGCGGGATTGGAGATTCCTGAGACGGCGGCGGTCGCCGAGGCGACCAGGTTCGCGCAGGAGACGACCAGTCCTCTCATCTACCACCACTCCCGGCGGGTCTTTCTCTTCAGCCTGATCCACGCTCACCAGCTCGGCGTGCAACCGGATGCGGAGCTGCTCTACCTGGCGGCCATGTTCCACGACACCGGCCTGAAGACTCCCTTTTCCGAGGTCGAGCAGCGCTTCGAAGTCGATGGCGCCGACCACGCGCGCAAGTTCCTCCTGGGCCGGGGCTTCTCGGCGGCCGCCGCCCAGACCGTCTGGACGGCGATCGCGCTGCACACCACGCCGGGCATCCCCGGACGGATGGACCCGGAGATCGCGACCATGCACCTCGGCGTCCTGACCGATGTGATCGGCCTCGGCCTGGAACAACTGGAACGCGATCAGCTGGGTGAGATCCTCGCCGCCCATCCCCGTGGGGACTTCAAGAACGAGTTCCTGCGTGCCTACTTCGATGGGTTCAAGGACCGTCCGGAGACCACGAACGGCACCGTGAACTCCGACGTGCTCGAGCACTTCATCCCCGGCTTCAAGCGCGTGACGACGGTCGAGCGTATCGTCGGCTCGCCCTGGCCGAGCTGACCGGGCGCCGAGTCCGCACAACCACTCCACACCGACGACATTCTTGAGAGGACTCGAATATGCGAGCGATCACCGCGCGGGACCGTGACGCCGGCGTCGGCGGCCTCACCCTGGCCGACATGCCTTACCCGCACGCCGCGGAGAACGACGTCATCGTGCGCGTGCACGCCGCGGGCTTCACCCCCGGAGAACTCGAATGGCCGGCGACGTGGTCGGATCGTGCCGGCCGCGACCGGACACCCAGCATTCCCGGGCACGAGTTGTCCGGGGTCGTGGTCGAACTCGGCTACGGAACCACGGGCCTGTCCGTAGGCCAGCGGGTGTTCGGCCTGGCCGACTGGGCCCGCGACGGGTCGCTGGCCGAATTCACCGCGGTGGAGGCGCGCAACCTCGCCCCCCTCCCGGCCGACATCGACCACACCGTGGCCGCCGCGTTGCCCATCTCCGGACTGACCGCCTGGCAGGCACTGTTCGACCACGCCCACCTCACGACCGGCCAGACCGTCCTCATTCACGGCGCCGCGGGCGGCGTGGGCTCGATCGCCGTCCAACTCGCCCGGGAGGTGGGCGCCCGCGTGATCGGCACCGGCCGGGCCCACGACCGTGATGTCGCCCTCGGCCTCGGCGCGCAGACCTTCCTCGACCTGGACACCGAGGATCTGCGGGAGGTCGGGGAGGTGGACGTGGTGTTCGACGTCATCGGCGGCGACATCCTCGAGCGATCGACCGAACTGGTACGCCCGGGCGGCACGCTCGTCACCATCGCCATGCCACCTACCGTGCGGCCCAAGGACGGGCGAGCCATCTTCTTCGTCGTCGAACCCGACCGCGCCCGGCTGACCGATCTCGCCCAGCGCCTCCGGGACGGACGGCTCAACCCCATCGTCGGCGCCGTGCGACCGCTCGCCGAAACGGCCGCCGCGTTCGCCCGGCACGGCCGCCCGCCCGGCAAGACGATCATTCAGGTCGCGGACGAACCAGAGGCGCGGCACTCGTGATCGGTGCGCGAATCACGGCGCCCCGCTGATCGCCGGTACGGCGGACGGCACGCGGGAGGTCACCCGGAAGGAATTGCGCAACCGCCTCCGGGCGGGCGATGTGATAGTGCTGAACGGGTGGCCGGTGAGATCGAGGTTGTCGGGTGCTGCCGTGCCGGGTACGTCCATCGGGGTCCGGTCGGCGTTCCCGTTGACGCGGGGCGGCCGGCGTGACCCACCCTCCGCTTGCCGCGCACCCCGGACTGATCGGCGGGCGAGTCTATCTGGACTACAACGCCACCACTCCCGTCGACCCGCGCGTGGTCGAGGCGATGCTGCCGTACCTGACCGACCTGTTCGGCAATCCGTCCTCCGATCACTCGTACGCCGAGGGGCCGTGCAAGGCCCTCGCCGCCTCCCGTGATCAGGTCGCCGCCCTGATCGGCGCCCGAGCGAACGAGGTCGTGTTCACCGGCTCGGGATCGGAGTCCAACCTGCTCGCGCTGCGCGGCGCGGCACTGGCCGCCGGTCGTTCGCATCCGCACGTGATCACCCAGGCCACCGAGCATCCGGCCGTGCTGGCGACCTGCCGTGCCCTGGAGCGTCTGCACGGGGTCCGGGTGACGGTGCTGCCCGTTGACGACGACGGTCGGGTCGACCCCGCGGCGCTGGCCGCCGCCCTCACCGAGCAGACCGTGCTGGTGTCGGTGATGGCCGCGAACAACGAGACGGGTGCGCTGCAGCCGATAGCCGAACTGGCCGCGCTCGCCCACCAGCGCGGGGCGTTGATGCACTGCGACGCGGCACAGGCCGCCGGCAAGGTACCCCTCGATGTTCGGGCACTGGGCGTGGATCTGCTCACGGTCGTCGGGCACAAGATGTACGCGCCGAAGGGCACCGCCGCCCTGTACGTGCGCGAGGGGGTGCGGCTGGAGCCGGTCGTCTACGGCGGCGGCCAGGAACATGGTCTGCGTGCCGGCACCGAGAACGTCGCCCTGGCCGTCGCCCTGGGTGCCGCCGCCGAACTGGCCGCCGCCGAACTGGCCGACGGTGCGCCCGCCCGGATCGCGGCGCTGCGCGACGGCCTGCACCGGCGCCTCGGCGACGCGCTGCCCGGCCGGGTCCACCTCAACGGCCCCGCCACGCAGCGGTTACCGAACACGCTGAACGTCAGCATCGATGGCGTACGCGGGCACGAACTGCTCGCCGCCACGCCGCGGATCGCCGCCTCCGTCGGCTCGGCCTGCCACAGCGGCACCCACACCCCGTCGCCCGTCCTGACCGCCCTGGGCCTGCCCATCGAGCGCGCGCTCGGGGCGGTACGGCTGTCGTTGGGGCGCTGGAGCACAGCCGCCGACATCGACACCGCGGTAGCCGCCCTGACCAGCGCGACCGCCGCCGTCGAACGCCAACTGACCTGACGGCGGCGGGTACTGGAACGGACGACCAGCGGGCACCGATATCCGGGTTCGCTCCGGGACATCCCGGAAGCGTGGGTTGCGCAGGACTGGCACAGTCGTCATATGCGCAGCGATCTCTTCGCCTCTGACAAGCAGGAGCACGAGTCTCCGCGGGCCGGTCTCGCCCTGCAGAACAGCAAGATGCTGAAGGTCGAACTCGAGGGCGAGTGCCTGGCCCGGACCGGTTCGATGGTGGCCTACCAGGGGGACGTGCGGTTCCAGGCGCTCGGCTCCGGCGGGGTCGGCCGGTGGATTAAGCAGAAGGTCACCGGCGAGGGGGTACCGCTGATGCGGATCTCCGGCCGGGGTGACGTGTTCCTGGCCGACCGGGCGGCCGACATCCACCTCATCGACCTGGACCCGGGCGACTCGCTGACCATCAATGGCCGCAATGTGCTGGCCTTCGACGCGACACTCGACTACGACGTGCACATGGTCCAGGGCGTGGGCATGATGTCCTCGTCCGGCATGTTCAACTGCGTGTTCAGCGGCCAGGGCCGGATCGCCATCACCACCCGGGGCACGCCGGTGGTGCTGAGGGTGGACCAGCCGACCTACGCCGACCCGCAGGCGGCGATCTGCTGGTCGGCGAGTCTGCGGACCGGGTACCACCGGGCCGAGCAGCTCGGTCTCGGCACGCTGCTCGGCCGGCGTACCGGCGAGGCGTTCACGATGAGCTTCGCCGGCCAGGGATTCGTGGTGGTGCAGCCGTCCGAGGAGGACCACGGCCCGGGTTCCGGCGGTTCCGGCGAGGGCCAGCGCGGTTCGGGCAACCAGGGGCTGCTCGGGGGTTTGCTGGGCGGGTAGGCGGAGGGCTGCTGGGCGGGCGGGCCGCCGGGCGGAGCTCCCATGCGCACGGCCCTTCGGGCGCCGCCTGGCCGCGCTTCGCCGGCGGCAACCTGGACGCCGTGGTGTGGCGGCAATCCCAACTTGAGGTTAAGTTCCGGTGAACGGATCTCAAACGAGGGCTGCCGTGAGAGGCGTCCATGAAAGGAAGTCCAATCGTGCCCGTGCAGTTCTGGCGCAAACCCTCACGTCGAATGCTGGCGATCGGGGCCGCGGTCACCGCGGTCGCCGCGCTGGCCGGCGGCGGAGTCGCGTACGCCGCCACCCAGCAACCGGCTATCAAGACGAGCACACCGCGTTCGGCGAACCAGGTAACGAATCTGGATGTGCTGCGTCAGCAGATTCGCAACTACTATGGCGACCCGCTCGGCACCGGCATGGCGTCAGGGGACAGCAACTACGCGAAGGAGGTGCGGTCGGTCGAGGCCTCCGGCCAGCGGTGGCTCGCATCGGCGCATCACTCGAGGGGCACCAAGGCGATCGTCCTCGACGTCGACGACACCGCGCTGCTGAACTGGAACTACGAGGTCTTCAGCAACTGGGCGTACAACCCGACGACGAACGCCACGTTCGTGAACAACCAGCAGTTCCCCGCCGTGTTCGGGATGGTCGATCTGGTCCGGGCCGCCCAACGCGAGGGATACGCGATCTTCTACCTGACCGGCCGACCGGCCGACCAGGAGGCGGCCACCCTCGGCAATCTCACCTCCGACGGGATCGGGGTCGACGCCGGGTACCCGGGGCCCACCGTGCTTCGGGACGGCGAGGACGGGCTGTTCACCAAGCCGGCCGCGGCCAACTACCCGGGCTACCTGAAGGCCGCCTGTACCGACGATCCGAACGGGGCGTGCACGACCGTCCACTACAAGTCGGCGACCCGTGCGCACCTCGAGTCGCTCGGGTACGACCTCGTGGCCAACTTCGGCGATCAGGACAGCGACCTGGCGGGCGGGCACGCCGACCGCACCTTCAAGCTGCCCAACCCCAACTACTACCTGCCCTGATCCCGTCCGGGCTCCGGGCGGTGCCGGGCGCGCCGTCGCGAGAGTCGCCGTCGCTCGCCCGCGGGCCCCGTACCGCGAGCGGCGCCACCCTTCCTGGGGTTGGCGCCGCTCGCGCCGGTTCGGCCGCCTTCGGCCCTGGCGGGTCAGATCAGGTCGATGCGTTCCTGGGCGATGGGATAGCCGGCCTTCGCGAACGCGACGGACATGCGCGTGCAGCGGTGACCTGCGCAGCAGTTGCACCGCCGCATCCGGGTCGGTGAAGTCGAACCAGTCCAGCGCGAGCGGCCTGTCGTCCGTTCGGCCTGCCACCAGGCGGCTCGCGCCACGACGGTGCCGTCACGCAGGGCGATCCAGGTCCACTCCGGACGGTATTCGCCGACGCCGCTCACCAGCAAGGTAGCCACAGTCCATCCCATAATTGCAGTGGACTTCAGATTTGGTGTCCAGTTAAGATTCCGCCCATGGTCGAAGGGCTCCGGGAGCGCAAGAAGCGGCAGACGCAGCAGCGCATCTCCGAGGTGGCCACCAGCCTGTTCGTGGAGCGTGGTTTCGAGCACGTCACGATTGCCGAGGTGGCCGCGGCGGCGGAGGTCTCCGTGAACACCGTCTACAACTACTTCCAGGCCAAGGAGGACCTTGTCCTGGCGCCCGATCAGGCATCCGCGCAGCGGCTCGCCGACATCGTGCGGCACCGCCGCCCCGGTGAGTCCGCCACCCGCGCCGTGCTGGCCCACCTGCGCGATGAGGTGCATCGCCGCGACCGGAGACTGGGTCTGACCGAGGGGTTCGGCCGGGTCTACGAGATGATGCGGGCCGCACCCACGTTGACCGCCCGGCTGGAGGAACTCGGCCGTCAGATGACCGACGCGCTCGCGGTCGTGCTGGCCGAGGAGACCGGCGCCGAGCCGGACGACCCGATGCCCCGCGTGGTCGCCGCCCAACTCGGCTCACTCCACTCGCTGGTCTTCGCCGACATCGGCAATCTCACCACCGCGGGCGCGGGCCCAGACGAGATCGCCAAGGCTCTGCTGAAGCTTCTCGACGTCACAGAGGACCTGCTCAGCGAGCGCCTGCTGAGCTATGCCGTACGGAGGGACTGATCGTGTTCAGGGTGACGATCCAGGGAACGTTCGGCGACCTGAGCGCCGCCGGTCGCGCCAGCCTCCTCGCCGGGGTCGATGTCCTCCAGGCCGCCTACACCCCGGCGGGCACGTTCACCTGCGACCGGAGCATCTCGGCATTCACCTTCCGGTGCCAGGTGCCCGCAGACCCGACCGACGGTGAGCACGAGGCCGTCCAGCGGGCCGTCGCTGTGCTGGAAGCGCACGGGCACCCGTACCGGATTCTGCGCGTCGCGGCGACGGACCTGCGCGAGGTGAAAATCCGCCGAAAGGGCGGCAGCGGTGGCCCGGCCAACCATTAGGCCCAGCGACCGGCTCCGCTACAGGCCGGTCACGTCGTGCGTGATCCTGGCCAGTCGTTCCGCCAGCCGGGCCCGGCACGCCGGCCATTCCGACGCGAGGATCGAATACATCGCCGAGTCGCCGACGCGGCCAGCCACGTGAACCCCACCTCGATCGCGCACAGCCCGCCGCCGTCCGGCCACGGCCGGGGATCCCAGTAGGCCGTGGCGCCGCGAGCCGGGGCTCCGCGCTGGCACTCGTGACCTCGCGCGACCGTAGCACCACGGATTCACCGGCGCGGTCCCATAAGTACGCCGTGCCATGCCTGCCATGCCACCACAACGGCAGCTCCCGGAGCCGTAGCGGCGGATTCCCGATCGCGGCGCTAGGATTACGCTCGCATCACGGAAGCATGAACGGCTGTAGCCGTACAGGTTGCGAGAAGGGGAGGGGTGGCGCGCCATGGCGAAGAAGTCGAAGAAGGACAAGAAGAAGGACAAGAAGAGCAAGAAGAAGTAACGACCGGGTCCTTCCCTGCCGGGGCATTGGGTGGGGAAGGACCGGAGTGCGCGATGCTGGGCGGGGCGCCCGGGACGCGCACCGCGACCGGGTACGGTCGTGCGATGAGCAGCGTCGAGATTCCCGGCGTGCGACTGGCTGTCCAGGCGTTCGACGCGGTACTCGACGCCGCCGCGCGCACACCGGTCACCCAGGTGCCCGGATGGCCCTGGCCGGCGCGCCCGACCCGGGCCCGTCTGGTCGTCAGCATCATCTGGGCCGTGCTGGCCTCGGGTCTGACGGCAAGCGCGGTCGCCGAGCTCATCGCGGGCAGG
This sequence comes from Rugosimonospora acidiphila, assembly GCF_039543385.1. Lineage (NCBI taxonomy): Bacteria > Bacillati > Actinomycetota > Actinomycetes > Micromonosporales > Micromonosporaceae > Rugosimonospora > Rugosimonospora acidiphila. The sequence goes on from NZ_BAABJQ010000007.1 coordinate 241,486, forward strand.
ATGCTGTCGTCCATCCTGGGCACCGTGATCGGGGTCGCGCAGTCCCTCCCGCTGCTGCTCGCCGTGCGCCGTCCCCTGGTCGCCTGGCGGATCATGGTGCTCGGCCAGTTCGCCGGGGTGCTCGCCTCCTACCCGCACGATCCGATCTGGCCCTGGCCCGTGGGCGGGTGCCTGGCGATGATCGTGGTGCTGTTCCAGGTCGCGGCGTCCTACCCGCGCCGCGCCGTGGTCGGCGTGGGCCTGCTGACGGCGGTGTTCATGCTGCTGCCCGCGGTACCGCTGGGGGACACCCCGCCGTGGCTGGTGTTGATCCTGTGCGGCGCGGAGGCTCTCGTACTGGTGCTCGGCGACGCCATCCTCGGCCGCCGTACCGCCGAGGCGCGCCTCGCCGAGCAGGCCGAGCTGCGCCGCCAGGACCTCGCCCGGCAGGCCGTGCTGGAGGAGCGCAGCCGGATCGCCCGGGAACTGCACGACGTGGTGGCGCACCACATGTCGATGATCGCCATTCAGGCGGAGGCGGCGCCACTGAAGATCCAGGACCTGCCGCCGGCGGCGCAGGCCACCCTCGCCGCCATTCGCGGCGCGGCGCGGGAGGCGCTCGCGGAGACCCGGCGGGTGGTCGGCCTGCTGCGCAACGGCGACGAGCTTCCCGAGCGGGTACCGCAGCCCGGACTGGCCCGGCTCGACGAACTGGTCGAGGCCGGCCGGGTGTCCGGGCTGGCCGTCGAATCGGCCGTGGTCGGGATGCCCCGCCCGCTCGAGGTCGGCGTCGACCTGTCCGCGTTCCGCATCGTCCAGGAGGCGCTGAGCAACGCGGCGCGGTACGCGCCCGGAGCACGGGTGAGCGTGCTGGTGCGCTACGGCCGGGACAGCCTGCGGGTGTCCGTGACCGACAACGGTTGCGAGGTGCCGCTGGTGGCCCAGGCGGGCGGGGGGCACGGGCTGGTGGGCATGCGGGAGCGGGTGGCCATGCTCGGCGGTACGCTGTCGGCCGGTCCGAGCGAGGACGGCGGCTTCGCGGTCATCGCGGACCTGCCATGCGGCGGGTCCGCGGCGGTGGGATGGCCCGGTCCGGGCGTGCCGGGGCGATAGCGGTGGCACGCTCCGGTGGCCGGGGTGGCCCGATTGGCCGCGTAGGGTAGCGGTGTGACCATTCGGGTCCTGGTCGTCGACGACCAGGAGATGATTCGTGACGGCCTGGCTACCGTGCTTTCCGCCGCGCCGGACATCGAGGTGGTCGGCCTGGCCGGCGACGGGCGCGTCGCGGTCGACCTGTGCCGGGAACTGTCTCCCGAGGTGGTCGTGATGGACGTGCGCATGCCGGTACTGGATGGGCTCGCGGCCACCGCGGAGATCCTTGGCGAGCGTGGTCGAATCGGCCCCTGCCGCGGTGACGCGGCCGCGCGGGCCCGACCCACGCCGCCGGAGGGGGACGCCTCCGCCTTGCCGAAGGTGCTGATACTCACCACGTTCGATCTGGACGAGTACGTCTACGAGGCGCTCGGTGCCGGCGCCAGCGGATTCCTACTGAAGGACGCCTCCGGTGCCGATCTGATCGCGGCGGTACGCGTGGTGGCGGGCGGAGACGCGCTGCTGGCACCGTCGGTGACCCGCCGGCTGATCGGCGACTTCGCCCGGCGGCGGCGCCACGAGCGGCCGAGCCCGCAGGCGGTCGCGACGCTCACCCCACGGGAGCGGGATGTGCTGCGCCTGGTCGCCCGCGGGCTGTCCAACGCGGAGATCGCCGCCGAGCTGACGCTGGCCGAGCAGACCGTCAAGACGCACGTCGGCAACATGCTGACCAAGCTGGGGCTGCGGGACCGCACCCAGGCCGTGGTCTACGCCTACGAGAACGGCCTGGCGGGCTGAACCGAGGCGCGGGTAGCGGTTGCCGGATTCAGGCGATACCTAAGTACTAGGTGCGAATCGCGCCTCAAGCGGGACGCGGTCAGGCCGCCGCTCTCGTAACGTGCGAGTTAATCCGTTCCACCCGGTTCGCGCGGCCGAACCATCAGGCTCGACGGCCACGCGTCCGGCGAATACTCCTGCCCCCCGCCGGGCCCGCCTTGCCGATTGCCCGGTCCCCGATGCCCACGCCAGAAGCCGAGGATCCGACCAGCATGTCGATCGCTACCATCGCGCCGCCGGCCACTCGCCGCAGCGACTTCGCGACCTTGTCCGACCGCATAGCCGCCGCCGGCCTGACCACCCGCCGCCCCGGCTACTATGTCGCCCGGATCGGCCTGGTCGCCGGGATCTACATCGCCCTGTGGGCGGTGTTCGTCGCGGTCGGCGACTCGTGGTACCAGCTCATCGTCGCGGCGGTGCTCGCGGTGGCCTTCGCGCAGCTCGCGTTCGTCTCACACGACATCGCGCACCGGCAGGTCTTCCGCACCCGGCGACCCAGCGAGATCGCCGGTCTGCTCGCCGGCAACCTCGGCATCGGCATGAGCTACGGCTGGTGGATGGACAAGCACACCCGCCACCACGCGAACCCCAACCACGAGGAGCGGGACCCGGACGTGGTGCCGGACGTCCTGGTCTGGTCCACCCGGCAGGCGAAGGCCAGCCGGGGCATACCCCGGTTTCTGGGGGGCGCGCAGGCGTACCTGTTCTTCCCGCTCCTCACCCTTGAGGGGCTCAGCCTGCACGTGAACAGCCTCAGGGCGCTGGCCAGGCCCTCGCTGCGACACCGGTGGGCGGAGTCCGGCCTGCTGATCCTGCACTTCGTGGCCTACCTCGCCGTGCTGCTGCTGGTGCTCTCCCCGGGCAAGGCTCTGGCCTTCTTCGCCATCCACCAGGCGCTGTTCGGGGTGTACCTCGGCGCGACGTTCGCGCCGAACCACAAGGGCATGGAGATGCCGTCCGACGACCGGCAGCAGCCCGATTATCTGCGCCGGCAGGTGCTCACGTCACGTAACGTGCGGGGCGGCCACCTGATCAACACGCTGCTCGGCGGGCTGAACTACCAGATCGAGCACCACCTGTTCCCGAGCATGCCGTCGGTGAACCTGCGCCGCGCCCAGCCGATCGTCCGGGACTACTGCGCGGAGATCGGCGTGCCGTACACCGAGGCCGGGCTGATCGGCTCGTACCGGCAGGCGCTGCGGTACCTGCACGAGGTCGGCGCGCCGCTGCGGCGCCGTCGCGACGCCTGAGCCCTGCCGCTGCGCCCTGTCGCTCTGCCGCCCTGCCCGCCGGACCTGTCCCTTGGGACGGGCCCGGCGGGCAGGGCTGCGTCGGCCTGCGGGCCGGTCGTGCCGTGGATCAGCGAACGGGGACGGTGCCGGACAGCTCCGACCACGCCAACCAGCTCGACGCGATCATCTCCGTCAACCCGTACCGGGACCGCCACCCCAACTCGTGCCGGATCCGGGACACGTCGGCCACCACCTCCGGTGGGTCGCCGGCCCGGCGGGGACCGATCTCATGCGCGACCGGCTGACCGGTCACCACTCCGATGCGGTGGAGCACCTCCAGTACCGAGTGCCCCTGCCCCGTCCCCACGTTGTACACGCCGTCCGCCGCCGGGCCGGCCATCAGTCGATCGGCCGCGGCCAGGTGCGCGGAGGCCAGATCCAGCACGTGCACGTAGTCCCGTACCCCGGTGCCGTCCCGGGTCGGGTAGTCCGCCCCGGTGACGGTGATCGGGGTGTCGGCGCTCATCGCCGCGAGCGCGATCGGTACCAGGTTGGTCGGCACCCGGTCGGCGAGCACCGGCAGGGCCGCGCCGACCACGTTGAAGTAGCGCAGAGCCAGCCAGGACAACCCGTACCCGCGACCGGCCGCCGCGATCAGCTGCTCGCCGAGGAGCTTGGTGAGCCCGTACGGGTTGATCGGCGCGGTGGGCGTGACCTCGCTGACCGTCGGTCCGGGCGGGATGCCGTACACCGCCGCCGATGAGGAGAACAGCAGCCGGTGCACGCCGGCACCGGCCATCGCGTCGAGCAGGGCGGCCAGGCCGCCCACGTTCTCCCGGTGGTACCAGGCCGGCCGGGCGATCGACTCGGTCGGTGATTTGCGGGCGGCCAGGTGGATCACGCCGTCGATCCGGTACCGGTTGAGCACCTCGGTGACCAACGGTCGGTCGGCGACGGCGCCGACCACCAGCGGTACCTCGCAGGGCAGTCGTTCGGCCCGACCGGTGGACAGGTCGTCGAGGACCACCACGCCATGGCCGGCCTCGACCAGGCCACGGACCACGTGCGCGCCGATGTACCCGGCCCCGCCGGTGACCAGCCACGTCACCCGGCCGAGGTCGACCGGTCGTCGCCCGGCGCTCACGGCCATACCGCCGATCCGGCGGGAACGCCGCCCACTCCGTGCTCGGCGAGCGGCCCGACCCGCAGCCCGCGCTCGTGACAGGTGGCTGCCAGCCGGGGCATCGCGGCGAGGGTGGCCTCCCAGGAGCCGGGGCTGGCGGTGACGTCGGAGTCGTGCAGCAGGATCGTGCCGCCGCCGTGGAGGTCGGCGAGCACGGTGCGGTACACCGACTCCGGGGTGGCCCGGGCGGTCCAGTCCTCGCCCCAGGCGGTCCACAGCACCGGCGTCAGGCCGAGCCGGGCCGCGCCGGCCAGGGCGGCCGGGGTGAGCACCCCGTACGGTGGCCGGAACCAGCGGGGCGGCTGGCCGGTCGCGTCGGCGATCACGTCGCGGGCCCGGGTCAGGTCGTCGCGGGTGGCCCGCACGCCCCGGGCCAGCAGGCACCGGTGGTCGTACCCGTGCACCCCGACCTCGTGCCCGGCCGCGACGATCTCCTTGGCCAGGCCGGGCGCGCGGTCCGCCCAGCGGCCGAGCAGGAAGAAGGTCGCGCGCAGGTCCAGCCGCTCCAGCAGGGCGAGGAACCTCGGCGTGGACAGCGGATGCGGGCCGTCGTCGAAGGTCAGCGCCACGTGGTCCGGGCGGCCCACGCCGGCCAGCCGGGGAGCGAACCGGTTGCGTAGCGGGCCGATCGACGCCAGGGTGGGCAGCGCGTGCAGCGCGGCGAGCGCGCCGCCCGCCATCGCCGCCGAGCGCAGCAGCCGGCTCACCGCAGCGCCCCGACGCGCGTGCGGTCGGTGCGGGTTCGCGGGATCACGGCGGGTGCGACGCGGTCGGCCAGTGCGACGATCGAGTCGATCGGCGACGGTGCCGCGAACAGTTCGACGCCCGCCGCCCGCTGGCGCCGCCCGGGCTCCCCGTCCAGGACGCCGGCCAGCGCCTCGGCGAGTCGCGCGGGTCCGTGCACCCACCGGGCCAGCCCGGCCTCGTCCAGTGCCCGCGCGTTCGTCGTGCCGTGTCCGGGCAGGCACCGGTACGTGATCACCGGTACGTCGGCCGCCATCGCCTCCAGCGAGGTGAGCCCGCCGGCGTTCTGCACCACGACGTCGCTGGCCCGGATCAGTGCCGGCATCTCGTCGACCCAGCCCAGGGGCACCCCGATGCCGGCCCGGCTCAGCCGCGCGCGCAAGGCACGGTTGTGCCCGCAGACGGTGACCGGGGTGGCCAGGCCGGTCGAGGCGACGTCGGCGGCGGCTTCGGCCAACTCACCCACCCCCCAGGAGCCGCCCACCAGCAGCGCCAGCCGTCCGGTCGGTGGCAGCCCGTACCGGGCCCGGGTCCGCGCCACCTCGGTGCCACCGTCGACGGCGGGGCGGAACGCGCCCCGTACCGCGGGGGCGCACACCTGGATGCGGCCATCGCAGCGGTGCCGGACCTGCGCCGCGGCCACCTCGTGCAACGCCAGGTGCAGGTCGACGCCGTCGGCGATCCAGAGCGCGGGTACGGACAGGTCGGTCAGGAAGGTCACCACCGGCGCGGCCAGGGCGCCGGTCCGGCGCAGCCGTCCCAGCACCTGGCTGGCCAGCGGGTAGGTGGACACCACCACCCGTGGCGGCACGGGTCCATCGAGCGCCTGGATCGCCCGCGCACTGGCCACCCGGGCGGCCGACCGGCCGACCGCCGCGGCCATCCGGTCGCGCTTCTCCAGGTTGGTCAGCAGCCAACCCCAGGTGCGCGGCGCCACGCTCAGCTCCATCGCGTACGCCCGGCGCAGGGCGCGCCCCGTCCGGCGACCGACGAGGTCGAGGAAGTCGTGACAATCCACCGCATAGCCGAGCTCGCGCAGGCGGCGGCTCAACTCCGCGCTCGCGCCGTCGTGCCCGGCCCCGACGCTGCCCGAGATGACGGTGATCCGCCCCGCGGGTGCCGCCGAAGGCTCCGCCCATCCGCCCACCGCGCCTCGTCCCTTCGTGCCGGGGCGTGGGCCGGCCGGCCGCTCCACGCCGCTTCTTTCGCACCTGCCGGCAGGCCGGGGCGCGCCCCTTGCCGCACTGGTCGGCAGGTACTACTACTGAACACGTAGTAGGCCGAGATACTACTCAGTTGGTAGTACTCAGGCCAAGGGGAGTGAGATGAACTTCAGGCCGAAGCCCCGGTGGAGGTACTACGCTGCGGGTAGTAGCGTCGAGGGACGCTGAGTAGTCCCACCGAGAGCCGATCGGGGTGCCGCGTGGATATCGGGCGGCGGGCCCGCGGAACGCTGGAGCAGGAGGTCGTGGCCGCGCTCGCCGCGGCGGCGGAGCCGATGACTCCGGGGCAGGTACGCGACCAGCTCGGCGGTGACCTGGCCTACACGACGGTGATGACCGTGCTCACCCGGTTGGCCGAGAAGGGCGTGGTGACCAGGCAGCGGATCGGCCGCGCCTACGCCTACTGCGCGGTGAGCGACGAAGCCGAGGTCACCGCGCGGCAGATGCACCGGCTGCTGGACGCGGGGGACGACAAGGCTGCGGTACTGTCCCGCTTCGTGGGTGTGCTCTCCGACGAAGACGAACGGCTGCTCATCGACCTGCTTCGCCGCGTCGAGGAGACCGGCGACCAATGACCGTCCCGGTCGTGGTGGCTCTGGCCGCCACGCTGGCCTTCGCGTTGGTCGGCCCGCGCCTGGCCAGGCTGCTCCCGCCGGCGGTGGCCACCCGACTGCTGGTACCGGCGTGCCTGATGATGGCCGCCTCGGGCGTGTGGGTACTCGTGACCATCAACTTCACCTGGGTCGCCCAGCTCGGCCCAGTCAGCCGGTACGCGGACTGGTCGGCCCCGGCGATCCGGGAGGACACTCCGTTCCCGGGGATCGTCACGATCGGGTGCGGTCTGCTCGCGATCGGCTCGATGGCCCGAGCGGCGCGACTGCTCACCCGCCGGCTGCGGCACGCCCGTGCGATCGAGCGCACCTGCGCCCAGCACGGCGCGGCCGGCTCGCTGGTCGTGCTGGACACCGACCGCCCGGACGCGTTCGCCACGCCCGGCGCCACCGGCCGGATCGTCGTCACCACCGGTCTGCTGAGGGCGCTGAGCCCGGCCGAGCGGCGGGCTTTGATCGCACACGAAGCCTCGCACCTTGCGCACCGGCATGCCTGGTGGCTGCTGGCCGCCGACGTGGCAGCGGCGGCCAACCCGTTGCTGCTGCCTACCGCCTCGGCCATCGAACACGCCGCGGAGCGGTGGGCAGACGAGGACGCCGCCCACGAGGTGACCGACCGCCGCCTGGTCGCCCGGACCCTCGCCCGCACCGCGCTGCTCATCCGCGGCGCCGCCGCGACCGGACTGACGCCCGCCGCCGGCGGGAACGTGCCGTGCCGGGTACGCGCCCTGCTGGAGCCCCCGCCCCGACCCCGGGTGCTGCCGTTGACCCTGGTCCTGGCGCTGGTGCTGGCCGGTACGGTCGCCGACGCCACGGCGGAGCGCCGGGACGATCAGCTACTGGACCGGGCCGGCAGCGTGGCCGCCGCACACCGGGGACCCGCACCGCACGGGGACCAGCCCCGCCGGCACTGGGCCGCGCCCCGTGTCCCGCACCTCCGGTCCGGGCCGCCCCGCCCCGGCGACCCGGCCGGTGTACCCGGCTGGCTGGGGGCGGTCCTCACCCGGGTCACCTGACCGCCGCGCGGGCGGGCGCACGGGGACTCAGCCGAGCGAGATGAGACGCATGCCGCCATCGGCCTCGATGACGGTACCGGTGAGGTTGGGGTTCGTCGCCACCAGAACCAGCGCCTCGGCCACGTCCTCCACGCTCGCCACCCGCCGGGCCGGCAGCACGCGGCTGACCTGAGCGAAGTAGTCACGACGCGCCTCGTCCGTCATGCCGGCCCCGGTCCACCAGGACGAGTCGACCACGCCGGGGGCCACCGCGTTGACCCGGATCGGGCCGAGCTCGACCGCGAGAGGCTTCACCATGGCCTCGATCGCGCCGTTGATGGCGGCGACACCCGCGCTGCCGGGAATGCTGCTCCGGGCCGTGATCGCGCTCAGCAGGGTGATCGAGCCCTCGGGCGCGAGCCGGGGCAGCACGGACTGGATCGTCACGAGGTGGGCCCAGAACTTGGCGTCGAACTCCCGGCGCAGCATGTTCAGGTCCAGGTCGGCGATCGGCCCCGGGCCGCCGAAGCCGCCGAGGGTCACCAGCAACCAGTCGACGGTACCGATCTCGGCGGCCAGCGCGCCGACCGCGTTCGGATCGCTCGCGTCAACCTGGTGGCCGATCAGTTCGGGATCGGTGCCGGCGACGGTGGCCAGGCGTTCGCCGCTGCGGCCGGCTACGTGCACGGTGGCGCCCCGTTGGCGCAGCATCCGGGCGGTGGCCAGGCCGATTCCCGACGTTCCTCCGACGACGAGAGCGGTGCGTTCAGACATGACGGATCTCCTCAATGTGGATCAGTTACCGGTTTCTTTCAATGTGTCCGCGGGGCGCGGACGCCGAGCGGGGGTCGCTGGGAACTCTGGGTGCCTTCGACCCGTTTGGGTCACTTCGAGGCTCCTTCCGGATGGCCGCCGCTCGGCAGCCGCGCAACCAGCGGCGGCCCGACGATCGGCCGTGGTGCGGTGAGGCGTGCTATCCGAGCGGGTGGGCATCACGAACTACCCAGTTCGCCACGGGATCAGTCGGTGATCTTGGTGGCTGTGACGGGACACTGAGGTCATGACACCAGCCTGAGATTCCCGGGCCGGGCGTGCCAGGCCCGGGTTTGCGTAGGTCTGTCAGGGCCAGGCTGGCGGGCTCCAGGCGAGACATACTTGGCGTATGCAGCAGCGCGAGGTGGGTGCCTTCCTCCGGGCCCGGCGGGCGCGGATCCAGCCGGCGCAGGTGGGCCTGGCGACGTACGGGCGTCGCCGGGTCCCGGGGCTGCGCCGCGAGGAACTCGCCCGGCTCGCCGGGGTCAGCACCGACTACTACGTGCGCCTGGAGCAGGGGCGCAGCCCGCACGCCTCGGACGCGGTCCTGGACTCGATCGCCCGTGTCCTGCGGCTCGACGACACCGAGCGGGCGCACCTGCGCAACCTCATCACCTCCGCAGAGGCCCGGCGGGGCGGACCGTCGCCCCAGGCGAGCGTCCGTCCGGGACTGCGCCGGATGCTGGAGTTGATGCCGGATGTTCCCGCGTTCGTCTCCGGGCGCTATACCGACTACCTGGCCTGGACCGCGCTCGGTGACGCCGTACTCGGCATCACCGACCGGGCACCACGCGAGCGCAATGGCGCCCGGCAGGTCTTCCTCGACCCGTCCTCCCGTGAGCTGTTTCCCGACTGGGCGGACGTCGCCGAGGAGACCGTCGGCTACCTGCGGCTCGCGGCCGGACGCAACCCCGACGACCCCCGGCTGAGCAGCCTCGTCGGCGAACTGTCGGTCAAGAGCGCCGACTTCCGCCGGGTCTGGGCCAGGCAGACCGTCCGCGACAAGACAACCGGAAAGAAGCGCGTCCGGCACCCGGTCGTCGGCGAGTTGGAGTTCGACTACGAGGCACTCGCCACGCCCGGCGACGGCGGACAGCTCCTGGTCGCCTACACGTTCGCGCCGGATTCGCCCACGGACGAGCGGCTGCGGCTGCTGTCCAGCTGGTCGGCGACGACCGCGCCGTAGGCCGGGACCTGAGCCTTCCGCGACCGGAATCCAAGAGCGGGTACTTCAGTCGACGGGATGCGGGTGGGAGCCCGCGGGCCGAACGGGGTGAGGGCTCCGACGCTCGTGCGCCGGAGCCCTCGTTGCCGTGCAGGTGTTGCGCCGTGGCTGTGGACCGATGCTCAGCGAGCGTGCTTGGCCACGTCGAGCTTGAGCAGGCGGGCCACCCGCGCGCCCTTGATCTCACGCAATTCGTCCTCGGACAGCCCCAGCCCGTCGAGATAGGTAAGGCGCTCGACGAACTCGTCGTTGTTCGGGGAGTACGGGTAGTCCGTGCCGTAGAGCAGCCGGTCGGCACCGAGCGTGGCGGCGGCGCAGGCAAAGCTTTCCGCGCCGGCGCCGGCGACCGTGTCGAACCACATGCTGCGCAGCGCGGAAAGCTTGTTTCCGGTCTGCCGCCGGATCCGCTCGTGCAACAGCGGGATGATGCCACCGAAGTGCGGCACAATCCACTGGATGTTGCTGTACTTCTCGGCGACCCCGGAAAAGATCAGCCGCAAGGCCGTGGCGGAGTCTTCGATAGGTGCGCCGATGAGCCAGTTAAGGCGGAAGTCCTCGAATCCGGGCGGGACTGACTCGCCCTGGGGGTGCAGGAACACCACCGCCTCGCGCCGGTGCAACTCGGCCAGGATCGGGTCGAATGACGGGTCGTCCAATTGCTTGCCGGCGACGGTACAGCCGAGAGTGACGCCCACGAAGTTGAGGTCGTCGAAGACCCGGCGGACTTCCGCGATGGCTGCGTCGGTCGAGGTCATCGGCAGCGTGCCAAACGCGTAGAACCGGCCTTGGTACTTTTCCACTACCGCGGCGTATTCGTCATTCCCGATCGTTGCGGCTGCCGCGGAATCCTCCGCCGTGGCCAGGTACGGCTGAGCCTGCGACACAGACAGTACCTGCGCCGTCACTCCAGCGCGGTCCATGAGTTCCAGCCGCTCCTCCAGCGACTGATTGGCGAGACCCGCGGCCGGACGCGGGGGGAGGTCGGGGCGGCCGATGCTTTCGAGGTAGTTCTGGGGGTAATAGTGAGCGTGCACGTCGACGATCACGGGGACTGTCCTTTCCCGGAGGGGTGCGAGAGCTCGACAGCGGGCGTTGCACAGCGCGCCCGAGACGCCGAACCGCTCGCCGGCGCGAAGATCGTAACCTAGGCGCCGACGCCAGAGGTCGTCGCCGGCGGTCGACAGCAAGCCGTCCAAATAGGACACGCACCGCCGTTGACGTCGGCCGATGCCATGGTTCTTACCGAGCGTGGAGGTTGGACATATCCACCACCCGGATCCGGACACCACAGGAGGATCTACGGGTTCTATGCTGTGTCCGATCATGATCGGCGTGATCGTGTCTGACCTGACCCGGGACCGCCGCACGGCGGTTACCCACGCGGGTTCATCGAAAGGACAGAGTTCCATGCAGTTCTTCAGGGCGCGCACGTTGGCCGCGCCGGTGCTGGCGGCGGCCCTCTTGGTCGCCAGCGCCGGGTGCTCATCATCGAAGAGTGACGGCACCCAGTCCAGTGGGAAGATGGACAAGGTCACCTACGTGACCGCCTTCGGCAACTTCGGCCGGGATTCCTTTGTGTGGGAGGCCAAGGAAAAGGGCTATTTCAAGCAAGCGGGAATTGACGTACAGGTTGTTCCGGGTAACGGCGCGGACAACGGCAAGGACCTCGCGACTGGCAAGGCCCAGTTCGCGATCATTGACTTCGCGTCCGCCGTACTTCAGATGACCAAGAGCAAGCTGGACATCCGGGCTGTGGCTGCCATCAACCAAACCAGTTTGATGGCGTTCATGGCGCTGCCCGGCTCGAGCGTCAAGTCGCCGCAGGACCTCGCCGGCAAGAAGATCGCCATTCAGCCGGGCGGGGTTGAGCAGACACTTTTCCCGAGCTACGCGAAGTTGGCGGGCTTCGATCCATCGCACGTCCAATTCGTCACGTCGTCCCCAGCCACGCTGCCGCAGGAATTGGCGCAACACCAGGTGGACGCGATCAGCCAGTTCGTGGTTGGTGTTCCCACCGTTGAGACCGCGACCAAGAACCAGAGCCTGACCGTGCTGCCGTGGAGCAAGTACATCGGCGACCTGTACGGCAATACACTGTTCACGAGCCAGTCGCTCATTCAAAAGAACCCCGGCCTGGTGACGCGGTTCGAGACCGCCCTGCTCAAGGGTCTGAACGACTCGCTCAACGATCCCGCGGGTGCGGCCAAGGCGCTTCAGAAGAACGTGCCCACCGCCAACGTCGCCAACGCCGAGGCCGAGCTCAAGTTGATGAAGCAGTACTGCCAGGGACCTGACGGACTCGGAGCCCTTGACCAGAGCCAGGTCGCGAAGATGGTCGGCATCCTGCAGGCATCCGGGGCCGTCAGCGCTCAGCTGACGCCGGACGACCTCGCTGACTTCAAGCTCGCCCCGAACGCGGACAAGCAGAGCTGAGAACGCTCGGGGGCGGCGCACGTCGACCGTGCGCCGCCCCCAACCGCCTGCCTACGCCTTGGCCGTGTCCCGTGCCCAGGGAACGACCAGCCGCTCCAGCCCAGCAAGCGCGTAGTACACCAGCATGCTCTCCACCGTGAGCAGTACGACCGCTGCGAACGCGATGGCGGTTTCGCCCTGCGCCGACTCGTTGATCAAAACGAAGCCCAGTCCTTCACTTGAGTTGGACAGCTCCGAGACCACCGCTCCGACGATCGCCAGGGGTGCGGCCACCTTCAGCCCGACGAACACCTGGGGCAGGGCGCCGGGCAGTCGAATTTTGCTGAAGGTCTTCCACCACGGTGCGTTGAGGGCCCGGGCCAACTCGCGCAAGTCGGCGGGCACCGACCCCAGGCCGTTCGCGGTGGACAGCACTATCGGGAAGAACGAGATGAGCGCGGCCATCACGATTTTCGGTGTCCCGCCGAAGCCCATCCAAAGGACGAGTAGCGGCGCCACCGCCAGCTTGGGCACGGCGTTGATGGTGACCACCACAGGCCAAGCCGCGCGCTGAATGCCATCGAATGTGGTCAGCAGCAGCGCCACCACGAGGCCGCCCACGGCGGCGATCAGGAAGCCGATCAGCGTCTCCCGCAACGTGACCCAGGAGCTTGAGAACAGCAACGATGCCTGGTCGCCGAACGCCGTGACGATCTGAGGCGGCGCGGGCAGCACGAACTGCTGAATATGGAAGACGATCGTCGCCAGCCACCAGGCTGCGATGAAGACGACCGGCCCGAGGATGGGCAGCCCGACTGTGTACAGCGGCCCGGTCTTGGGGCGGGCCTGGGTTTTCATAAGCATGGGGCAACTCCGCTGGAGGGGTCCGGCTTCTCGAAGCCGCTGATCGCGTCAGTAGCAACGCACACGGTACTGGCCGCCGCTGCTCGTTGATCACTTGGCCCTGACGCACGGATCGGGTAACGGCCGCCGCCGCATGGTCTCTTACCGATACGGGATCATCGGCCGCCCCGTGATTCCTGTCGCGGTGGTCGCGCAGTTACAACTCGTCGATCAAATGCGCAATGCACTCGTCGACATCGAGCATGTGCACGACACCGCGGTAAAGGAGGTCTGGGCCAGGCGGGTGTCGGACCGTGAGGCAGACCTAGGAATGTCGGATCATCCGACATAGAGTCGGCGCATGGATTCCGTGGACCTACGGACGGAGACCCTGGCCGCCTTGCGACGCTGGGCTGCCACCGACCGCTCCACCCTCGTCGCCGCCGCTTGGCGAGCCGGCAACCGCAACGTCTCCGAGCTGGCACGCACTGCCGGGGTGGGCCGGGACGCGATCTACGCGGACCTGCGAGCCAAGGGCATCGATCCCACCAGCCGTGAAGAGCCCGCTGCCACCATAAAAGCCGCCGTCCTTCCTATACCCGGGTGGCGACACCCGCACCTCCTAGCCGTTGCGGAAGCCGGCCTCCCGTACGGCACCCGCTACGACTACACCGTCGCGCCGTTCAGCGGCCAGGAGCCCGAACCCGAGCTGCCCGACGAGTGGCGGGGCATACACCCCAGCGACGGCAATGGTCCGCGGAGCTGGGAGCGGTCCGCTCAGCGGCACAGCGAGATCGAACTGGTACGGCGGGCGTGGGCACGGTCCCACTTCACCTTCCAGGTCGGACAGCTGCTGACCGCACGTCAGTATCCGTACCGCGCGCCGGCAGAGGACTGGCAGGCGTACGTCGAGGCTCGCGAGACGCTGCGCGCCGCGTACTCGGCGCTGGACACCACGCCAGACAACATGTGGCGCTCGGCGCTGCTGCATACCGTCGACGCCCAGGGCCCGGCGCGGCATGCGGCGGAGCAGTGGGACCAGCGTGCGGCAGCCTTCGCGAAGCTGGACCACTGGCTGCTGCGCCAGTTGGGCGAGAGCGAGCACCCCACCCACGCCATCCGGGATGCTGCCGCTGAGCACGGCATCGACACCAGCGCCTGGCTCATCGAGGACCACTATGACTACTCCGAGGGCTTCACCTCCATGATGCCGGCGGCCGAGGAGATCGAGGAGATCGTCAAGAAGGGGGACGAGCGGGTCCGGCGGGTCGCCGCGCTGACCGACGCCGGTCACCGTCAACCGAACGCGTGAGGCTTATCCCACCCGCGAACTGTGGCCCGTCGCCCAGGGAGCTAGGGCGGTCGGCCGATCGTTACTCCGGACCCGACACGGCCACGATCGGCCCCAATGGTCGGAGCGCCGGATAACTCGGTCGTGCGTCAAGACGCGACGTGGTTGACTCACCCAGTTGGTTCAGCGTCCATTCGGCAAGGAGATGACATGCGAGCGACCTTCACCTCCATCGGGCAGGGGATTTTCATCTCGTCGAGGGGCGTGAGGGTTGCCGCGGAAAACGCTGAACCTGGGGATTCTGGCGCATGTTGACGCCGGTAAGACCACACTGACCGAACGGCTGTTGTACGCGGCCGGAGCCATCGACGCCGTCGGCGACGTCGATGCCGGCACGACGCAGACCGACACGCTCGCGCTGGAGCGGCAGCGTGGCATCACCATCAAGTCCGCCGTGGTGTCGTTCGAGATCGCCGGAGTGACGGTCAACCTGATCGACACGCCGGGCCACCCGGATTTCATCGCCGAGGTCGAGCGGGTGCTCAGCCTGCTCGACGGCGCTGTGCTGGTGGTCTCGGCAGTCGAGGGAGTCCAGCCGCAGACTCGCGTCCTGATGCGGGCGCTGCGCCGGCTGCGGGTACCGACGCTGTTGTTCGTCAACAAGGTCGATCGCCGCGGCGCCGACCCGGGGCGGGTGGTCGAGGCGATCGCGAAGCGGCTCACGCCCGCGGTGATTCCGATGGGTACCGTCGAGGGGCCCGGCACCCGTGCCGCGCGGTTCACGCCGTACGGCCTGGGCGATCCGGCCTTCCGCGCCACGCTCACCGAGGCCCTCACCGACCGGGACGACTCGCTGCTGGCCGCGTACGTCGCCGACGAGCACGCCGTCACGGATCGGCGCCTGCGCGCCGAACTCGCCGCGCAGACCCGCCGGTCGCTGGTGCACCCCGTCTTCTTCGGCTCGGCGGTCACCGGTGAGGGGGTGCCGGCGCTGAGCACGGGGCTGGTGGAGTTCCTGCCCGCCGAGGCCGGTGACGCGGAGGCCGCCGCCTCGGGTCGCGTTTTCAAAATCGATCGTGGGCCGGCGGGGGAGAAGATCGCCTATGTCCGCATGTTCTCCGGCGCGGTGCGCGTTCGGGAACGGTTGCCGGTCGAGACCGTCGGCGACGCGGAGACCGGGGCGGTCGGGCCGAGGGCGGCCGAGGTCAAGCCGACGGCCATCGCGGTCTCGGACGGCGGCGGCTGGGCCCGGCGCCCGCAAGTCGTGGCCGGTGAGATCGGCCGGCTCTGGGGCCTGACCGCGGCCAGGATCGGCGACACGATCGGTGGGTCGGCCGGGGCGGTGGCCAGGCACCAGTTCGCGCCGCCGACCCTGGAGACACTCATCGCCGCGGTGCGCCCGAGCGACGACGGCGCACTGCGCGCGGCCCTGGCCCGGCTGGCCGAGCAGGATCCGCTCATCAACGTCCGGGTGGACGACACCGGCCGGGAGGTCTTCGTCTCGCTGTACGGCGAGGTCCAGAAGGAGGTCATCCAGGCGACGCTGGCGATGGAGTTCGGCATCGACGTGACGTTTCGCGAGACGACCGTCATCTGCGTCGAGCGTCCGGCCCGCACCGGTGAGGCCGCCGAGATCCTGAACACCGAGTCCAATCCCTTCCAGGCCACCATCGGCCTGCGCGTCGAGCCGGGGCCGCCCGACTCGGGGATCGAGTTCCGGATGGCGGTCGAGCCGCAGACCATGCCGCTGTACGTCTATAAGAACGCCGACACGTTCACCGAGTTCATGGGCCGGTACGTGCGCCAGACCCTGCGCGAGGGCCGGTTCGGCTGGCAGGTCACCGACTGCGTGGTGACCATGGTGGACAGCGGCTACAGCGTGGCCGACGGTCCGCCGTCGCGGCGGGGACCGGTCAGCGCGCCGGCCGACTTCCGCAACCTCACGCCGATGGTGCTGATGCGGGCGATCGAGGCGGCCGGCACGGTGGTCTGCGAGCCGGTGCTGCGGGTCAGCCTGGAAGCCCCGGTATGGGCGATCAGTGCCGTGTTGACGGCCCTGGGCCGCCTTGGCGCGGCGGTGCGGCACCAGTCGGTGCGGGGCGACCTGACCACCATCTCGACCGTGGTACCGGCGGCGCGGGTACCGGATCTGCAGCGGCAACTGCCGGGGCTGACCGCGGGAGAGGGGGTCATTGAGTCCACATTCGACGGTCATCGGCCGGTGTACGGCGACCCGCCGACCCGGCCGCGTACCACGCCGGATCCGCGGCACCCCGCCGAGTACCTGATATCCCTGACGAGACAGGGCGGCCGGGGCTGATCCCTCGGGTCGCGGCGAGGGGCGGCACGTTCCCGGTCGCCGGTCGCCGGTCGCCGGTCGCCGGTCGCCGGTCGGCGGTCGCCGGTCGGTGGTCAGTGCGGGCAGGCCGGCTCCGCACCTATAATCGTGTCCCACATTGGGGCAGGATGAGCGTGGTCGCCCTCAGCAGAGGGCCCGCACGAGGCGGTGAACGATGGCCCGTACGGAAGAGGTGACGCCGGCCGCGGCGGCCGGCAGCCGGATCGAGTTGAACGGCATCGAGGTCATCGCCGAGAGCGAGCGCTCCGGGCGGCCACGGTCGCTGTTCTGGCCCTGGTTCGCCTCGAACATCTCGGTGCTCGGGGTCAGCTACGGGGCGTTCACGCTGGCCTTCGGGGTCTCGTTCGCGCAGGCGGCGATCGCCGGGGTCGTGGGCATCGTGGTCTCGTTCGCGCTGTGCGGTGTGATCGCACTGGCCGGCAAGCGAGGCTCCGCGCCGACCATGGTGCTGTCCCGCGCCGCCTTCGGGGTAAACGGCAACCGGCTGACCGCCGGGCTGTCCTGGTTGCTCACGGTGGGCTGGGAAACGGTACTGGTCATCCTGGCCACGTTGGCCACCGCCACCGTGTTCACCCGGTTGGGCTGGGGCGGCGGCACCGGTACGAAGGTTGTCGCGCTGATCGTCGTGTCGGCCATCACCGTGCTGGCCGGCGTGGCCGGCTTCACCGTGGTCATGCGGCTGCAAACGGTGATCACCGTTGTCACCGCCGTACTGACGGTGATCTACATGGTGTTGGCCGCGGGACACATCCACTGGTCGACCGTGTCGTCGCTGCCCGCCGGCTCCACCCAGAACGTGATCGGCGCGCTGGTCTTCCTGATGACCGGCTTCGGCCTGGGCTGGGTCAACGCGGCCGCGGACTACTCGCGCTACCTGCCCCGGGCGGCGTCCGGCCGGGGCGTGTTCGGCTGGACCACGTTCGCCGCCGCGCTCGGACCGGTCGTCCTGCTGATCTTCGGGCTGCTCCTGGCCGGCTCGTCCCAGAGCCTGTCCGGCGCGATCGGCGCGGACCCCATCGGCGCGCTGACCACGCTGCTGCCGACCTGGTTCCTGGTGCCGTTCGCGATCGCCGCGGTGCTCGGCCTGATCGGCGGCGCCGTGCTGGACATCTACTCCTCGGGCCTGGCCCTGCTCACCGCCGGCGTCCGCATCCCGCGATACCTGGCCGCCGGCGTGGACGGCGTCATCATGGTCGCCGGAACTATCTACGTGGTCTTCTTCGGCAGCAGCTTCATCGGTGAGTTCCAGGGCTTCCTGATCACGCTGGGCGTCCCGATCGCGGCCTGGTGCGGCGTGATGCTCGCCGACGTGGCGCTGCGCCGCCGCGACTACGCGCAGGACGAACTGTTCGACCCGCGCGGCCGCTACGGGAACGTGCGGCTACTGCCCTTGACGCTGGTCGTCGCGGGCACCGCGGTCGGCTGGGGCCTGGTCACCAACACGTACGCCGGCTGGCTGGACTGGCAGGGGTACCTGCTCGGTCCGCTCGGACTGGGCGGCAGGCAGGGCGGCTGGGCCTTCGCCGGGCTGGGCATCCTGGTCGCCCTGGTGATCGGCCTGGTCGGGACGCTGGTCGGCAGTGCCGGTACGGTCCGCCGCCAGGAAAGCGGCTGAGTCAGTCGGGCGGTTGCGCCAGCCGCTCCATCCGGTTCCAACCGGCCCAGCCACGCTCGCGCATCAGGTCCACCATCCACCGCGCCCGCGGGTCGGACTCGATGGCGAGCGCGTCCAGAAGGTCAAACGCCAGGTCGTCGTCGTACGGTGCGTCGCCGGAGTCGATCTCGCCGGAGGCGTATGCCTCCTCGGCCATGCCGGCCATGATGTCGGCGGCCTCCTTCAGGCGCGGGTCGTCCTTGCCGGCGTCGCTGTCCAGCAACTCCGACAGGAGACGGTAGAGCCGAACGAGTCGCGGGTCATCGAGCTGAACGTGCTTCGCGGCCATGATCTCGCGGATGTGATCGGGCCAGCGAGCCGCGAGCAGGATCCACCCGTTCCGCTCGGCCGCCACCATCCGTTCTGACGCCCCGATCCTCCGTAGCCGTTCGAGATAGCAGGTCACCTCCGGTGGGAGCGCGAGACTGTCCCCGGCGGCGAGCTGCGCGATCTGCTTGCGGCTGGTCTCCAGCCGCTCGATCTCGTCGCGCAGGTGGCCGTCGATCCTTTGAACCGCTTCGGCGAAGGTCGATGGGTCGGCTTCGAGCAGCCGACCGATCTGAGACAGCGGCACGCCGGCGTTGGCGAGGGTGCGGATCCTGATCAGGGACACAACCGCCGTGGCGCCGTACCGCCGGTAGCCCGACGCATCCCGCTGCGGCTCGGGCAGCAGTCCGATCTGGTGATAGTGCCGCACCGTCCGCATCGTCACGCCGGCGTACGCCGCCAGTTGGCCGATCGTCAGCATGCTCTCATCCTGCCCTCAATTCGCCCGACCCGGTCCGACGCCGGCTCAGGAGATCCGGCGACGGTAGGAGACGTTCGCGAACAGGTACGCGACGACGAGGATGCCGACGCACCAGGCGAGGGCGGTCCAGATGTCGGTGCCGACCGGCCGCTGAGTGAACAGGTCTCGGATCACGTTGACGATGGAGGTCACCGGCTGGTGGTCGGCGAAGGCGCGCACCGGGCCGGGCATGGTGCCGGTGGGCACGAACGCCGAGCTGATGAACGGCAGGAAGATGAGTGGGTAGGCGAACGCGCTCGCCCCGTCAATGGTCTTCGCGGTGAGGCCGGGGATGACGGCGATCCAGGTCAGCGCCAGGGTGAACAGGGCCAGAATGCCGGCGACCGCGAGCCACGCCAGCACTCCGGCGCCCGAGCGGAAGCCCATCAGCAGGGCGACGCCGACGACGAGCAGAAGCGAGATCGCATTGGCGAGCAGCGAGGTCAGCACGTGTGCCCACAGCACGCCCGACCGGGCGATCGGCATGGATTGGAATCGCTCGAAGATCCCGCCCCGCAGGTCGTTGAAGAGCCGGAATGCGGTGTAGGAGATGCCCGACGCGATGGTGATCAGCAGGATGCCGGGAAGCATGTAGCTCACGTACGAGACCGACCCCGTGTCGATCGCGCCGCCGAACACGTAGACGAACAGCAGCATGATGGCGATCGGTGTGATCGCGGTCGTGATGATGGTGTCCAGGCTGCGGGTGACGTGGCGCATGGTCCGTCCGGTGAGGACGACGGTGTCGCCGAAGAAGTGCGTGGCCATTGTTGTTCCTCAGCTCTTGGTCGACTTGGTCAGGCGGTGCCGGCTGCCCTTGTCTGCGTCGCCGTCCCCGTCTTGGTCGCCGGTGTCGCCGACGACCGCGAAGAAGACGTCTTCGAGGGAGGGCTGCTTCTCGACGTACTCGACCTTGGCCGGCGGCAGCAACTGCTTCAGCTCGGCCAGGGTGCCGTTGACGATGATCCGACCCTGGTGGAGGATCGCGATCCGGTCGGCGAGTTGTTCGGCCTCGTCCAGGTACTGCGTGGTGAGCAGCACGGTCGTGCCACCCTCGGCGAGTTCCTTGACGGCCTGCCACACCTCGACGCGCGCCTGCGGGTCCAGCCCGGCCGTCGGCTCGTCGAGGAAGATGATGGGCGGACTCCCGATGAGGCTCATCGCGATGTCCAGGCGGCGGCGCATGCCACCGGAGTACGTCGCTGCCTTCCGGGTGCCCGCCTCGGTCAGCGAGAAGCGCCGCAGCAGGTCATCCGCGATCGCGCCGGGGTTCTTGAGGTGCCTCAGCCTGGCGACCAGGACGAGGTTCTCCCGCCCACTGAGGATCTCGTCGACGGCCGCGAACTGCCCGGCGAGGCTGATGGACTCGCGTACGTCGGCGGCCTGGGTCGCGACGTCGAAGCCGTTGACACGGGCGGTGCCCGCGTCGGCCCGCAGCAGCGTGGACAGGATCTTCACAGCGGTGGTCTTGCCGGCCCCGTTCGAGCCGAGCAGGGCGAAGATGCTGCCCCGCGCGACCTCGAAGTTCACCCCGCGCAGCACGCGCAGTTGCTGGTACGACTTCTCCAGGCCCTGCACCTGGATCGCGGGCCCCTGGCCCTGATTGGTTGTCGCCGGGATACTCATGCAGCCAGCATGCAGGGTTGACGTAGCGTCAGGGTCAAGCCCGCGGGGCGGATTCGCCTCGTCGGATCACCGGGGGAGCCGCCGCCCGAGGCCCGGGCAACGGTGGCTCAGCGGTTGATCAGCGTCGTTTCGAAGGAGTAGGTCTCGGCGCGGTAGACGTGCGTGCCGAACTCGATCGCCCGGCCCGTGTCGTTGTAGGTGACCCGTTCCATCGTCAACAGGCACGCGTTGCGGCGCTCGTTGAGCAGGCGTGACTCGCGGGTGCTGGCCGCCCGGGCGCCGATGCGTTGTCGCGCGATGCGCATGTGAACGCCGGAGTTGCGTAGTAGTTCGTAGAGTCCTTCGTCGGCCAGGTCGTCGGCGGTGAAGGTGACCAGGCTTGGTGGTAGCCAGTTGCGCAGGATCGCCAGCGGTTCGCCGCGGGTGAACCGGAGGCGTTCGAGATGGACCACCTCGTCGCCGGCGGTCATGGCGAGTGCTTCGGCGACCGGGGCGCTGGCCGGGGTCAGCTCGTGGAGCAGTACCTTGGTGCTCGGTTCGGCTCCGCTGGTGGACAGGTCGTCGTAGAGGCTGGTCAGCGCGACGGATCGTTTGACGTGCCCGTGTACGACCTGGGTGCCGACGCCCCGCTTGCGCACGAGCAGGCCCTTGTCGACGAGTTCCTGGATCGCTCGGCGCAGCGTCGGGCGGGACAGGCCGAGCTGGTTGGCGAGGTCCACCTCGTTGTTGAGCCGCTGACCGGCGTCGAGCACCCCCGTCTCGATGGCCCGCTCAAGCTCCCTCGCGGCCTGGAAGTACAGAGGCGTGGGGCTGGACCGGTCGAGCTTGAGCCGCAGCGGTCTTGTCAACTGGCTACCTCGTTCTCGCGCAAGATTTCGGTCATCCTACATATCCGTCGGCGCCGCGGTCGAGTCCGGTTCGAATGTCGGTTTGTTCGAACAAACCCTTGACTAATCATCGGATGTTCGCCTACAAACATGGAACGACCTGTAAACCGGAGGTTCTTGTGCGCGTCGGAGTACTTGGTGTCGGACGCATCGGCGTCCACCATGCGGAGACCCTCGCGCGACATCCCGATGTCGCCGACCTCGTGCTGGCGGACGATGATGCCGAGCGTGCGCGTGAGGTTGCGCAACGTATCGGCTGTCGCGTGGTTGCCGGCGTGGACGCCGCGTTCGCGGTCGGGTTGGACGCGGTGGTCGTCGCGACCCCGACGGCCACTCACCCGCAGATGATTATCAAAGCCGCGGGGTTCGGTGTGCCGGTCTTCTGTGAGAAGCCGGTGGCCGACGGTATCCCGGCCACGTTGGAGGTGCTGGCGCAGGTCGAGAAGACCGGCACGCCGGTGCATATCGGGTTCCAGCGCCGGTTCGACGCGGGTTACCTGGCCGCGGGTGCGGCGTTGCGGGCCGGTGAGTTGGGCGAGTTGCGCAGGGTGCATCTGGTCACCGCGGATCGGGAGCCGCCACCGGCGCAGTACGTGGCCAACAGCGGCGGCATCTTCCGGGACATGCACGTACACGACTTCGACATCCTGCGGGCCGTGACCGGCCGGGAGGTCGTCGAGGTGTACGCGACCGGCGCGAACCGGGGCGCGGACTACTTCGGCGAGGCCCAGGACATCGACGTGTCGGCCGCGGTGTTGACTCTGGATGACGGCACGGTGGCCACCCTGCAGGGCTCACGCTACAACGGCGCCGGCTACGACGTGCGCATGGAGTTGGGTGGGACGAAGGCCACCTGGGCGGTGGGCCTGGACGACGGGGTGCCGCTACGCTCGGCCGAGCCGGCCGTGGACTTTCCCGCGGGCCCGTCGTGGGATGGTTTCCTGCGCCGGTTCGCGCCGGCCTACCGGGCGGAGTTGGGTGCCTTCCTCGACCTCGCCCGGGGTCGTATCACCAGCCCGTGCGATGTGCGTGACGCGCTGCGCGCGCTGTACATCGCCGAGGCCGCCGATCTGTCGCGCCGCTTGCACCGTCCGGTGCGGATTGACGAGGTCCAGCAGTGAGCCAGCAACGTATCGCCGCGGCACCCATCTCATGGGGGGTGTGCGAGGTGCCCGGTTGGGGTTACCAGCTGCCCGTTGAGCGGGTCCTGGCCGAGATGCGGCAGGTCGGGGTGACGGCCACCGAGTTCGGGCCCGACGGGTTCCTGCCCGACGCGCCGGCGGACAAGAGTGCCCTGCTCGGGTCGTACGGGCTCAGCGCGGTGGGTGGGTTCGTGCCGGTGGTGCTGCACGACCCGGCCCAGGACCCGATGCCGGAGGTTGACCGGACGCTGCGCACGTTCCTGGCCGCGGACGCGGGCATGGTCGTGTTGGCGGCGGTCAGTGGGTTGGATGGCTACGACACCCGACCCGAACTCGACGAGGCGGGCTGGCGCACACTGTTGTCGCGGCTGGACCGCATCGCCGCGGCCGGTGCCGAGGTGGGCCTGCGGGTCACGCTGCATCCGCACGTCGGCACCATGGTCGAGACCCGCGACGAGGTGCACCGGGTACTCGACGGCTCGGCTGTTGGTCTTACCCTCGACACTGGTCATCTGCTGATCGGGGGTACCGACCCGGCGGAGTTGGCCCGGCAGGTACCGGACCGGATCGGGCACACCCATCTCAAGGACGTCGACGCCGACTGGGCGGCGCGGGTGCGCTCCGGTCAGGCCAGCTACACCGACGCGGTGCGCGCGGGCATGTACCGGCCGCTCGGGCAGGGCGACATCGACATCGCCGGGATCTGGTCATCGCTCGAATCGTCCGGTTACACCGGCTGGTACGTCATGGAACAAGACACCATCCTGTCCGCTGAGCCGGAGGGCGAGGGGCCGCTGGCCGATGTGAAGGCGTCGGTGGCCTACCTACGGGGGCTGAGCTGATGGAGGTGGCGGACCCGGCTCCGACCTCGGACTCGGCTCCGGCTCCGGACTCGGCTCCGGCCGGGGGGTATGAGGTGCTCACCGTGGGGCGGGTAGGGGTTGATATCTATCCGTTGCAGGTCGGGGTCGGGCTGCAGGATGTGGAGACGTTCGGGAAGTATCTGGGTGGGTCGGCCACGAACGTCGCGGTGGCCGCGGCGCGGTACGGGCGGCGCGCGGCGGTGGTTACCCGTACCGGTGAGGACCCGTTCGGCGGCTTCGTGCACGAGGCGTTGCGTGGCTTCGGGGTGGACGACCGGTATGTGACGGCGGTACCGGGTCTGCCGACGCCGGTCACGTTCTGCGAGATTTTCCCGCCGGACAACTTCCCGATCTGGTTCTACCGCTGGCCCAAGGCGCCGGATCTTCAGATCCGGGCCGAGGAGTTGGACCTCGACACGGTCCGCTCGGCCGGGGTTTTCTGGGTTACCGCGACGGGGTTGTGCGAGGAGCCGAGCCGTTCGGCGCATCTGGCCGCGTTGGCCGCCCGCGAGCGGCGCGCGCCCACGGTGCTGGATCTGGACTACCGGCCGATGTTCTGGCCTTCCCGGCAGGCCGCCCGGGAACAGCTGCAACGGGTCCTGCCTCAGGTCACGGTGGTGGTGGGCAACCTGGATGAGTGTGAGACGGCGGTCGGTGAGCGCGACCCGCACCGGGCGGCCGAGGCGCTGCTGGGGTACGGCGTGGAGTTGGCCGTGGTCAAGCAGGGTCCGGACGGCGTCCTGGCCCGCACCCGGGAGCAGACGGTGGAGGTGCCCGCGATCCCGGTCGAGGTGGTCAATGGGCTCGGCGCCGGGGATGGCTTCGGTGGGGCCCTGTGTCACGGGTTGCTGGCCGGCTGGCCGCTGGAGCGGGTGCTGCGTTTCGCCAACGCCGCGGGCGCGATCGTCGCGTCGCGGCTGGAATGCTCGTCGGCCATGCCCACGGCCGCCGAGGTCGAACAGCTTATGGGGGAAACTACCAATGGTCGCTGAGTCGTACGCCGAACTGCGGGAGCTGCGTGCCCGCCGACCCGCCGCGGTGGCCGAGGCGGCCGCACGTCGCCGCCGCCGACCGCTGCTCGGCGAGGCGGGACGGCTGATGATTATCGCGGCGGATCATACGGCGCGGGGGGCGTTGGACGTGCGGGGGATCACCGGGGCGATGGCCAACCGGTACGACCTGCTCGACCGGCTCGTCACCGCCCTGGCCCGGCCGGGTGTGGACGGGGTGCTGGCCACCCCGGACGTCGTCGAGGACCTGTTGCTGCTCGGCGCATTGGACGACAAGGTCGTGATCGGGTCGATGAACCGGGCCGGCCTGCAGGGGGCACGGTTCGAAATCGACGACCGGTTCACCGCCTACGACTCGGCCACAATCGCGCGGATGGGGCTGGACGGTGGGAAAATGCTGTGCCGCATCGAGCCCGAGGACCCCGCGACCGCGCCCACCCTGGAAGCCTGCGCTCAAGCGGTCACCGAACTGGCCGGCCACGGCCTGATGGCGATGATCGAACCATTCCTGTGTCAACGAGCGCAGGGCAAAGTCGTCAACGACCTGAGCACCGCCGCGGTCGTCAAATCAGTGGCCATCGCCTCCGCGCTCGGCGCCACCAGCGCCTACACCTGGCTCAAACTCCCCGTGGTCGACGCGATGGAACAGGTCATCGCCGCCACCACCCTGCCCACTCTGATCCTCGGCGGCGACCCGACCACCGCCACCGCCCAGATCCACGACTCCTGGGCCAAAGCCCTGGCCCTACCCGGCGTACGCGGCCTGGTCGTGGGCCGCTCACTGCTCTACCCACCCGACGGTGACGTGGCCGCCGCCGTTGACGCCGCGGTGGCCCTACTATGACCCACCAGAACCCCCGACGCGACGACCTGCACCTACCCGCCGGTGGCACCACCACCGGGCCCTGGGCCGTGTCGGTCACACCCGAAACCGCCAGCTGGTCCTACTCCGGGCTGCGGGTGCTCACTCTCGAACCCGGCGGCCGTGCCGAACTGCAGTTCGACCGGGACGAGGCGATCGTGCTCCCGCTGGCGGGCGGGTGTGCGGTGGAGTGTGACGGGCAGCGCCTCGACCTGACCGGCCGGACCAACGTGTTCGCCGCCGTCACCGACTTCGCCTACCTACCACTCGGCTCAACCACCAGCGTCAGCAGCACCGGCGGGGGCCGGTTCGCGCTACTGACCGCGCGCGCCACCCGGCGACTACCGTTTCGCTACGGCCCCGCGCGGGACGTGCCGGTCGAGCTACGCGGGGCGGGCAACTGCTCCCGGCAGGTCAACAACTTCGCCACACCCGGAGTGTTCGAGACCGACAAACTCATCGCCTGCGAGGTACTCACCCCCGGCGGGAACTGGTCGTCCTACCCGCCACACAAGCACGACCAGGCACGCCCCGACGAATCCGTACTCGAAGAGATCTACTACTTCGAGGTCCGCGACGGTGCCAACGGCCCCGGCATGGGCTACCAACGGGTCTACGCCAGCGAAACCGGCCCCGCCGACACGCTTACCGAGGTACGCACCGGAGACGTCGTACTGGTGCCCTACGGCTGGCACGGGCCGTCCATGGCCACCCCGGGATACGACCTGTACTACTTGAACGTGATGGCCGGCCCCGCCCCGGAACGGGCCTGGCTGATCTGCGACGACCCGGCACACGCCTGGGTCCGCAACACCTGGACCGGCATGGCGGTGGACCCACGCCTGCCGATGACGTCGGCCGAGACAAGGGGGCTTTCGTGACGCACGTTCGGTTGACCGTCGGGCAGGCGGTCGTTCGGTTCCTCGCCGCGCAGCGCACCGAACGCGACGGTGTGACGCACCGCCTGTTCGAGGGCTGCTTCGGCATCTTCGGCCACGGCAACGTCGCCGGCATCGGCGAGGCATTACTCGAGGCGGAACTCCAGGACCCGTCCGGGCTCCGCTACCTGCAGGCCCGCAACGAACAGGCCATGGTGCACGCCGCGGTCGGCTTCGCCCGGATGCGAAACCGGCTCTCGACGCTTGCCTGCACCACCTCCATCGGCCCCGGCGCGACCAACCTCGTCACCGGCGCCGCCCTGGCCACCATCAACCGGATCCCGGTCCTGCTACTACCCGGCGACATCTTCGCCACCCGCGCCGCCAGCCCCGTACTGCAAGAACTGGAAGACCCCCGCACCTACGACGTGAGCGTCAACGACTGCCTCCGCCCGGTATCCCGGTTCTTCGACCGCATCTGGCGCCCCGAACAGCTACCCGCCGCCCTACTCGCGGCGATGCGGGTACTCACCGACCCCGCCGAGACCGGCGCGGTCACCCTCGCCCTACCCCAGGACGTGCAGGCCGAAGCCCACGACTGGCCGGTCGAACTGTTCACCGAGCGAACCTGGCACGTACCCCGCCCGGTACCCGAACCCGCCGCGCTGGACCGCGCCGTGGAGGTACTACGACGGGCCCGCCGCCCGCTGATCGTGGCCGGTGGAGGCGTCATCTACTCCGAAGCCACCGAACAGCTCCGACGCTTCGCCGAGAGCACCGGGATCCCGGTCGCCGAAACCCAAGCCGGCAAGGGCGCCCTGCCCTACGACCACCCCCTGTCGGTCGGCGCACTCGGCGCCACCGGCACCACCGCCGCGAACACCCTGGCCCACGACGCCGACGTGATCCTGGGCATCGGCACCCGCTACACCGACTTCACCACCGCCTCCCGAACCCTGTTCACCAACCCCGACCTACGGTTCGTCAACCTGAACATCACCGCCCTCGACGCGGCCAAACACGCCGGGACGTCCCTGATCGCCGACGCCCGCGCCGGCCTGACCCAACTCGAAACCGCCCTGACCGGCTGGCACACCCAACCCGACTACCAGGCCCTGGCCGGGCGATTGGCCCAAGACTGGGACCGCGTCGTGGACCACGCCTACCACCTTGACCATGGGCCACTACCCGCGCAAAGCGAGGTACTCGGCGCCGTCAACGACCTGAGCCAACCACGCGACGTGGTCGTCTGCGCGGCCGGTTCGATGCCCGGCGACCTGCACAAACTGTGGCGCACCCGGGACCCCAAGGGCTACCACGTCGAATACGGCTACTCGTGCATGGGCTACGAAATCGCCGGCGGACTCGGGGTGAAAATGGCCGCCCCGGACCGGGAAGTGTTCGTCATGGTCGGCGACGGCTCCTACCTGATGATGGCCCAGGAACTCGTCACCGCCATCCAGGAGGGCATCAAACTGGTCGTCGTGCTGGTCCAGAACCACGGCTTCGCGTCCATCGGCGCCCTGTCGCAGACCGTGGGCGGGCAACGGTTCGGCACCGCGTACCGGTACCGCAACGAGCGCACCGGCCGGCTCGACGGCGACGTGCTGCCGGTGGATCTGGCGGCCAACGCCGAAAGCCTCGGCGCCCAGGTGCTGCGGGTGGCCGGCATCCGGCAGCTGCGCGAAGCCCTGACCACGGCGCGGCAAGCGAGCCGGACCACCGTCATCCACATCGAAACCGACCCGATGGTCCCCGCCCCCGACAACCACACCTGGTGGGACGTACCCGTCGCGCAGGTCGCCGCCATCGACGACACCCGCACCGCTCGACACGCCTACGAACAGGCCAAACGCGCCCAGCGCCACTACCTGTAACCGGCCACCAAGGGAAAGAAGACACCGTGAAGACCGTGCGACACTGGATCGCGGGCGCGTCCACCCCAGGTACCTCCCACCGATTCGCACCAGTGTTCAACCCCGCCACCGGACAACAACAAGCCCAGGTCGCACTGGCCGACAACACCGACGTTGATGCGGCCGTGCGGGCCGCCGCCACCGCGTTCCAGTCGTGGCGGGAAGCCTCACTGACCCGCCGGGCCGGGGTGCTGTTCGCGTTCCGGGAACTCCTACATCACAACATCGACCGCCTCGCCGCGATCATCACCGACGAACACGGCAAGGTACTCGCCGACGCGCGCGGCGAAGTCATCCGCGGCCTAGAGGTTGTCGAGTTCGCCTGCGGCATCCCACATCTGCTCAAAGGCGACTACTCCGACCAGGTATCCACCGCGGTCGACTCATTCAGCTTCCGCCAACCACTGGGCGTGGTCGCCGGCATCACCCCGTTCAACTTTCCCGCCATGGTCCCCGCCTGGATGTACCCGATCGCCATCGCCTGCGGCAACACCTTCGTGCTCAAGCCCAGCGAACGCGACCCCTCCGCGTCCAGCCTCATCGCCGAACTCTGGGCCGAGGCCGGCCTGCCCGACGGCGTGTTCAACGTCATCAACGGCGACAAAACCGCCGTCGACGCGCTCCTCGACCACCCGGACGTCGCCGCGGTATCGTTCGTCGGCTCCACCCCCATCGCCCGATACGTCCACCAACGCGCCACCACCAACGGCAAACGCGTCCAAGCCCTCGGCGGGGCGAAAAACCACGCCGTCGTCATGCCCGACGCCGACCTCGACTACACCGCCGACCACCTCGTCGCAGCCGCCTACGGCTCCGCCGGCGAACGATGCATGGCCGTCTCCGTCGCCGTCGCCGTCGGCGACGCCGCCGAATCCCTCATCAAAACCCTCCAGGCCAAAACCGCCGAGGTACGGGTCGGACCGGGAACCCAGCCAGGCACGGACATGGGACCCATCGTCACCGAACAAGCACGCGACCGCATCCGCGGCTACGTCGACCGCGGCGTCGAAGCGGGCGCCACGCTGATAGTCGACGGCCGAGACTTGACCGTGACCGGCCACGAACAAGGCTTCTTCATCGGACCCAGCCTCCTGGACCAAGTCACCCCCGACATGGAGGTCTACCGGGATGAGATTTTCGGGCCGGTGTTGGCCGTGGTCCGAGTCCCCGACCTGGACAGCGCGATCACGCTGATCAACAACAGCCCGTTCGGCAACGGTACGGCCATCTTCACCGCCGATGGCGAAGCCGCACGCCGGTTCCAGCGCTCGGTCACGGTCGGCATGATCGGCGTCAACGTCCCGATCCCCGTACCCATGGCCTACTACTCCTTCGGCGGCTGGAAAGACTCCCTGTTCGGCGACAAGCACGTCCACGGCGCCGAGGGCATCTCCTTCTACACCAAAGCCAAAACAGTCACCACCCGCTGGCCCAGCCCCACCCACCCGACCACCAGCCAGGCGAACTACAGCTTCCCCACGAACTCCTAGGCCGGTGGGGATTGTGTCAGCAAAACCGATCCGGTGATGGGGTAAGAAAAGTCGCCGGGGGTGATGCCGACCGGAGCCGCGTCGCGCCCATGAGAGATCATGGCGCGATGCGCCCGGACGAATGGCACCTCACCGAAGACGTCGACGCCTTCTTGGCGAGAGCCGGGGACTTCCTGCGTTCGCGCCCCGCCCTGCACAACACGCAGCTCACCACCGTCGAAAGACTGCGAACCCGTGGGGACGCGGCCGGCACCGAGGCCACCGTCTTCGGCTGGCTGGAGTCGGGGGGCGAGGTCCGCGCCGTCTTCTATCGGCGCGCGACCCGCCGCCTGACCCTCACCCCCCTCGCGCCCGAGCAGGCCGACACCCTCGCCGCCCACCTGGCCGACCTCGGCCACCCCCTCGCGGCCGTCATCGCGGACCACGACACCGCCACCGCCTTCGCCGAGGCCTGGCGGCGGCACGTGGGCGCGGAGTCGGTGCGCGGCTGGGCGGCCCGTCTCTACCGGCTCGGCACGCTCACCCCGCCTGAGCCGTGCCCGGACGGTCGTGGTCGAGTCGTGGACGACCGTGAGCAGATCATCCGGTGGTGCGGTGAGTTCGTCGCCGCCGTCGGAGAGATGCCCGCCGACTCCTGGGCCGACTCGCGCTTCGCGGACAAGCACTTCACGTTCTGGGAGAGCCCGGACGGCACTCCCGTCTCGATGGCGGGCTCGACGTCGATGGTCGCCGGCATGGTCCGGGTGGATCCCGTCTACACCCCGGCCCGCCTCCGGGGCCGCGGGTACGCGGGCGCCGTGACGGTCGAGGTGAGCGAGGCCGCCCTGGCCGCGGGTGCCACGGACGTCGTGCTGTTCGCGGACCCGACCAACTCCACCAGCAACGCTCTCTACCAGCGGATCGGATACGTCCCGGTCACCGACTTCACCGGCTACGACTTCTCACAAGGCGCACCGTGACCAAGCCGCGCCGGCACCTCGGGTACGGCCGGGGCCGGCGCGCGCACCATGAACACATCCACCGGATCCTCGGTCTCCAGTGTGAATCCGTGCCGTTCGTACAGCCGCCGGGCCGGACTGCCCCGCAGTACGTTCAGCCGGACCAGGATGCCCTCGCGGTCGCACTGCCCCAACAACCCACGCAGCACAGCCGTACCGATGCCGCTGCCCTGCAGGTGCGGGGCCAGGTAGAAATGCTCCAGCCAGTGGGCGTCCTCGGCCGGCCGCAGCGCCACGCATCCGGCGAACGCACCAGCCGACTCGATCACCCAGGTATGGGCCGGCGCGAACCCGTCCCGCAGTCTTTGCCGTACCCGCTGCTCGTCGTACCGTCCGAGCCGCTCCAGATCCGCCCGTAGCACCACGGCCCGCAACTCGGCCGCCGCCTCGATGTCCGCCGCCGAGGCCGGCCGAATCTCCCAGTCCGCCATGATCGTCAGACTACCGCGCCAGACTTTTCCGGCCTTGTTGATCTCCTGGCTTCGCGAACCCGCGAATCGAGAGACCGAGCCGGAGGCAGCCATAATGTGGTCACGGACGCGGACTCGTGGCCGCAGCCGGATCGGCCGAGCGCCGGATCCGCAGGGTCACCAGCTCGAACGGGCGCAGCGTGAGCGCGCAGGACTCTTCCTCCGCGCCCCAGCGCGGGACATCCGCCTCGGGCTCTTCGAGCAGGTTCGTGCGCACGATCTCCTCAAAGGCGAACCGCGGGTACGCGCGCACCGACGCTCGTTGCCCCAGGGACTCGTACAGTCGCACCACCACGTCGCCGGAGCCGTCGTCGGCGAGCTTGATCGTGTCGATCAGGACGCCGGCGCCGTCGAGCGCCACCAGCGGCTCGACGTCGCGGTGGCCTTCGATCTCGCGTACCGGGAATGCGAGGTCGTAGCCGAGCTCCACCGCGCGGGCGATGTCGGCGCCGACCGCGAGCACCGTGACGAACGAGTGCCTGCCCTGGTCGGTTTCCGGGTCGGGGTACAGCGGACCGCGAAGCAGGGTTTCGCGCACGATCGTGAGGGCGCCGTCCGCGTCGCGACCGCGAACGACGTCGTGGCCGTAGACGGTGGCGTTGGCGACGGCCACCCCGTACCCGCCCTCGGCGACGTGCAGCCAGCGGTGGGCGCAGATCTCGAACTTCGCCTCATCCCAGCTCGTGTTCGTCGTCGTGGGCCGGGTGAGGTGGCCGAACTGCGTCTCCGCGGTGGACGCCACCGCGTCCAGTCGCAGCGGAAAGGCGAGCTTGAGCACCTTCTCCCGTTCGTGCCAGTCGACGTCGGTCTCGATGCGGATCGCTTCGCTGCCCCGGGTGAGGATGATGCGCTGCTCGACCGTCGAGCCGTGGAACCGCCGGCGCACCACGAGACGCGCCGCCGCCCCGCCCGCCTCGACGAGTTCCACCTCGGTGGGGCCGTCGAGGTCTTCGGTCGTGTTCCGGTAGTGCTCGTCGAGGTCCCAGGCGTCCCATTCGGCCGGCAGGTCGCGGTGCAGTTGCAGGAGGTTGCCCGGCCGCGCGGCGGTCAGCAGGTCGCGGCCGTCGCGCAGGTCGCGCAGCCCGATGATGAGGCCGCGTTCGTCCACCACGAGGCGTACCCGATCGTTCTCCACGGTTGTCGTGCCATCGACGACGCGGGTCGTGACCGGCTGCCCCTGCGGCGCGGCGCCGGCCGCCGCGGCGAGGGCGGGGACGCCTTCGCGTGAGAGCGGCGACGCGTTGAACCGCACCATCCGGTCTCCGGTCCCGGCGAGCGTGGACTGTGCCGTCGCGATGAGCTCACGCAGCGTGGCGGCGATCTCCTCGTGCATCCGCACCGCCTCCCGATGTACCCAGGAGATCGCGGAGCCGGGAAGGATGTCATGGAACTGCAGGAGCAGGACCCGGCGCCAGGCGTCCGCGAGCAGTTCGGCGGGGTAGGCGGCACCGGTG
Source organism: Rugosimonospora acidiphila (assembly GCF_039543385.1). NCBI lineage: Bacteria > Bacillati > Actinomycetota > Actinomycetes > Micromonosporales > Micromonosporaceae > Rugosimonospora > Rugosimonospora acidiphila. The sequence goes on from NZ_BAABJQ010000007.1 coordinate 274,362, forward strand.
CGCACGGACGCGGTCGCCGCCCAGAGCTCCGCCTCGCGCAGCAGGGACTCCGAGGTGCGGTTGCCGTGCTTGGTGCGCGCCTGCGAGGTGTAGGTGCCCCGGTGCAGTTCGAGGTACATCTCCCCCTTCCACACCGCGAGTTCGGCGGGGTCGGCCTCGGCCTGCGCCTCGCGGAAGAAGCGGGCGGGGGAGGACAGCTCGACCCGGGGAACGCCTTCGAGGTCCGCGCTGCGACGGGCGGCGCTGACCATTTCGCGGGTGGGACCGCCCCCGCCGTCGCCCCACCCGAACGGCGCGAGCGAGCTCGTGTGGGTCAGGTGGTCGGCGAAGCGTTGCTCGGCCCAGCGCAACTCCTCGGGTACGAGTCGCGAGTTGTACGTCTCGATCGGCGCCATGTGGGTGAACAGCGACGAGCCGTCGTGGCCTTCCCACCGGAAGGTGTTGTGCGGCATGGCGTTGACGCGGTTCCACGACAGCTTCTGGGTGAAGAACCACTGGGCGCCGGCGCCCCTGGCGATCTGGGGGAGCGCCCCGGTGTACCCGAAGCTGTCGGGCAGCCAGACCTCCTCGCACCGCACCTCGAACTCGGCCTCGAAGAATCGCTGGCCGAAGGTGAACTGGCGCACCAGCGACTCGCCCGACGGCATGTTCGTGTCGGACTCGACCCACATCCCGCCCACCGGAATGAACCGGCCCTCGGCGACGCGCTGCCTGATCCGCTCGAACAGCGCCGGGTAGTCCCGCTTGATCCACGCCAGCTGCTGCGCCGAGGAGCAGGAGAAGACGAAGTCCGGGTCGCGGTCCATGAGGTCGAGGACGTTGGAGAAGGTACGCGCGCACTTGCGTACCGTCTCGCGCAGCGGCCACAGCCAGGCGGTGTCGATGTGCGCGTGCCCGGTGGCGTGGATGCGGTGCGCGCTCGCGTGCGCCCGCTTCGCCAACTCCGGACGCAGCACCGCCCGCCCCGCCGCGGCGGTGCCGGACACGTCGTCGGGGTCGACTGTCTCGATCATGCGCTCAAGCGCGCGGGCGATCCGCCAGCGGCGAGGCTCGGTGTCGGGCAGCTCGCGCATGAGGCCGAGGAGCACGGCGGTGTCCTGCACCAGCTCGTACACCTCGAGGTCGAGCAGGGCGAGGTCGGCGGCGCGAAGCCGGTAGATGGGCTCCTCGCCCGCGGTCTCCCACGATCCCAGCGGGGTGGGGGCGAAGGTGACGCAGTCGCCCCCGGCGACGTTCGGGTTCGCGGCGGCCTCGACCCAGAAGTCGATGGCCTCACCGGCGTTGCGGTCAAAGGGCACGTGGTGGTTGAGGGGCGAGATCCCCTTGACCGGTGCGCCGTCGAGCGAGAAGGCGAGACCTTCGGCCTGGAACCCGGGCTGCGCCTGGCTGAAGCCGAGGTCGACGATGGCCTCCAGGCTGGTACCGGCGCGCAGCGCGCCGTCGCGGGCCCATTCGGCCGGAACGACACCGTGCAGCCGCATCCACACGGTGTCCCAGGCGCGTCCCCACGCCGAGCCGACCGGCAGCGGCGCGAGTTCGCCGGTGGTACCCACCTCGAATGGCACCGGTTCGCCTCCGACCACGCGGTGCGTGACGTCGAGCGCGACCCGCGCCCGGTACAGCCGGGGCCGGAGCTTGCCGGCCACGAAGCGGTCGACGCGGTCCTCGATCTGCCGGGTGCGGGATTTCTGGTGGCCTTGCAGCATGGTTCTCCTTCAGGCGGCGGCGGCTAGAAGTCCGCCGGGTTCCAGCCGCGCAGCACGATGCTGCGAATTTCCCAGGGCGCGAGCCGCAGCTCGTGGCGGCCCTCCGTCGCCGGCTGCGTGCCGAGCGGCCCACCGAGCAGGTCGATCGTCTCGACCTCGGTGAACGGGCCGGTCACGGTGGCCGCGACCGGGCCGTCGCTCATCGCCACGAGCCGGACCTCGATGCCGTTGTCTGTGCGTCGGATCGTGCTCACCGCTACCCCCGCGCCGTCGACCCGCACGCCGCCGGGCAGGGCGGGCAGTCGCGCGTCGCCGCCCGTGCCGCGCAGGACGAGCGCCTCGCCGCGGAAGTGCGCCGAGCGGCGGACCGCCTGCGCGCGCTGCCATCCCTGCGGGGACAGCACCACGCCGAACCGGGCGGTGATGGTCTCGCCGAGCGACTGTGCCCCCGGCGCCGGAATCTCGCTGGCGGCGGGCTCGTCACGGAACGGATGCACGTTTCGACTGATCGAGCCGACGGCGCGCAGTACCGTGAGCGCCAATTCCTCGCCGTCGACGACCTCGTACTCGGTTGCGTGATCCAGCAGCACGGTGACCGGTCCGGCGCAGACGAAGCCGTGCGCCGGGTAGGTCGGGATCGGATGCTCGCCCCAGCCGCCCTCGGCGGTCAGCGGTCGCCGGGTCACGGCGAACTGGCCCTCGGAGGCCGATTCGTCCACCCGGTACGGCAGCGGGATGTGCATCCGCAGGCGGTGGTCGCGCATCTCGTTGACGAAGGAAACGGTCAGCCGCAACATGTCTTCGCCGCGGCGCAACTCGCCGATGGTCTCGATCCGCAGCGTCTCCCGGGCCGCGCCGCGCCGGTCCGGGGCGTCGGAGAGGCCCTGGGGGATCGGGTAGTCGCGGGTCACCCGGATCGCCCAGCGGACCGGGCCGGTCTCGACGACCTCGACGGCGACCGCCGTCGGCTCATCGACGAGTTCGTCCTCGGCGGGCGGCCCGTAGTTGTAGCTGTCGCCCCGATCGCCGCCGTCGACCAGCCGGCCGATCCCCGACTGTTGCGTGCCATCCGCCGCGTGCAGCGTGAAGGTACCGTCCGTCGCCACCTCGACCCGGACGCGACCGTTGTCGACGACCGGTCTGGGTCGCGGCACGGCGCCAGACGCGCCGGGCCAGTCCGGTCGGACAACCCGCCCGTCGGCTCCGGAGGCGGCCGCGGGCGGATCGACCTCGGGCGCGGCGGCGACCATGAACGACGTCGCGCCGGACGCCTGCACCGGCACCGCGACCAGGGCGCGGTGCACGGGCGCCGTGGTGGTCAGCACGCGCCAGGGTCCGGGGTGCGCCGCGGTCGCGGCGGCGACGGCGACCCGCAGTTCAAGCAGGTCGAACGGCTCGGGGCCGGCGTCCTCGGCCAGGCGGAAGGTGAGCTGCCCGGGCTCGAGTTCGACGGACACGATCTGTCGCCCGAACAGCTCGCGACGGTGGATGCGGCGCAGCACGCGCTCGAGTTCGGCGGCGTCGAATCTCTCGTCGCCGAGTACCGTGCCGGTGGCGGACAGCAGTTGCAGCGGGAGTTCTCGCCCACCGGCGGTCCGGGCGCGCAGCGAGGCTGCCGGCGCGGTCGCCTCAAGGTCGATCTCGGCGAGCATCTCCCGCGGGAAGGGCAGGGTGTTGACCGCGAGGTGTCCGCTCGTCGGAACCCGGGCCGCCAGCGACGCCAGCACGCCACCCCGCACGGCGCGGGCGATCTGGGTCGCCTCCGCCAGTCGCGCGGCGACCTGGTCGCTCGTCTCGTCCGTGCCGGAGCCGACCACGGAGTCGTGTGCCGTCGACTCGATGATTTTGTGCCACGCCCGCCTCAGGTAGGCGTCCTCCGGCCCGGTGCCCCAGGCCGCGAGCACCCGCTCGGCCTCGTCGATGGTGTGTTCGGCCCGAGCCATCGCCTGCTTGAGGTCGCGGCGTACGGAAAGCACGCCGGGCAGGATGTTGCCTCGCGCGTGGCTGCGCAGTTCACCGCGCACCAGTGAGAGGGGACCGCGCGTCGGCACCCCGTCGAGGTACTCCGCGAGCGTGGCCACCGCGATGCGGCGATCGGGGCGGGCCGCGGCGCGCAGCCAGTCGAGCAGCCGTCGGTCCGGCACGGTGTGGTCGGTGCCCGCCATCGCGAGAACCGGGTCGTCGCCCCACCGCTTAGCGCTGATCGCCGCGTAGTCGTCAAGGGCGCGGCCGATCGCGTCGGGTACGAGAAGCACGTCGAGGCCGTTGTCGTAGCCGTCGAAGAGGTACTCGGTGAGCACGGTCGATCCATCGGGAGACTGCCACTCGAAGCGGTGACCCTCGACCGAGGCCGGGACTCCCCGCCACAGAGCCGCCTGGTCGATCCCGGCACGGCGCAGGATCTGGGGCATCTGCGCGATGTGGCCGAACATGTCGGGCAGGTAACCCACCGGCATGGCAGCGCCCAGAGCCCGTGCACCCTCGACGCCGAGGCGCAGGTTACGCACGATCGTCTCGCCGCCGCAGAGGAACTCGTCGAGCAGGATGAGCCACGGCCCCAAGGCGAGCCGACCCTGCTCGACCAGCCGTCGTACCCGCTCGCGGTTCTCCGGCCGGATCTCAAGGTAGTCCTCGATCGCCGCCGTCTGTCCGTCGAGGGTGAATCGAAACTCGGGATCGGCTTCGGCGGCCTCGAGCAGGCGGTCGAGTTCGGTCACGAGCCGGTGGCGAAACACCTGGAAAGGTTCGTACCACTCGCGGTCCCAGTGGGTGTGTGGCACGAAGACGGCGTCGGACTCATTCAACGGCGAGAGAGTAGAAGGGCGGACGGGGCCAGGGGAGGGCATAAACGGGATCCACTCAGCACGGAACAGGCGGGGTTCGACCTGAAGGTCAAGATTATCTAATCAGAGTGTTGAAAATCGTGCAACAGCCTCGTCCGGGTTGCGGATGCGCAGTGCCTCCGCCCGCGGCGAGAACGAGTCGTCCAGCACGAGGGTGGCGGCACCCACCGCGGCGACATCGCTGGCGATGGCCGACTCGCTGAAGCGAATGCGATGGGGCACCACGAGCCCGGGGTCGGAATGCACCGCGTCGGGCAGTGTTGTCAGGGCAAAAGGCGCGATCTGCGGCCAGAACGGGCCGCCGAACACGACTTCTCCGACGTCGAGCAGGTCGACGACGACGACCACGGCGCGGGCGATGTGGCGGGCGGCGCCGGTGAGAATCTCCATCGCCTGCGCGTCGCCGACGGCGGCCGCATCGGCCAGGAGGCCGAACGCGGTGCCCACCTGCAACACATCGGCGGTGTCGCCGACCTGAGCCCCGGTCAGCACGCCATCACGCACCGCCTGTTCGACCAGTGCCCGGGGCACCGTCACGACGCCGACGCAGCCGCGCCGACCGCAGGCGCAGATGGGTCCATCGGGGTCGACCGAGATATGGCCGGCGTCACCGGCGTTGGAACTCACCCCGCGAACGGCCGAGCCGGCGATGGCGATGCCGGTCGCGAAGCCCGTCCCGTAATACACGAAGGCGAAGTCGCGTCGCTCGTCCGGCTCGCTGAACCACAACTCGGACACCACCGCGGCCGTGGCGTCCTTCTCGATGAGCACCGGCAGGCCGGTGACGATACTCAGCGCCCTTCGCAGCTCTACCCGATGCCACCCGGGCAGCATCGGAGGGTTGAGCACGACGCCCGTCTCCGGGTCGATCGGCCCCGGCGACGCCACGCCGATGCCGAGGACTTTGGCACGATCGACGCCCGCGCTCAGCAGGAGAGCGTCGAGCCGGGCCGCCATCTCTCCCACCACTTTTGCCGCGTTCTGCACCGTGGGGGTTGCTGTACGCATTCGTTCGCGCACTCGTCCGGCAAGGTCGATCAGTACATAGGTGACCACAGCGGGGTCGATGTGCACGCCGACCGCGAATCCGCCATCTGGGTTCAGGGTCAGGATTTTCGGTGGCTTGCCTCGGCCTCTGGCCGGTGCCGCCTCCTCGGTGACGAGCCCGGCCTCAACGAGCCTTCGGCATACGTTGGAAACCGTCATACCGCTGAGGGCCGTGAGCGTGGAGATCTCGGTGCGGGCCACGCCCGACGGGTGGCGCCGAATCGCATCGAGGACGACAGCTACGTTGAACTCAGCGAGAGCGCCCAGGTTGACCCCGGTACCACTCATCCGCGCGTGTCCTCTCGTTCTGCCACTGGATGTCGCTCTGCCACAGGATGCTCACAGTAGCGCCCACGGTGCTCACTTTGTCTGCGTGCCTTGCCACACCTGTCTTGGACGCTCCTACCAGCCTGCAGATCTTGACGTGCGCTGCGCAAGCCCCTAAGTTCGGATTAACTAAGCACTGTGTTGAAAATAACGAAGGGACAACGGTGTCCACACTGACACCCTCGCGGCGCTCCGCGCGCGAGTCGAAGTCCGGTCGACGGCATCCGGCCTATCGCGGGCACGCGACCGCTGCCTGGCTGCTCATCACGCCGGCGCTGATCGGGTTCATCCTCTTCGCCGTATACCCGACGCTGCGCGGGATCTACTTCAGCTTCACGACGTACCACATCCTCTCGCCCGCGGTATGGACCGGGCTCGCGAACTTCCGGCAGATGCTCCACGACTCGACGTTCTGGCACTCGCTCCTGGTGACGGTGTACTTCGTCGTCATCAGCGTCGTGATCGGCATCCTGCTCTCGCTCGTCACCGCGGTCGTTCTCCATCGGCTGACGCGATCCACGGTGATCCGCGGGCTGGTCATCCTGCCGTTCCTCATCTCGGGAGTCGTCGCGGCCGTCGTCTGGTCGTGGATGCTCGACCCGCAGCTGGGCATCGTGAACGTCGCGCTCAAGGCGCTGACCGGGCATCGCGTCATATTCCTCGGGTCGAACACGCTCGCCATCCCGACCGTCGCGATGATCAGCGTCTGGAAGTCGATGGGGTACAACGCGATTCTGATTTTCGCGGGACTTCAGACGATCCCTGGCGAGATCTACGAGGCGGCCCGCCTGGACGGGGCGAGCGAGATGAAGATGTTCCGCCGCATCACGGTGCCGTTGCTGCGGCCGATCCTGGCCATGGTCGTGATCCTGGCCGTCATCAGCTCCTTCCAGGTGTTCGACATCGTGCAGGTGGCGACCCAGGGTGGTCCGGCCAACGCCAGCAACGTGCTGCAGATGTACATCTACGACTCGGCGTTCAGCCAGTACAACTTCGGCTACGCGTCCGCGATGTCACTCGCGCTCTTCGCGATGCTCATCATCATCACCTTCATCCAGCTGCGCGTGACCCGCGCCAACGAGTCCGACACGAATTGAGGACAGCGCCGTGTCACAAGTGTCATCGAGCCAGCGAGCCGCGGGTCGACTGCGCATCCCCACGCAGCCGTCCGCGGGCGGACGTCGCGCGTCGACGCAGCCGTCCCGCAGGTCGATCGGTCGCATCGTCGCGTGGGTCTACGTCGCGATCATCCTGATCGTTACGATCTTCCCGTTCTACTGGATCCTCCGGACCGGGTTGTCGTCGAACGACGCCCTGTCCGTGAAGCCGCAGTCGTTGTGGCCGGTCGGCTTCACGCTCAACGGCTTCGAGCGCGTCCTCGGGCTGGTGCACGGCAACGCCACGGGCACGGTGAGCGCGCTCGACACCGGTGACTTCCTGCTGTACCTGCGCAACTCGACGCTCTACGCCGCACTCATGACGGCGTTCGTCGTCTTCTTCTCCACGACCGCGGCGTACGCCTTCGCACGGCTGCACTGGCGGGGCCGGAACCTCATGTTCTCGCTGTTCCTCGTCGCGCTCATGGTGCCGGGCATCATGACGATGCTGCCGAACTTCGTCCTCATCAAGGACCTGGGCCTGCTGAACACGATCCCCGGCCTGATCCTGCCGGGCGCGCTGTTCTCGGCGTTCGACGTCTTCTTCCTCCGGCAGTTCATGCTCGGCCTGCCGAACGAGATCGACGACGCGGCCCGGATCGACGGGGCAGGGCCGATCAAGGCACTGTTCCGCGTCACGATCCCGATGACGGCGGGGCCGATCACCACCCTGTCGATCCTGACCTTCATCAACACCTGGAACGAGTACTTCTGGCCGCTGCTTGTCACCAACGACAAGAGCACTGAGCCCCTCACGGTGGGGCTCGCCTCGTTCCAACAGAACGCCCCGACGGTCGCACCCGACTGGAGCGGGCTCATGGCGGCGACGCTCGTCTCCGCGCTGCCGATGCTCGTCGTGTTCGTCATCTTCGGCCGGCGAATCATCAACTCCATCGGTTTCACCGGCATCCGGTGAGACCGGCGGTGCTCATCGTTTCACAAGCTCCTCTGTTTCACCCCGCACAGCACACCCTACAAGGAGTAACGGAATGAAGCGAAAGTCGCTGACCGCGCTCGTCGCGGTAGCGCTGGCCGGCGTTACGGCCCTTACGGGCTGTTCGTCCGACGGCGGAAAGTCCGCCGACGGCAAGACGGTCATCAACTACTGGAACTGGGACCCGAACATGGTGACCGCCATGGGTGCCTGTGTTCCGGGCTTCGAGCAGGCCAACCCCGGCTACACGGTCAAAATTTCCCGTTACAACGTGCCGGACTACTTCACGAAGCTCACGGCCGACTTCACCGCCGGCAACGCGCCGGACGTGTTCCAGGCCTCGGGTCAGTACTACCCGACCTACATCTCGCAGCACCAGATCCTCGACATCGGTTCGCTGCTCAAGCAGAACAACTACACGAACAACTTCGCCAAGGGCATCGACCCGGTCACGGGAACCGACGGCAACACCTACGGCCTGACCGTGGACTGGAACGCCACCAGCTTCTACTACAACAAGGACATGCTCGCCAAGGCCGGCATCACCGACGCGCAGATGCAGGACCTGACGTGGAACCCCACCGACGGTGGCACCTTCGGCCAGGTCGTCAAGGCGCTCACCGTCGATGACAAGGGCGTGCACGGCAACCAGCCCGGATTCGACCCGAAGCACATCGCGACCTACGGCGTCCAGCTCATGGCCCCGCAGGACCCGAACGGCTCGGAGACGTTCAGCTCGTTCGCCGGCGCCCTCGGCTGGAAGGCGGGCGACACGTTCCCGTACCCGACGCAGATCCCGTACGCGGACCCCCGCTTCAGCCAGACCATGAACTACCTGCGCTCGCTGTCGGACGACGGCTACTCCCCGAAGATCGGCGAGTTCGGCTCGAACACGAGCGTCGAGGACCAGCTCACCAGCGGCAAGGTCGCCATGATGATCCAGGGATCGTGGGACGTGGCCACCTTCGACGGCAACTCGAAGGTCAACGTCGGCGTCGCGCCGCTGGTCAAGGACAGCCAGACCAACAACCGCCTCGTCCAGGTCGGCGGTGACCTCGAGTTCATCTGGCAGGGTTCGAAGCACCAGCAGGCCGCCTACAAGTGGCTGACGTACATGACCTCGGACGCTTGCCAGCAGGCTGCCGCGCAGGCCAACCCGGCCTTCTTCTCGGGCGTCCCGTCGGTGTTCGCCTCGACGGTCAAGCAGGTGGCCGCGAAGGGCATGGACATCTCCGCGTTCAGCGACTACCTCCAGCAGGGTCTGAGCGAGGGCGCCAACTACACCAACGGCGCCGGATTGCAGACGGCGATCGTGCCGGTCTTCCAGCAGTACTGGGAGCACCAGGCTGGCGACAACGTGTTCGCGCAACTGCAGTCGCAGAGCAAGCAGATCATCGCACAGAAGTAAGGTTCATTGAGCGAGATTGAGAGCGGACGCGGGATGGATGAGACTGGCATCGACAGCGACGTTCATCAGATCGTCTTCGACGCCCCCGCGCGGAGTTGGCTTGAGGCCGCGCCGTTGGGCAACGGGCGCCTCGGTGGGCTCGTGCACGGCGGCACCGCGCGGGAGCGCATCTCGCTCAACGACGGAACAGCGTGGTCGGGGGGGCCGGCAAGGGCCCCCCGACCGCCCGTCGACGGGCCGGCGATCGTCGAGCGGGCGCGCGGCCACCTCGCCCGTGGCGAGTACGGCGCCGCGACCCGGGAGGTGCAGCGGATCCAGGCCGGATGGGCGCAGGCCTATCTTCCCTTCGCCGACCTCATCCTCACCCTGACGCCGACCAGTGGGTCCACATCGGACTCTCCAGAAGTCGAGGACGACGGGTACCGGCGCGTCCTGGACCTGCACGACGCGGAGGTCGAGACCCGGTTCCGCCTCGGTGCCGTCGAGGTCCGTCGGCGGGTGTTCGTCTCGGCCCCCGACTCGGTGCTCGTCGTCTCGATCGAGGCCGACGCGCCACTGGACATCGCCGTCGAGTTGACTACCCAACTCGCGACCCTGCGAAGCGAGGCGGGGGAGGGCTCGGCCGAACTGCGCTTCCGGATGCCGTCGGACGTGCCGCCGCCGCACGAGCCGGACCACTCGATCGAGTGGTCCGAGTCGCCGGCCGAGGCCCTGCGCGGCGTCGTGCACGTGCGGCCGGTGCACAACGGGATCGCCTCCTCGCCCGTTGCGGGCGCGCTGACCGTGCGGTCGGCGACCCGGCTCGATCTGGTGGTCGCGACGGCCACGACGTTCGGCGGGATCGCGCGACCGCTGTTGACGGACGACGTGCTGGACGCGGCGGCCGACACGGTCGGCGCGGCGCTGGGTCGGGGCGTCCCGACGCTTCGCCAACGCCACCGCGCCGACCACGCCGAACGGTACGGTCGCGTCTCGCTACGCGTCGGGCCCGGGCCCGGGCCCCGCGACGCTAAGACGGACAACACCGCCGCGCCGGTCGCCACCTGGCACCGGGTCGTGGCGGCGGTCGAGGGCGACGTGCTCGTCGAGGATCCCGGGCTCGCCGTGCTGCTGTTCCACTACGGCCGGTACCTGCTGCTGGCCGGCTCGCGGCCCGGCGGCCTGCCCGCCACCCTGCAGGGGCTGTGGAACACCGAACTGCGCGCGCCGTGGAGTTCGGGCTACACGGTGAACATCAACACCGAGATGAACTACTGGGCGGCCGGCGTCACCGACCTCGCCGAATGCGCCATCCCGTTGCTCGACCTCGTCGAGGCGCTCGCCGTGACGGGTGCCGCCACCGCGCGCGAGTTGTACGGGTCGCCCGGATGGGTGGCCCACCACAACACCGACGCGTGGGGCTACACACCGCCGGTCGGCACGGGCGACGCCGACCCGGCCTGGGCGTTCTGGCCGATGGCCGGAGTCTGGTTGTCGCTGGAGTTGGCGAATCTGGTGCGGTTCGGCGTGCCCGAACTGCTCGGCCGGGTGCGGCCGGTGTTGCGCGGCGCCGCCGAGTTCGCGTTGCGTCAGCTCGTCTCCGTGGGCGACGACGCGCTCGGCACGAGCCCGTCCACGTCGCCGGAGAATCACTTCCACACCCCGGATGGCGGCGTGAGCGCGGTGGGCCAGTCGTCCGCGATGGACCTCGCCCTCATCGCCGCCCTGTTCGACGCCGTCGTCGAGGTCGGCCCCGACGACCCGGCGGATGATCTGCTCGCGAGCGTGCGCCAGGCCCGTGCGATGATCCCCGGCCCGGCGATCGGGCGGGACGGTCTGATCACCGAATGGCACGCCGACCCGCCGCAGGCCGAGCCGCACCACCGTCACCTCAGCCATCTGTGGCCGCTCTACCCCGGTCCGGGCCTCCCGGACGCCCTGCACGCGGCGGCCGGCGCGTCGATCGACGCCCGCGGCGACGAGTCGACCGGTTGGTCGCTGGCCTGGCGGATCGCGCTGCGCGCGCGCCTCAGGCAGCCCGAGCGCGTCGCGCAACTCATCCGGCTGATGCTGCGCCCCGCCCCGCCCGAGCAGATCGGCCAGCGGGCGGGCCTGTACCCCAACCTGTTCGCCGCTCACCCCCCATTTCAGATCGACGGCAACCTCGGGTACGTCGCGGGTGTCGCCGAGGCACTCGTGCAGAGCCACGCCGGCGAGATAGAGCTGTTGCCGGCCGTACCCGCGGCCTGGGCGCGAGGAGCGGTACGGGGACTGGTCGCCCGCCCCGGCGTGCGCGTCGACATCGAGTGGGATGCCGATGAGCACGGCCGCCCGAGGCTGGTGGCCGCGACACTCACCCCACGCGGCGAGCACGCGCGGGCACCGATCACCGTCGTCGCGTACGGCAACCGCCTCGGCATCGACCTGACACACGGGGCCGTCACCCTCGACGGCCACAGCTTCTGAACGTCCATAGCTTCTGAAAAGGACAACCCACCGATGACCGAACCGACCACCACCGCATCCCGTCGCCTGGTCGAGGTGAGCGCCTACGGGGCGGACCCCACCGGGCAGCGGGATTCCTCGGGCGCCGTGCGGGACGCGATCGCCGCGGCCCGCCAGGCGGGCGGTCCCGTCACCATCCGCTTCGCACCCGGCACCTACGCCTTCTGGGCGTCGGCGGCGACCCGCCGCGAGCTGTACGTCTCGAACACCGTCGGCGTCGATCCGCGCTACCGCGAGAAGGCGATCGGCATCCTGCTCGAGGGATTCGACGACGTCGAGATCGACGGGGGCGGTGCGCTGTTCGAATACCACGGCCGTCAGACGACGATCGCCGTGATCGACGGTGGCCGGGCCGACCTGCACGACTTCACCGTCGACATGGTGCAGCCGACCGTTGTCGAGCTGACCGTGCGGCAGGTCGGAATCGCCGAAGGCAGGCCGTTCCGCGTGGTCTCGGTGCCATCCGAAACCGATGTGCGGCCCAACGGCCGCACCGTGACCTGGATGGGCGAGATCGACCCGAGCACCGGCGATCCGGCGTGGACGGGCGAGGGGGCGCTGGACTACTGCCAGGTGCTCGACCCCCGCGCGAACCGTACCTGGCGCACCGAATGCCCACTGTTCGAGCACGTCGAACGGGTCACGTCCACGCCCGACGGCCTGCGCATCGACTACCGGCCTGACGCTGCGGTACCCGGCGATCAGGGGCTGGTCTACCAGCTGCGGCACACCGACCGGGACCACCCGGGCGTGTTCGTCCTGGAGAGCGGATGGGCCCGGTTCCGCGACGTGCGATTCGGGTACCTGCACGGTTTCGGGCTGCTGGCGCAGAGCGGCGGCGACCTGCTCGTACAGGGCTGCACCTTCGCCACCCGTGAGGGCACCGGGCGGACCACGGCCGGCTTCGCGGACTTCGTGCAGGCATCCGGCCTGCGCGGCCAGGTCGTGGTCGAGGACTGCCGGTTCGATGGCGCGCACGACGACGCGATCAACGTGCACGGCCTGTACCTGCGGGTCGACCGGGTCGACGGCGACGAACTCGACGTGTCCTACCCCCATCCGGAGACCGCCGGCTTCCCGCAGTTCTCGGTCGGCGAGCTGTGCGAGATCGTGAAGGTCGACGATGGTGCCGTGGTGGCCACCGGCGTGGAGGTGCTGGCCGTCGACGGGCCGAGCGGGCGGGACCACGCACACGACCTCACCCGCATGCGCATCCGGTGCGCGGGTCCGCTGCCCGAGGCGGTCGCGACCTCGGCGCCCGGCGAGCTGGCCGTGGAGAACATCACCCGCACGCCCGCCGTGACGGTTCGGCGCTCGATCTTCGAGAACCTGCCGACCCGCGGGGCGCTGGTGTCCACGCGCAAGCCGATCCTCATCGAGGACTGCGTGTTCCGGGGGCTCGGCATGGCCGGCGTCCTGATCACCGCCGAGGCCGGCAGCTACTGGGAGACGGGCCCGGTGACCGATTGCACCATTCGGGGCAACCGGTTCGAGGACCTCGGCGGCCCCGCGGTGTTGGTCAGCCCCGGTCAGGTGTCCACCGAGGACGCGTCCATTCATCGCGACATCCGGATCGTCGACAACCAGGTCGACAACTGCGCGCCTTGGCCGCACGACGGCGAGGAGCCGGGCGCCGAGGCTGGCAACTGGATAGTCGATGCGACGAGCGTCGCGAATCTCGTCGTCGCCGACAACACCACGGCCGGAGACGTCCTCTCGGTGCGGCTCGACCACTGCCCGGACGCTCGGGTGAGCGCGGGCTCCGGCGGTCAGATCCGGATCACGGGGCCCGACGCGAAGGCATCATGAAGAACGTCGTCATCATCTACGCCGACGACCTTGGATGGGGTGACGTCGGCTGCAATCAGGACCTCGAGCCCGGGGCCCCGTCGCCGACGCCGTACCTTGACGCCCTGGCGGCGGACGGGGTGCGGTGCACCCAGTGGTACTCGAACTCACCGGTCTGCTCGCCGTCCCGTGCCGCGCTGCTGTCGGGGCGGCATCCCGACGCGACCGGCGTGTCGGAGATCCTGGCCGGCCGGCGGCACTCCAGCGGGCTGCCGACCACGGTGCGCACCATCGCCCGGATTCTGGGCGAGGCGGGATTCGCGACGGGACTGTTCGGAAAGTGGCACCTCGGTACGGCGCCCGAGACCTCACCGAACGCGCACGGGTTCGACGAGTTCTTCGGGTTCCGGGCGGGCTGCGTCGACTACTTCTCGCACATCCACTACTGGGATCGCGGCACCGACCCGGTACACGACCTGTGGGCGGACGACACGGAGGTGTGGCGCAACGGTGAGTACGTCACCGAGGTGATCACGGAACGCGCCGTGGATTTCATCCGCCGCGCCGCCCGTGCCGATCGGCCGTTCCTCGCCTACGTGCCCTACAGCGCACCGCACTATCCGATGCACGCGCCGCAACGCTATCTCGACCGGTTCCCGCAGCTGCCTCCCGACCGTCGAATCATGGCGGCGATGGTGGCCGCCATGGACGACGGGATCGGTGAGATCCTCGCCGCGCTCGACGAGGGGGCGGTCCGGGAGGACACCGTCATCGTGTTCTCCTCGGACAACGGCCCGTCCAGCGAGTCACGTAACTGGCTGGACGGCACGCCGGACCCGTATTACGGCGGCTCCACCGGCGGCTTCCGCGGGCACAAGGGATCCCTGTTCGACGGCGGCATCCGCGAACCAACGATCATCGCGGCTCCCGGTGCCCTGCCGGCGGGCACGGCGTCGCACACGCCGGCGCAGATGATCGACGTCCTTCCCACGGTGCTCGACCTGCTCGGGATCGACCGGGGATCGGAGACCCTCGACGGGCGCAGCAGGCTGGCGCGACTGCGCGGCGCCGGCGGCGCCGACGAGACGCCGCTGTTCTGGCGCTACGGTGACCAGGCGGCGGTGCGTCGCGGCTCGTGGAAGCTCGTGACCCACGGCAGGGACGACCTGGACGGCTCCGTCGTGGAGGACCCGTTCCTCGCCGACCTGGCGAGCGACCCAGGCGAGCGGGTCAACCGGGCGGCGGAGCGCCCGGAGCTCGTCAAGGAACTCGTCCGGGAGCTTGAGGCGTGGCTGGCCGCGACGGCCGACGCCGCGCCGGGCGGCTGATCCGGCCGGTTCGACTATGATCCGGCCGTTCGACTACGACGAGAACGCTAGCTGGGAAAGGGAATCGTGCGTCCACACGACATCGAGGTCATCGCCGCGCCGCGGCTGCGTCCCGCACGTGCCCGCGTCGCCACCGACGCCGCGACCATCTCGCTCGACGGGGCCTGGCGATTCCGGTGGGCGCCCACGCCCGCGACCCCCGCCGCACCCGAGGACGAAGGGAGCGACTGGGCGACCATCGAGGTGCCCGGTCACTGGCAGCTGTACGGCTACGGCGCACCGGCGTACACCAACATCGTGTTTCCCTTCCCGGTCGATCCGCCGCGCGTGCCGGACGAGAACCCCACGGGTGAGTACCGCACGACCTTCGAACTGCCGGCCGACTGGCCGGACGGGCGGACCCTGCTGCGGTTCGACGGCGTCGACTCTTGGTTCCGCGTCTGGGTCAACGGCGTCGAAATCGGCACGTCGTCGGGTAGCCGGCTGACCAGCGAATTCGAGATCGGGCACGCGGTGGCGCCGGGCCAGAACCTGCTCGCGGTGCGGGTGCACCAGTGGAGCTTCGCCAGCTACATCGAGGACCAGGACCAGTGGTGGCTGTCGGGCATCTTCCGGTCCGTCGCCGTGCTGGCCCGGCCGGACGGCGGGATCGACGACGTGTTCGCCGCCACGGGCTACGACCATCGCACCGGCGAAGGCACCCTTCGGCTGGAGGTGCGGGCCGGGGCGGATGCCGTCGCACGGCTCGACGGCGTCGAGGTGACCATCGGCGGGGAGGTTCGCATCCCCGGCGCGCACCCGTGGTCGACGGAGTCCCCGGCGCTGTCCGAGCTCGTCATCACGACCGCCGCGGAGTCGGTGCGGATGCGGATCGGCTTCCGCACCATCGAGGTGGTGGACTCCGTGCTCACCATCAACGGTGCGCCACTGGTTCTGCGGGGCGTCAACCGGCATGACGTCGACACGCGACGAGGCCGCGCGGTGACCGCCGAGGGGATGCGTGCCGACCTCGAGACGATGAAGCGACACAACATCAACGCTGTGCGCACGAGCCACTACCCGCCGGACCCGTACCTGCTGGACCTGTGCGACGAGTACGGGCTGTACGTCATCGAGGAGTGCGACATCGAGACGCACGGCTTCGAGCGCGTGGGCTGGCGCGGCAACCCCTCCGACGACCCGCGATGGGGGCCGGTGTATCTCGACCGCGTCCGTCGCATGGTCGAGCGTGACAAGAACCACGCGAGCGTGGTGATGTGGTCGCTCGGCAACGAGGCGGGCTGGGGCCGCAACCTCGCCGCGAACGCGGACTGGGTGCACGCGCGCGACACCACGCGCCTCGTGCACTACGAGGGCGATGCCGAGTGCGAGCGCGTCGATGTCTACAGCCGCATGTACGCGACCCACGACGAACTGGAGGCCATCGGGGCGGGCCGGGAACCGCGGCTGGCCGACCCCGCACGCGACGCGCGGCGCCGGACGCTGCCGATGATGCAGTGCGAGTACGGGCACGCCATGGGCAACGGCCCGGGCGGCCTGGCCGACTACGAGCACATCATCGACCGGTACCCGCGGCTGGCCGGCGGCTTCATCTGGGAGTGGGTCGACCACGCCCTCGTCGGACCCGACGGCGGATACCGCTACGGCGGTGATTTCGGTGAGCGCGTGCACGACGGATCGTTCGTCGTCGACGGGCTGCTGTTCCCGGATCGCTCGCCCTCGCCGGGGCTCGCCGAGTTCGCGGCGGTCATCGCGCCCATCCGTTTCGAGCGGGTGCCCGACGGCGTGCGGATCGTCAACCGGACCGCGTTCACCGATTCGGACGCCTGGCGGTTGCGGTGGAGCCTCGAGCACGACGGCATCGAGACGGCCTCGGGCGAGTTCGCGGCGCCGGTGATCGGGCCCGGACGCGCGGCCACCGTCGCACTGCCCCCCGAGGCGCTTGCGGTGCCCGACGGCGATGGCGCGGGGGAGAGCTGGCTCACGCTGCGCGCGGAACTCGCCGCGGCCACGGGGTGGGCGCCGGCCGGCCACGTCGTCGCGACCTCGCAGCTGCCCTTGCGGGCCTCTCGCCCCAGGACGTTCGCCGCCCCGATCCGCGCACCCCGCACCTCGCGCGACGACGTCACGGTCGGCGGCGCCACGTTCACGGCCGATGGCGCGCTCCGCTCGCTCGGCGGCGTCTCGGTCGCACATGCCGGGCTCGTCGCCTGGCGCGCGCCGACCGAGAATGATCGCCGCCCGGGTCTCGACGAGAGCGCGGCGATGGAGCAGGTCTGGCGCGAGGAGGGGCTGGACCGGCTCGTCGAGCAGGTGGTGTCGGCGCAGGTCGACGGCGACGAATTCGTGGTGCGCACACGGGCGATGGCGATCGGCCTGGACTCCGGGTTCGACACCTGGGCACGGTGGGCCGACACGGCCGAGGGCGTGCGGCTGCGCTGGTACGTCGAGCGGCTCGGCGAGTGGCGCACGCCGCTCCCACGGCTCGGCCTCGTGATCGCACTGCGTGACGACGATGCGCCGGCGCGCGAGGTGCGCTGGTTCGGCCTCGGTCCGGGCGAGTCGTACCCCGACTCGCTCGCGGCGGTGCGGGTCGGGCGCTGGAGGACGACCGTCGCCGCGCTCCAGACGCCGTACGTCGTCCCTCAGGAGAACGGCAACCGCTCGGCGGTGCGCTCGGCGTCGATCGACACCCCCGCCGGGGCGCTCGCGATCGACCTGGCCAGCCCGGTGAACTTCGCCGTGCGTCCGTGGTCGACCGAGGCGCTGGAGCGTGCAACCCACTGCGACCAGCTCGTACCGGATGGTCTTCTGTGGGTGCACCTCGACCTCGGGCAGAACGGGCTCGGCTCCGCCGCCTGCGGCCCCGGCGTACGCCCGGACGACGCCTTCGTGACCGCCGGTGGCGAGATCGAGGTGTTGTTCCAACTCGGGTGAGCTACGGCTGGTCACGCCTCCACCTCAAGATCCGCGAATCCACCGCGGGCACGCGCACGGCGTCCGCCGCCATCCGCGGCCGGGCGAGCTGGCCGCTCGCCGGCTGGGCGGCGGCGTCCGGCGAGTAGTGTGGATGGGCGGGGATTGTCGTCCGGCCGGGTGCCGGCGATGGAGTGCGGGTCTCGATTGGGCTCTCGGCCGACAGCGACGGGCGGCATCCGCGTTCGAGCATTGACGGCGGGGACATCATCGGGAGATCGAGCATGGCGCATCGGGCACAGGTCGTTGGCACGCAGTGGCTCACGCCGCACATGATCCGGGTCGTGCTGGGCGGCGACGGGCTGAGCGAGTTCGATGCCGGCTCGTTTACCGACCACTACGTCAAGATCCACTTTCCGCCGCCCGGTGTGACGTACGAGGACCCGACCGACATCGCGGCGATCCGCGCCAGCGAACCGCGCGAGCGGTGGCCGCGGTCGCGGACCTATACGGTGCGCAGGTGGGACCCGGCGGCTCGGGAGCTGACGATCGACTTCGTGTACCACGGCGATGTCGGCCTGGCCGGCCCGTGGGCGGCGGGGGCCAAGCCCGGCGACGAGCTGATCTTCGCGGGGCCCGGTGGGGCGTACGCGCCCGACCCGGCGGCCGACTGGCACCTGCTCGCCGGTGACGAGAGCGCGCTACCGGCCATCGCCGCGGCGATCGAGGCGATGCCCTCGGGCGCGCGGGTCAAGGCGTTCGTCGAGGTGAGCGGCCCCGAGGAGGAGCTCGCGATCGATTCGGCAGCCGACGTGGAACTCGTCTGGCTGCACCGCGGCCCGCGCACGGTCGGTGACGCCCTGGTCGAAGCGGTGACGGCGGTGGAGTTCGGCGAGGGCGAGGTGCGCGTCTTCGTACACGGCGAGGCGCACTTCGTGCGGGCGCTTCGCCGGTACCTGCGTATCGATCGTGGGCTGCCGCCCGGGGTGCTGTCGGTCAGCGGGTACTGGCGGCTCGGCGCGAACGAGGATGTCTGGCAGGCGACCAAGCGCGAGTGGAACGCCGACCCCGTCTCGTAGCACTCAATCGCGCCGTGGCGTCGACGCCTTCCGCATAGCGTTCACTCCCATTCGAACGCAATGAACGGGACCAGGATCGTTGCGTTATTCTCAGGACGGTTGCAACGATTCTTCCATGTTCACCTGCGAGTATGTTGATTCTGTGCAACACGCTTGTTGCGTGCATATGGAAAGCAACGTAGCGTTTCCGGTGTCAGAAATAACAAGCGAGCACGGGAGACCACGATGAAGACGTTCGACACCCCCGCCCCGATCTCCGCCGTCCTGGACATCCCCGCCGGACGGGTCCAGTTCGTCGCCGCCGATCGCGCCGACACCGTCGTCGAGGTCCTGCCCGCCAACCCCGCCAAGAGCCGCGACGTCGAGACCGCCGAGCAGACCACCGTCGCCTACTCCGACGGCGTCCTGCGCGTGCACACCTCCGAGCCCAAGAACCAGCTCTTCGGCTCCGGGTCCGTGGAGGTCACCATCCAGTTGCCCGCCGGCTCCCGGATCGAGGCCAAGACCGCCAGCTGCGAGCTGCGCGGCGTCGGCCGCCTTGGCGAGGTCGCATTCGACGGCGCGTACCGCCAGATCAAGCTCGACGAGGCCGCCAGCCTCCGCCTCACCGCGGTCGACGGCGACGTCGAGGTCGGCCGGCTGGGCGGCCCGGCGGAGATCAGCACCGCACGAGGCGACATCCGGATCGCCGAGGCCATGGGTGGCACGGTCGTGCTGCGCACCCAGTCCGGCGATATCTCGGTCACCGCCGCCGCGGGCGTCTCGGCCGCCCTGGACGCCGGCACCGGGCACGGCCGCGTCAGCAACGCCCTGAAGAACAGTGGCGCCGCCGAACTCGACATCCACGCCACCACCTCCAAGGGCGACATCACCGCCCGCAGCCTCTGACGGATGACCGCCAAGGCCGGCCGTCGCGCTTCAGGGGGCGACGCGGAGAATCGCGCACCGGGTCAGGCCGAGCTCAGCGAGCTCGGCCTGACCCGTTGAGACGAAACGCCCGGCACCAACGCATTGCCGCGACTCGGGGATCTGCTCGGACTGTCGTCAGGCGTCAGGGACGTCCAGGGCCGTTCCGTAGAAGCGGGCCACTCGGATCCTGATCACCACGCGCCGATCCGACACCAGCTGCTCAAGGAAGGCCGCCTCGTCCCGGCCCCGCTCGTGTTCATGACCGGCCTCTCGGTTGTCGTCGTTGGGCTCAGGCGGGCCGCGGTGTGCGCGAGAGCCGCCAGCCTCACCGAGAAGACCGTGGCGGATGGTTCCGTTGCGGACAATATTGTTGTGGCCTAGTGCACTCGATCGGGACCGCGGACGGAGGGCGTGGGAGCCGGGTCGCCGCGACTCCCACGCCGGTACCTCTCGATGGGTCTACGTCAGTTGACGGAGACGGTGCGCACCGCGGAGTAGTCGCCGCCCACACCGTCGGAGTTGAAGGCGCGTACCCGCCAGAACAGGTTGCTGTCGTTGGGCAGCGAGTTGGTCGCCAGCTGCGACGGGGTGGTCGTCGCGGCCCAGACCAGCGATCCGAAGTTCGGATCGTCGGAGACGTCGATCCGGTACCAGGCGGCCCCCGTGACGTCGCTCCAGTCGAACGTGAACGGTTGGCTGACCCGCCCGCCGGCGGCCGGGCTCAGCAGTGACGCGGTGCCCGGCGCGGGTGCCGCCGGGGGCGGCGGCGCCGAGGGCACGATCACCGAGCGGACCTGCGACCACAGGCTGGGCGTACCGTCGGCGCTGAGTGCGCGCACCCGCCAGAAGGACATCCCGGCCGGGAGGTCGCCGGTGGTGAATTCGGTGCCGGTGACATCGGCGCTGAGCGTCAGCGGCGTGCCGAACGAGGGCGTGTCGTCGATCTGGATCGTGTACGACGCGGCGTCGGCGCGGCCACCCGTACCGGGCGCCCAGCGCAGCGTCACCGGAAGGGCGACGGTGGTCGCGTTGGCTGGGCCGACGATTGTCGGCGCGGCCGGGGCGGGCAACTGCACGGGCGGCGTGGGCGCGTCCGGGCCGACGGCGAGCTTCGCGATCCAGGCGTCGGCGCCGAGCAGGTTCGGGTCGGCGCTGAACACCCGGTCGAAGGCGCCCGCGGTGGTCGGGAAGTCCGCCGAACGGGTGCTACCGGTCAGGTAGACGTCCCCATTCGGGCCGAGCGCGAGGTCGGTGGCGCCGTCACTGTCCGCGCCGCCGAGGAAGGTGGCGTAGGTCAGCGCCGAGCCGGCCGGGTCCAGCTCGGCCACGTACGCGTCCGTCGTTCCTCCGTTGAATTGGCTGTCCCACGCGTCCGCCGTGACAAAGGAGTCGGGCGAGCTGGTGCTGCCGGCCAGCCAGACGCTGCCGTCCGGGTTGACCGCCCCGACGTCGGCACCGGCTCCGCCGAGGAAGGTCGAGTAGAGCAACGCCGAACCGGACGGGTTGAGCTTGGCCACGAACGATTCGAAGGGGCCGTTGAAGGTGGTGTCGAACGCGCCGGGGGTCGTCGGGAACTCCGGAGACATCGTGCTGCCGCCGAGGTAGACGTCGCCCTGCGGGTCGAGGGCGATGTGCCCGACGCTCTCCTGCTTCGTTCCGCCCAGGAACGTGGAGTACACCAGGGCCGAGCCTGCCGGGTTCAGCTTCGTGATGAAGCCCTCGAACAGGTTCTGGGAGTCCCCGCCGCTGTGCGTTCGCTGCAGGGCGCCGGCCGTGGTCGGGTAGTCGAGCGACCTGGTCGAACCGCCGACGACCACGTCGCCGGCCGCGTCCACAGCGATCCCGCCGGGCAGTTCGTTGTCGTTGCCACCGAGCAGGGTGGAGTAGGCGAGGCGGGAGCCCTGCGCGTTGAGCTTCGTGACAAACGCGTCGTAGCCTCCGTCGTTCGTGGTGTCGAACGCACCCGAGGTCGTCGGGAAGTCGTGCGACACCGTCTGCCCGGCTACGTAGGCCTGGCCTGAGCCGTCCACGGCGAGAGCGAGGATGTCGTCGATGTCGGTGCCGCCGAGGAAGGTGGAGTACACGAGCTTCGAGCCGCTGGGGTTCAACTTCGTCACGAAGGCGTCATACTGGTCGACGCCGCAGCGCGGGCAGTTGGCGACGTTGAAGGTGCGGTCGAACGCGCCGGAAGTGGTCGGAAAGTTCGACGACTTCGTCTGCCCGGCCACGTACACGTCGCCGGCGGCGTCGAGCGCGATGTCCCGGCCCCACTCGAAGTTGCTTCCGCCCAGGAACGTGGAGTAGACGAGTCCGGTGCCGGTCGGATTGAGCTTCGAGACGAACGCGTCCAGGTCGTCGTTCGCCGATCCGGTCCGGTCGAAGGCGCCTGGCGTCGTCGGGAAGGTCGACGACTGGGTGAAACCGGTGACGTACGCGTCGCCCGACGCGTCGACGGCGATCGCCGCGCCGTTCTGGTTGCCCGCGCCACCGAGGAGGGTCGAATACTCCACTCCCGGGTCGATGACCAGCTCGCGGGTCGGATCGTAGCGGCCCACCGAGAAGCCGTAGGACTGCGCGCTGCCGGCGCCGGTGAGCCGGTAGCCGCTGTTCACGGGCACGCGCCGTCCGCCGACCACCTGGTACGACACGGGTGCCGAGTCGTGCAGCGCGCCGATCGCGGTGTCGATCAGCAGGTCTCCGGAGGAGTCGGTCGCCAGGTCGCCATCCGTGCCGCGGTAGGCGAGTTTGATGTCGTCGACCCGCGCGCCGGGTGCCACCCGGAACTCGTACTTCAGGACGCCGTCGCGCCCGTTGATGGCCATCGTCACGCCCGGCCACAGCTGCCGGTAGACGACCTGGCCGAAGGTGGGAAGGCCGACCTGCGAGCCGGCCGACGCGTCGCCCCGCAGGTAGTTGACCGTCGCGGGAGTCTGCTCCGCCGCGCCGACCGAGGCGTCGGCGTTGCCGCCGACGAAGTTCAGGGCGAGGTTGACGCCCCGGTCACCGTCCGGGCCCAGCATCGACATGACCAGTGATGTGGAGGTGAAGTAGAACCCGTATCGGGGACCACTCGCCAGGTAGCGCACCTGCCCGTCGCTCTGCCCCTGATTTTCCACGAAGGACAGTGGCAGGTGCCCGTAGGCCTCGCCCACCTGCTGTTGCGCCGGCTTCGCCGGTCCGCCGGCCCGCGCCGCCGGTCCAGCACTCGAGAGGATTCCGACCTGCACCGCCACCGCGGCGCCGACGAGCGCGGCAACGGCGCCCACTGCTGCTACTAATCGACTTCGCTCCATGCTTGCGGGTACGCGACGCGCATCGTGGCGGTTCAGCCCCCCAACAAGATCCTCCGTTCAGCATGCGCGTGATCCGGCGCGCACGCGTGATGGCGCAAAAACCGGACGGTTCCGGCGCCGGCCCGTGGATCATCCGCGCCACGCCCCGGTCAGGCCGCGAGATGTTGCCGGTCCGGCCCGGAGGGGCGGTCCTGGATGGCACACGCCGCCGTGCCACCGGGCATCTGGTGGCGGTGCGCCGCGACCCAGCGGTAGACCACGGCAATCACCGATCGCACCGGCGGTGTATCGCAAAGGGCGCCCAGCATGCGCAGCGCCCGGTTCGGCTGGTACCGCAGCAGCTCCGATGCGACCCGTCCGCCCGAGCTGTGTACGCCATGGTCGACCCACTGGACCGCGTCCTGGACCTCTTGTTCGGTCAGTCCCAGCGCCGCCAGGTCCAGCTGCTGCCAGGGCTGCGCCTGAGGGAAGGCCGGCAGTCGCTTGCGCAACAGGTTCACGCTCCGGGTGCAGAACGCACAGTCTCCGTCATATACGAGAAGGGGAAAGCCACTGGAGTCCACGACATGTCCTCTCTGCGTCGCGCCGCGGGTGGTGCGTCGGTCGATCGGGTGGCAGTTGGGCATGGGTGGCCGCGGCGCGATGACCGCGGCCCCTCCCAGTCGCACCGATCACGAATCGTCCACGACCACACCCGATCGGCTTCCCACCTGATCAGGAATTCTAACGACGGCGGCCGAGGTGGTCGCCGCAACCTGACCCGCCGGCTCCGGTGAGGTCTCCGTGCCTCGCCGCCGGCGCAGCCGCCGTGCCAACTGCCTGGTGTTTTCCAGTGGCAGGAAGGCGCCCAGGGCAACCAGGTGCGGGGCGAAGGAGATTGAGATCAGCCAGAACGACATCGCGTGGAACGAGTAGAAGAAGCCGACAGCGGCGTAGCGCCATCGGCGTGGTAACAGGAACACCACCGGGCTGAGTAGCTCGAAGCACATGATCCCGATCTGTGAGCCGATCATAATCACGGGCACCGTGGCCAGCAGGTCCGCTATTCCGCCTCCCTTGCGGAGGAAGGCGCGGGCCAGCACCGAGCCGGTCGCCCAGCCCGGGCCGCCGTAGCGCAGCTTGGCCCAGGAGGACAGGAAATAGGTGGCGACGACGGCGAGTTGCACAACCCGCAGCGCCCAACCCGCGCGCTGGCTCGGTGTCCGGTCACCGTGTCGGGCGGCCCCAACCGTGGGCAGGACGGCGAGCAGCACCAGGAAGGCGAAGCGGTCGTGGTCGACCTTGCCGTAACTCATGCGGACCAGCAGCATTTCCAGGTACAGCACGAAGACGGGCCATGCGAATACCGGATGGCCGCGGGTGACCAGCGCACCCACCGCCGCGATGAGCAGCAGCCAGAACACCCAGTGCACAAGGGAATTCGACGGCTCCGGCAGGTGTAGCGTGCGGGCGATCAGCAGCGGTTGGTACAGCGTCGACGGCACGGCGCCGCGGTCACGGATCCAGGAGTCGTAGACAAACAGATCGAAGATTACGAAGGCGTAAGTCAGGGTCCGCAGCGCGGCGACCCTGGCCTTGGGCACGGGGGCGAACAGCCAGGTCATCATGATGGGCGCACCCACACAGCCAACGGCTCGTCACGCCAGTGCCCGGTCGCGGCGCTGTGCCGGATCTCATGCCAGCGCTGGATGAGAGTGACGCGGTCCAACAGGGGGGCCTTGGGGTTTCGCGCGTGGTACGCGTCGGCGATCAGGCTCAGCCGTTCGGGGTGCGCGACGTACGTGTTCTCGTTGTCCTCGACCTCGGCCCGGCGCAGCCCGGCGTTGTGCTCGTTGAGTACGACGGTCACGCCGGTCGCATCGACCGCTTCGACGCGGGGGTCCGGCGCCGGTTCGTTCGGCGCGTTCACTCCGGCGAACATCCGGAACGGTCCGAGCGGAAAGTCATCGTCGCTGCCCCACATCGTGCCTGCGAGCAGAGTCGCCGCGACGACCAACGTCACGGCCACCCGGATGACTCGACTGGCACGGCCCCACCGCCATTCGGACTTCGCCGAGGCGGTCGTCGTCGCCGACTCGTCGGTTGGCTGTTCACTGTCTAAACGAGTGCGATTGTTCAGTCGAACTGTCATTCGTCTCCTCCCGTGAACGTCGGTAACACTATATGTTTGATTTCATGATGCTCGTGGCCGCGGAGCTACCGCGGTGCGGAACGAGCGAGACGCGGAATGAGCGAGAAGCGGAACGAGCGCAATGCGGAGCTACCGCGATGTCGTCCTCGCTGGAGTTTCCTCGCTTCGCGAGTCGGGCGGAGGTGGTCGGGGCGAATCCGCGAGCGGGGCTTGTCCGCCGCGTATGTCATCCGGGCGCGTGAATCGGTGACGCGCGGTTCACGCCGACCAGCAACGGGGTGGCGAGGGCTGCCACGGTCAGGCCGCGTTGGACGAGTGGCCCCTGGGATCACTACGCCATGCGGTCAGCCCTGAGGCCGCTGACCCCGGACGACCTGCGAGCACCCAGCCACGCCGTCCCCGAGGTCTCCGGCAACCGGTCACTGGTGATGCTCATCGGCGTCGACCTACCGCCCCCGTTCGCACCGACCGACGCGATCAGCCGGTTGGCGGGCAACTCAAACCCACACTCCCGCAACCCCCGCACCCCGCGATACCGCTTCCTCACGGGCGACACGCGGCGCGCCGCGCACGGGCCGGAGTCGGGTCGCGGCCGGCGGTGGGTCGCGGACGGCGGTGGGTCGCGGACGGCGGTGGCTCGTAGACGGAGTCGGCGTCCGGGTGTCGTGCCGGGTGAGGACCAGGCCGCGGCGTGAGTGAGTCGGCTATCGCAAATGGTTGATCACCTCTCGTGTCCGCTCCATCACCCGAGCGAGGTGGATTGTTCCCCTTAAGTAGAACACCAGCTAATCAGTACGGCAAGGGGTGATCAACTCATGGCGGTGCGAGCGCGGGCCGAGCGAGTTGACGAGCGGACCCTCGACGGCTGAGTCGCGTCATATGATCAGCCGCTGCGAGGGACGCTCGCGATCCTGTTGAGCGGAGGGGCCACGAATGGGCCGAGCCACGCGGGAGCTGACCGCCGAATTAGTCGTTGACGGTCGAGCCCCGTCGTCTCCGGCGTTGTCCCCGGACGGCCGGTGGGTGGTGTACGTGTTGGCCGCCGTGGGACAGGCCGGCGAGCAGCCTTCGGACCAGTTGTGGATCGCCGAGGTCGACGGCAAGCTACCGCCACGGCGGTTGGACCTACCGCCGGCCCGCCTGTCATCCCCACAGTGGGCTCCCGACTCCGACTCGATCCTCTTCCTGTCGGACGGCCTCACCCCGGGCGCGGCGCAACTACACCGGGTTGGGCGAGGCGGTGGCCCCGCGCAGGTCCTGACCGAGTGGAGGGGCGGAATCCATCATCATCGCCCGTTGGCCGACCCCGCGCTGGTCGCGATCATCGCCCCGGACGAGCCGACCGCCCCGCACGGGCCGACCGCCGCGGACGGCCAACGAGACAACGACCGGGATGACGCGCAGCTGGGCGGCAGTGCGTCACCGGCCCGGCTGCGACTGCTGGATCTGAGGACACGACAGCTTCGCAGTCCGGCCGGGTTCGCTGATCGCCATGTCGTCGACGTGGTGCAGCGTCCCGACGGCGGGCCGCTGGCCGTGCTCACCTGGTCGAGCCCCGAGATCGATCCCGGCCTGCTCGAACCCGCGCTGCACCTGCTCGACCCGTACCTTGACCAAGCCCGCGACCTCGGCCCCGTCGCGGTCGACGCGCATTCGCCGGTCTGGTGGCGCACCGGGGCGGACTGGCACCTGACGTACCTGGCGCTGACCCCTCCCGGGCTACAGGCCGGGACCGCCGTTTTCGATCTCGTGGTACCCCCGGCGGGCCTGGCCGGGGCGCACCAGAATTTCACCGCCGGAATGCCGGCGTGCCCGGCGGAGCTGGTTCGGGTCGATCGGGGCGCGCCGCTGGTGGTGGTCGCCGACGGCCTGGATACCGCGATCTACCGGTTCGTCCCCGGGCAGCCGCGACCGGTGGAGGTCTCCCGGCACGCCGGCCTGGTCGATCAGCTCACCGCCAGCCGGGACGGCGACCTGGTCGCGGCGATCGGGAGCACCTCCTACGAACCCCGCGACGTGCGCGTGGGCCCGCCGCACGGCCCGCTTGTCCGGCTCACCGACACCCGCCCCGAACTTCGTGGGATCCCGTGGGGCGTCCAGCAGCGCCTGTCCTATCAGGCATCCGACGGACTGGCTCTGGACGGGCTGCTGGTCCTTCCCGTCGGCCGCTCCCGAGGCGACGGCCCGTTCCCGCTGGTGACACTGGTACACGGTGGTCCGTACGACCGGTACGCCGACCGCTTCATGCTGCACTGGGCGCCGTCCGCGCAGTGGCTGGCGCACGCCGGGTACGCGGTCTTCCTTCCGAACCCGCGCGGCGGGCAGGGCCACGGACACGACTTCGCCGCCAGCGTCGCCGGCGCGGTCGGTCAGGAGGAATGGGTCGACATCCTGACCGGGATCGACCTGCTGATCGCCCAGGGAGTCGGGGACCCCGATCGGCTGGGCATCGGGGGATGGAGCCACGGCGGCTTCATGGCCGCATGGGCGGTCGGGCACACCGACCGGTTCGCCGCCGCGATGGTGGGGGCGGGCGTCAGCGACTGGGGCATGCTGGCCGCGACCGGCGAGTGGGGGGTGTTCGAGGCCGCGCTCGGGGGGAGCATCGGGTGGGAGGGCGTCGGTCCGCACCGGCACGATGAACTCAGCCCCATCTCGTACGCCTCGGCGATCCGCACCCCGGTGCTGATCGTGCACGGGGCGGACGACACGAACGTGCCCCTGTCCCAGGCGGAGTACCTGCACCGCGCGTTGCGCCGGTTCGGGGTCGAACACGAATACGTCGTGTACCCCAGAGAGAACCATTCCTTCCGCGAGCGCGACCACCAGCTCGACCTGCTGCGCCGCACGCGCGGCTGGTTCGACAGGTGGCTGATGCCACCTACGGACTCGACATGACCCGTCGCAGCGTGTCAGCCGACAGCGGCGCCGTCGGGATAGCCCGTGGAGACGCTCACTTTCTCCCACGCCTCTATCTCGTCGTCGATGCTCTGCCGCGCGGCTCGTACCAGCCGCAGGGCGTCCTCGCCGAGGATGAGATGCCCTGGAGGCTCGGCGGCCTCGATCAGGGTGAGAATGGCCTTGGCCGCCTTCGCCGGGTCGCCGACCTGATAGCCGTCGCGATCGAAGCGCAGCTGCCGGATCGGATCGAAGGTGGTGTCGTAGTCGGTGATTCGGCGCGGTACGCGGGTCATCGACCGCCCGGCGAAGTCGGTGCGGAAGGAGCCCGGCTCGACGCTGGTGACGTGGATCCCGAATGGCTGGACTTCCATCCGCAGCGCGTCGGCGATGCCCTCGAGCGCGTACTTGGTGCCGTGGTACGCGGAGAGTCCGGGAAAGGCTCTGAGACCGCCCATCGACGTGATGAACAGGATGTGCCCCGCGCGGCGGGCGCGCATCCCGGCCAAAGCCGCCTGTGTCACGGCGATCGTGCCGAACACGTTGACCTCGAACTGGTGCCGGAAGGTGTCCAGTGGCGTCTCCTCGAACACGCCCTTGACCCCGTACCCGGCGTTGTTGATCAGCACGTCGATGCGGCCGAATGTCTCTTCGACCTCGGCCAGCACGGGCGCTATCCGGTCGAGATGAGTTACGTCGAGCACTCGGCCGAACGCTCGGCCGGCCGCGATGGCCTCGAACTCGGCGAGCTGGGCCGGGTCGCGCACCGTCCCGACAACCGTGTGACCGGCGTCCAAGGCCGCGGTGGCGAAGGCTCGGCCCAGACCGCCCGCGCTCACCCCGGTAATCATGAATACTTTGGACATCTGCCGTTCCCCTGTCCTCATCTGTGGAGACCCGCGAGACACGTCCGGGCGAGCCGCTCGGTGCTCTCGGCCGTCAACGGAGCGTGGCCGGACAGCAAGCGGAAGATCAGCGGACCGGCCAGCAGATCGATGAAGTCGTCGACCGCGACGCCCGGGTCAACGTCGCCCCGCGCGACCGCTCGCTGCCAGATCGCGGTGATCGCCTCTCGCCGTCCGGCAAGGAAGAACTCGCGGAAATACGGCGCCCCCGCGGGTTCGACCACGCACGCGGCCAGTAGTTGGGCGAACACCTGCCCCCGGGCGCTGGCGTAGAAGGCGGCCAGCCGGCGCAGGTGCTCCACGACGTCGCCCTCGGTCGAGCCGGTGTCGACCGGTGGCATCTCGTCGGCCATGACCCGTCCGAACGCGCTGGCCGCGACCGCGGCGCGGGTCGGCCAGTGTTTGTAGATCGTGGCCTTGCTGACGCCTGAGCGGCCGGCGATGGCGTCCACCGTGGCCGCGGGGTAGCCGCCCTCGTCGAGCAGCGCCGCGGTCGCGTCGAGCACCGCCTCGTGAACGCGGTCACTGCGCCGTCCGGCCGGCCTCGACATGATCCCCGGGTCGTTTGAGCGAAATGTCATCGTGTGCCCGATTCTCCTAACCGAACTGTACGTTCAGTTTAGATCGGTGCCGGCGGCGTCGCCACCTCCTGTCGCCTGGCTCACCACGCCGGACGCCACGACGAAGGGCCCGGCGCGCGCGAGCCACGCCCCGGCGTTGTCAGGCGGCGAACTCCACGATCAGCCGGGCGAGTTCGGACGGCTGGTCCTCCGACACGAAGGTGTACGAGTCGGTGACCGTGACCAGCCGGGCGTCGGGCAGCGTCGCCGCGAGTCGTTCGAAGAGCCGGGCGGAGAAGATCCGGTCATCCTCGGCGCGGACCAGCAGTACCGGCTTGCCGAATGCGCGCAGCGCCTCGGCCGCGGCCAGCGTGTACCTGTGGTGCACGCCGGCGATGAACCGCCTGGTGTCGCTGCGAATCCGTCGGCTGTGGTAGCTCGGTCGCAGGTAGGAGTCGATGACCTCGGCCGGGATCCCGCGCTTGGCCAGCCAGCCGAACGCGGACGGCTGGCGCCGCACCACCGGCAGCCGGAGCAGGCGGCTGCCCAGCCAGACCACACCGGGCAGCCGAACCAGCCGGGGCAGCGAGGCGAACGGCTTGGGAAAGAAGTCCTCGAAGGCGTCGCACGGGGTGAGCACCACGCGACCGAGCCGTTGCGGGTGGTTGGCCATCAGGATCTGGGTGAGCGCGCCGCCGGTGTCGTTGGCGACCACGGTGACGTCGGTCAGGTCGAGCGCGTCGAGGAACTCCGCGATCAGCCTGGCAACCCCGGCGGGAGTCAGGTCGGCACCGGCCGGCATGGGCACCCGGTGCGCGCCCAGCGGCCAGTCCGGCGCGATGCAGCGGAAGCCCGCGTCCGCGACGAGCGGCACGACCTTGCGCCAGAGGTTGGCGTTGACCAGCAACCCGTGCACGAACACGACGGCCGGGCCGGCGCCGCGCTCGGTGTAGGAGACCCGGCCGCTGGGCAGGGCCACGGTCGTGCCGGCGCCAAGAGCGGCGTCGAGCATGTCGAACTCCTCGGGGTCTGTCGTCTCGGGCACCGTCGGCGACGGGTTCAGGGGATCGGTCAGAGCAGGCCGCCGCGCCGCGCCTGGTGAGCCGCGGCCGTCCGGTTGCGGACGCCCAACTTGCGCATGGCCGAACGCAGGTACGCCTTGACTGTCTCCGGGCTCAGCCCGAGCTGGGCGGCGATCTCCAGGTTGCTGGCGCCCACGTCCACCAACCGCAACGTGTCGACCTCCCGGGGGGCGAGCGTCGGTTTCGCCTCGGCTCTCGGTGGCCGGCCGGACAGGTCCCGCTGGATCCGGGTCAACCGGGCGCGTAGCTCGGGGTCCGTGGTCTCGCGGATGACGGCGGCGAGTTCGGCGAGCGCACCGCGATGAGCGCTGCCCTGGCGTAGCCGGCTCTCGACGTCGCACCGCAACTGATCGGCCACGACGACGGCGGTGCGCACGGTCCGGTCGCCGATCGGACGGCCGTCGCGCACCGCGCCGTACACGACGCCGTAGACCTCACCGAAGATCACCAAGGGTACGGCGAAGACGGACGTCAGCCCTTCCTGCCGTACCGCTTCGTCGTAGTCGTGCGTGATCGCCATGGTGGTCTCGTAGTCCCGCACCCGCAGGGGTGCTCGGCGGTGCCAGGCGCTGCCGCCCAGGCCCTTGCCCGGGCGGACGACGAGTCCGCGCAGCGAGTCCCCGACCGCGCCCACGAGGCGGTCGAGGACCAGTCGCGTTCCCTCGGCGTGGCGGACGGTGCCGCCCAGGACGATCGGCATGCCGGTCACCTGTCGCAGCCGCTCCAACCGCTCGGGCAGCAGTTCGTCGATCGCCTGCCGCACGGCGAGGCCGTCGTCCATCCATCCTCCCTTAACCGGTGGGAACCGTTCACGCGTCGGCGGGGAACAACATGCAGGAACTGGTCGCGTGGGCGAGCAGCCGGTCGGCCGAGTCGTGCAGCTCGGCGTAGGCCAGCGCGGTGCGCCGGCCACGGTTGATGATGGTGCCGGTGGCCCGGACCGGGCCGGTGTCGGCGGTGATCGGCCGGAGGTAGTGCAACGACAGGTCGAGGGTGGTGTAGCCGGTGCCGGCGGGCAGGGTCGTGTGCACGGCGCTGCCCGCCGCGCTGTCCAGCAGCGTCGCGGCGGCACCGCCGTGCACGATGCCGATCGGGTTGTACAGGTACTCGCCGAGTTCGCCCACGAACACCACCCGGCCGTACTCGACCTCGGCGAGCCCGAACCCGACGGTGCTGGCGATCGGCATCCGCCCCGCCTCGCCGGCCAGCATCAGGTGGCGCGTGAACTCCAGCCCCGCCATACCGCGGCCGACCTTGTCCAGCTCCTGCGGGTCCGTCCAGGTGTAGGTCCGCGTTCGCGCCATGATGTGATCGCACTCCGATGTGAATGGACGTCACACTATTGGACGTCACGCCGGTGGGTTATGACCGGAGTCATAACGTTCCTCTTGGGTGATAGATCCCGCCGACAGCCGTGGCGATGTCGAAGTGGCGGGAATTGTGGGTTCTGCCGAACCGCTACGGCCGCGTTGACAACATTGTGGCGGCGGTCGCCGGAACGCAATGCGGTTACCCACTTTTGAGGGTAGCGCGGGCATGACCGTCGTCATAGCTCGGGTTCCGTTGACCGGGACGCTCGTAGACGGTGTCTACGGACTTCTGGTAGACACGTCTATGACTGACGGGAACCCGGGCCGGCAGGCCCGGCTGGCGTGCAGCGGTGCCGACCACCATCGATGGGTGACGCTGGCCTGCAGCGTGACCGGCGCGATGATCGTCTCCTTGGACGGCACCGTGTTGACCGTCGCCCAGCCGACGATGCGGCGAGGACCGCACGCCTCGTTGACGCAGGTCCAGTGGGCCAGCACGGGGTACCTCATCGCGGTGGCCAGCCTGCTGGTGTTCACCGGCCGGCTCGGGGACCGGTACGGGCACCGGCCGGTGTTCGCCGTGGGCGTGCCGGGCTTCGCCGCCGCCTGGGCCGGTACGGTGTGGCGCCGGGGGTCGGTTGGGTCGTCGGACTGCGGATCGCGCAGGGGATCTGCGCGCCGGCGTCTTCCTGATGTCCACCGTGGACGAAACGACGCCGCCGCGAGCGGTGGGAGGATGCTATTTCCTCGTGGGCCTGGGGTTTGCCGCCGTGATGGTGACGGCGGGGACCGTCATCGTGCGATACCCGCCGGCCGGCGCGACCGGTGTGGTGAGCGGATTACAGCAGACCGCGCTCCGGGCGGGTCGCCGTCCGCTCATCGGCTACTGTGGCACCTCATGGGGCAGATCTATGAGGTCGACGGTCGCGTCGTGTGGGACGTGGCGCTGCGGGCCTCGCGGCTGTTCATCGGAGCGCTGCACGGGATGAGCGAGGCGATCAGGCTGCCGTCTGGGATCGCACTCATCGAAGACGACACCTATGGCATCGACGCCGGACAGTTCAAGCCGTTTGTCGTCGAGGCGGTCGGGTCCCTCACCCGGACCGATCACGACGTGTGGCAACTGCTCGGCCGGGGCGTCCTCGTGAGCTGTCTGGCGCTGCTCTACCGCGTCGAAGGCGAGTGGCTGAGCCGGCCGCCCGTGAGTCCGGAACTACTGGCCGACGCCCTGCGGTTCGAGAGCCGGATGGCCCGCTGACGCCGCCCTTGAGTCTTCCGACGGCACCGTCAGGTCAGAGCGGGCTCACTAGCTCGGCGTAACGCGTCCAAGAACGGCGTGGCGACCTGGACGACGGTTCACAGCCGGGTGGTCCGATGGTGCCGCCGGCTATTCACGTATCGCGGATCCGATCCGTCAGTGTCGACTTCGTTACACTCGGTAACCCTAGGCGTCCATACCTTGGCACCACCAGCGGTGGCGTCGCTGCCGGCCGTTCGGCTAGGCACCCGCCATCCCGGCTCAACCGAGTTCTCCCATCCCGGACTGCGCACCAATGTCGAAGGGGAACCTCATGCTCAGGCGCCTCGCCCTGCTCGCCCTCGCCGTCCTGACGGCCGGCACCATCGCCACACCGGCCGCCATGGCCGGGCCACCCGTCGCCCGGCCCGCCGCCGACATCACCATCAAGGCCGGCGACTCGATCACCGCCTCGGTCTCGGTGCCGGGCCTCACCGCCACCTACTCCTTCGCCGGCACCAGCGGCCAGCACGTGACCTTCGATGTGTCGGCGAGTGCCTGGGGAGCGAGCGGCACCGCCACGCTCAGCCTGCTCAACCCCAACGGGGGCTTGCTGAATTACTTCACCATGGGCGGCAGCGGAGGATTCGGCGATTTCAACCTCAACGCCACCGGCAACTGGAAGGTGGTCGTCGACCCGGCGGGCACCGCGGTCGGCTCGGCCACCTTCAAATTCGCCTTCGACGTTCCCGGCGGCACGCTGGCCTCGGGTCAGTCGGTGAACAGCAGCATCGGTACCCGTGGCCAGAATGCCAACTACACGTTCTCGGGCACTGCCGGGCAGCATGTGACGGTGGATGTGTCGGCGACGGGTTGGGGGGTCAATGGTTCGGCGAGTATCAACCTGTTGAATCCGAGTGGTGGTCTGCTGAACTACTTCAATATCAGTGGCAGTGCGACGTTCGGTGACTTCGTGTTGAACGCTACTGGTACGTGGACGTTGAAGTTGGATCCGACGGGGGCGGCGACGGGTTCGGCGACGTTCAAGTATTCGTTGGATGTCAACGGCGGCACGCTGGCCTCGGGCCAGTCGGTGAACAGCAGCATCGGTACCCGTGGCCAGAATGCCAACTACACGTTCTCGGGTACCGTTGGGCAGCATGTGACGGTGGATGTGTCGGCGACGGGTTGGGGGGTCAATGGTTCGGCGAGTATCAACCTGTTGAATCCGAGTGGTGGTCTGCTGAACTACTTCAATATCAGTGGCAGTGCGACGTTCGGTGACTTCGTGTTGAACGCTACTGGTACGTGGACGTTGAAGTTGGATCCGACGGGGGCGGCGACGGGTTCGGCGACGTTCAAGTATTCGTTGGATGTCAACGGCGGCGGTCTGACGTCGGGTAGTGCGGTGACGACGAATATCGGTATTCGTGGCCAGAATGCCAACTACACGTTCTCGGGTACCGTTGGGCAGCATGTGACGGTGGATGTGTCGGCGACGGGTTGGGGGGTCAATGGTTCGGCGAGCATCAACCTCTACAACCCGACCGGCGGGTTGCTGAACTACTTCAACATCAGCGGCAGCGCGACGTACGGCGACTTCACCCTGAACGCCACCGGCACCTGGACCCTGCGGCTGGACCCGGCCGGTGCCGCCACGGGCGGAGCCACCTTCACCTACAGCACGGACATCGTGGGCGCCCAACTGGTACCCGGCGCCACGGTGTCGACCGCCATCGGCATCCGTGGCCAGCACGCCACCTACACCCTGGCCGGCACCGCGGGGCAGCACGTCACCTTCGACGTGTCACAGACGTCGTGGTCGGGTGGCCCGAACTACGCGACCGTCAACCTCTACCGCCCCGGCGGCGGATCGTTCAACTACTTCACCATCAGCGGCAGCGCGACGTACGGCGACTTCTACCTCGACACCCCGGGCACCTGGACCGTCGTCATCGTCCCGGGCGGAGCGTCCACCGGGTCGTTGACGTTCACCTACGCCCTCGACGTCGATGGCGGCAACCTGACCCCGGCCGTGCCCGTCTCCACCACCATCGGCATCCGTGGCCAGAACGCGAAATACACCTTCTCCGGCACCAGTGGCCAGCACGTCAGCGTTGACGTTTCGCAGACGTCGTGGCCGGCTTCGCCGGGCTACGCGTCGGTTGAACTGGTGAATCCGACCGGTGGGTTGTTGAACTACTTCACCATCAGCGGCAGCGCGGCGTACGGCGACTTCGTGCTCAACGCCACGGGCACCTGGACCGTTGTGCTCGACGGTGCCGGAGCGTCCACCGGATCGGCGACGCTGACCCTGGGTGTCGACATCAACGGCGGGAGCCTCGTCTCGGGCAACCCCGTTACGACGACCATCGGCATCCGTGGCCAGAACGCGGTCTACACGTTCTCGGGCACCAGCGGTCAGCATGTCAGCGTTGACGTTTCGCAGACGTCGTGGCCGGCTTCGCCGGGCTACGCGTCGGTTGAATTGGTGAATCCGACCGGTGGGTTGTTGAACTACTTCAACATCAGCGGCAGCGCGACGTACGGCGACTTCACCCTCAACGCCACTGGCACCTGGACGCTGGTGGTAGACGGGGCGGGGGCGTCCACGGGTGCGGCGACGTTCACCTTCGTC
This sequence comes from Rugosimonospora acidiphila, assembly GCF_039543385.1. NCBI lineage: Bacteria > Bacillati > Actinomycetota > Actinomycetes > Micromonosporales > Micromonosporaceae > Rugosimonospora > Rugosimonospora acidiphila. The sequence goes on from NZ_BAABJQ010000007.1 coordinate 310,342, forward strand.
AACGATATCGACGGTGGCGCCATCGTCGCGGGGCAGGCGGTCACCAGCACGATCGGCTTCCGCGGCCAGAACGCGAGATACACCCTGTCCGGTACCAGTGGGCAGCAGGTGACGGTGACCGTCTCGTCGGCGTCCTGGGGGACCGGCTCGGCGAGCATCGGCCTCTACAACTCCAGCGGCGGGTTGTTGAACTACTTCTACATCTCCAACTCGCCCGCGACCGGAACCTTCACCCTCAACGCCACGGGCACCTGGACACTGGTGGTCGACGGGGCAGGGGCATCCACCGGATCGGCGACCTTCAGCTACGCGTGAGTGCACCGGCGGCGCCGCCGTCCATCGGTGATGGACGGTGGCGCCGCGGCTCCGGGCGCCGTCGCGATGGCTCCCCGAACGGGATTGGTCCAACCGTCAGTTGTGGAGGCCAGTATGCGCATACACGCAGATACGCAAGCAGGAGAGTGGTGAGGTATGTTATCCGGATGCACAAGACGTTGGCCGACTTCGAGATGCCCAACGACGAGCAGGTCCACCTGGCCGCCGAGACGTTCCGGCTGCTGGCCGATCCCACCCGCTTGAAGATCCTGTGGGCGCTACTGCAGGGCGAATCGAACGTCGCGTGCCTGGCCGAGCTCGCCGGAGCCGCCCCCGCCGCCGTCAGTCAGCACCTCGCGAAGCTACGCATGTCCCGGTTGGTCAGGGGCCGCCGCGAGGGCACCTTCGTGTACTACTCGGCCGAGGACACCCACGTGCGGGGTCTGCTCGCCCAGGCGCTGCATCACGCTGACCACCTCGAGCGGGACCTCCCCGACCCGCACGCCACGGACACGTCAGCACCGCACCTCGACGACGAGACCGAGCCGGCGACCGAGCCCGCGCCGGCGCGGCGTGTCAACAAGCCCGCGAAGGCACGCGGCACCTCGGCGCGGCGGGGCTGACCTCCCGGCCGCAGCCGTGCTCCTGGCGAGGTTCGTGCCGCCGCTGGCCTCGACTCGTCCACTGTGGCCGCAGCCGGCAGCGCCGTCACCACTGGGATTGCGTGGAGTTGAGAGGCTTGTCGCATGGGACACCGACACGAGGGCTCCAGCCACGAGCACGGGAACGACCACGAGCACGGGCACGACCACGAGCACGGCGGTTCCGGGCATGACGGGCACAGCCACGGCGTATCGGCCGATGCCGATCGCCGTTGGTTGAGTCTGGCGCTGGGGCTCATCGCCTGTTACATGGCCGGTGAGGTGGTCGTCGGTTTCGTCGCCGGGTCGCTGGCACTGCTGTCCGACGCGGCGCACATGCTGACCGATGCCGGTGCGATCGTGCTGGCACTGGTCGCGATGCGGCTGGCCGTCCGCCCGCCCAAGGGTGGTTACACCTACGGGCTCAAACGGGCCGAGATCCTCTCGGCTCAGGCCAACGGGGTCACCATGCTGGTGCTGTCGGTGTGGTTGGGGATCGAGGCGGTACGGCGGCTGCTGCACCCACCCGCGGTCACCGGCACGCTGGTGCTGGTGACCGCGTTGGTCGGTGTCGCGGTCAACCTCGCCGCGGCCTGGGCGATGAGCCGCGCCAACCGGGCGAGTCTGAACGTCGAGGGGGCGTTCCAGCACATCCTCACCGACCTGTTCGGTTTCATCGCCACCGCGCTCGCCGGACTGGTCATCGTGATCACCGGGTTCTCCCGGGCGGACGCGATCGCCACCCTCGTCGTGGTGGTGCTGATGGTCAAGGCCGGCATCGGCCTCGTCCGCGCGTCCGGCCGCATCTTCCTCGAGGCGGCCCCGACCGGTGTCGACCCGTCGGAAGTCGGTGGGCGGCTGGCCGCGCAGGCCGACGTGGTGGAGGTACACGACCTGCACGTCTGGCAGATAACCTCCGGGCAACCCGCCCTGTCCGCACACGTGCTCGTCGCCGAGGGCGCCAACTGCCACGCGGTGCGCGCGGGGATCGAGGACATGCTGCGCCGCGAGTACCACCTCACGCACAGCACTCTGCAGGTCGACCACGCGGACACCGACCCCACCGTGTCCACCGGCTACGAGGTGAACCTCGACGACCCGGACGGCCATTGCACCGACGCGCACGGCGCGTCCTACCGTCCGGGCCTCACCGGGCAGGCGTGACCCGGCGCCGGGCCAGCCGATCCACGCAGCGGGATCGCGGGGCGCTTACGGTTGCCGAGGGTGGCTACCGTGACGGATCGACAATGATCCGCGAGGAGAGAATCGGATGGCCGACCCCCTGCATCCCACGCTCATGACGAAGGTCCGCGCCACGCTGGCCGGCGAACGCGACACCCTGCTTCTGGAGGCCCTTCGCACGGCGGGGCGTGCCGCCTACGACGAGCTGCTGACCGCGGAGGAACTGCGCGATGAGCTGACCGCGGCCGGTACGCCCCTGTGGGACGCTCCCACGGCCACCGGGAGCCAGTTCCTCGCCGCCTGGAACGCCTTTGTCCTGCAGACCCTGGGCGAGGCGTTCCTCGACGCCGACTACACCGCCAACCCCGGCACGATCGGCTACGTTCCGCGGGTCACGTTCGATCAGACCGCGGCGTGGCTGTCGGCCGTGGAGGGATGGGTCTCCCGCGCCCGGCAGGCCCGGGCCAACCCGGACTACGACATCAGCGCCGAACTCGCTCTGCCGGCCGGGTTGCCCGCGTGGGCGCGGGTCGAACCATGCCCCGCCGAACATCTCGCCGCGCTGCTGGCCGCCATCCCACCGGTCCGCGAGCACATCGAGGTCGCCCTGCACACGCTGCGGCATGCCGGTGTGCCGAAGCAGCATCAGCCGGCCGTCAACCAGCTCAACCAGCTCGCCGTGCGGGCCGCCACCGCCGCCGACTACGCGGTGAGCCTGCGCACCGAGCGCCACCACCCGGGGCTGCACGAACTGATCGAGAACAACCTGAAGAACGCCCTGGAGTTGTGGTTCCACATTGGACAACTCGCCGCGATGCCGCGGCTGCTGGTCAGCTACCAGGAGCTGCGTCCGGTCCCGCGGCCGGACATCGCCACCATGCCCGGCGGATCTCGATTCGATCCGTGGTGCCTGACCGACCGTGCCACCGTTCGACGCTGGCAGGGTGACCGCAAGGCCAAGCAGGCGATCGCGGAGTTGTGGCAGTACGATCCCGACCCGGCCGCGACCCTCGCGCTCAAGGCGCAGATCGACGTCGCCGTTGCCGCCGGTGACGTGGTCTACTACCGCACTCGCGGAGGCAGCACCTGCTACTACGAATGCCCCTGGTCGCCGCTGTACGAGGTTCGCCGGCCCACCCGGATCGCCGGGCATTCCCTCAAGGTCCTGCAACAGTTCACCCTGCAGGCCGCGGCCGACAACGTCCTGCGCGGCGGCGCCTTCCAACGCGGGATCATCATCGGCCCCTTCCAGCCGACCAACGAAGTCGAGTACTGCGACCCCGACGGCCTGCACTGACCGGGGTTGCAGTCCCAGGCGTTGGGCAGCACCAGCGGCCGGTCGGGACGGTGCAGCGAGCGGAAGTGCAGGACGTGTTCGTGATGCGCGTTGGTCATGGGCCCATCAAAGCGCCGGGCGGGTAGCGGGTCTGGCGGTTATCGGACGTGAACGCTCGTGGTCGGGTCGGTGGCTCGCGGTGGAGCTTCGCGCACCGAAGCGGCTGCGGCGCGGTCGCCGCCCGGAACAGGCTGTTCGCCCGGACGACGTCCGGGCGAACAGCCTGGCGAAAATCAGCCGCTCTACGGTTCGTCGGTCCGCACGATGGTGGCGAGTACGTCGTTGAGCGCCTCGGTCGAACTGGGATGGGTGTAGACGGCGTCGCGCAGCTCGGTCGCCGTGATCCCGTGCCGGATCGCGAGCGCGACAGTGTTGATGATTTCCTGCGCGTCCACGCTGAGCAGTGCGGCGCCGAGGATCTCGTCGGTGCTGGCGTCGATCACGAATTTCATCATGCCCCGGGTCTCTTCGACCGCGTACGCCCGAGGCATCGCCAGGATCTCGGCGACGGGCTGACTGGCGATCGCGACGCGGTAACCCGCCGCGCGGGCCTCCTTCTCGGTCATTCCCACGGTTGCCAGCGGAGGAGTCATGAACAGGGTGTGCGGCACGGCCAGCCGGTCGGTCGTCGAGCGCCGTGCCTGACCGGTGAGTTGGTCGAGCACGACGCGGCTGTCGTCGAGCGACAGGTAGGTGAACTGCGGCCCGCCCCGGACATCGCCGAGGGCGTAGATGTGCGGCTGGCTCGTGCGCAGGTGCTCGTCGACCTCGATGGCACCGGCCGAGGTGGTCCTGATGCCGGCGGCGTCCAGTCCGAGGTCGTGCGTTGCCGGTATGCGACCGGCGGCGGAGAGGATGGCGTCGACGTCGATGCTGTGTTGCTGGCCGTCCTTGCCGTACAGGATCGTCGCACCCTGTTCGCCGTCGCGTACCTCGATCACCTGTGCGCCGGTGATGATGTGGATGCCCTCACCGGTCAGGATGCCTTCGGCCGTGGCGGCCACGTCATCGTCTTCGCGGGACAGGATCCGGTCCGCGTGTTCGAGGATGGTGACCTCGGAGCCGAACGCGCCATAGATCGAGGCGAACTCGATGCCGAGGTACCCGCCGCCCAGGACCGCCAGCCGCTTCGGCAGGGTGGTCGTCTCGATGAGGTCGGTGCTCGACAGAGTACGGCGACTGGCGGCCAGCCCCGGAATGTTCGGGACGACCGGCTCGGAACCAGTGTTGATCAACACAGTGTCGGCGGTGACGGTGAGGCGATCGTCGGAGGTGACGACGCTCACGGAGTGCGGGTCGAGGAAGGTGGCGCGACCCGTGATCACCGTCACCGTGTCCAGGCTGTCCAACGTGTCGAAGTTGCCCTGACGCATCATTTCCCGGATGGACTGGACCTCCCGGACCGACCGCTCGTACCAGTCCTGCGCCCGGTCCTCTGGCCGCCGCTTGTGGGAGCGGTGGACGAGTCCCTTCGTCGGTACGCAGCCCACATTGGGGCAGGTGCCGCCGTACATGCGCGCCGAGCGCTCCACCACCACGACGCGTTTGCCGAGCCGACCCAGCTTCGCGGCGACGGCCTTGCCCCCCTTGCCGAAGCCAATGACGAGAACGTCGGCGTGGACAGTCTGGTCTGCAGTACTCATGTCTCCGGTCTCTCGCGAGCCTAGTGTGATTGGTGATCAACGCGGGGAGTGGTCACCGCGCACCCGTTCGGGTTCATCCGCCTTCCCATCTGCCGGTCGCGACGGCATGCCGTCCGCGACCTGATCCAGATGGCGCCCTGCGAGCGTACTCAACGGCCGGCCGGCGTTTGATTCGAACGGCTTATGCCCGCGATAAGTGAAAACGATGGGGGAGGGGCCGCCGGTCGAGCGATCTTTGATCTCATCGTGCCGGACCGGCCCGCGAAGCGGAGCCGGGTTCGTTCGCCGTTTGGGTCCCACTTGAGTGGGTAGGCGGGTCCCGGACCGGCGCGCGCCGCCGCCGGTCATCGTCGTGGGCTTCCGGCGACCGCTCGGATCGCTCGGCGCCGATCGGAGGGTGTGCATGGCCGGTGTGGTGACCCGGGGATTCAAGGGCAGGCGTGACCCGTCCGCACCGAAGCTTCCGCCCGGGCAGTACCTGACGCGGGACTTCCCGGTGCTGTCCGCCGGCCCCACCCCCGAGATCCCGCTGGACCAGTGGCGGTTCACGATCACCGATGAGACGGGGGGGCGGCACGCCTGGCGCTGGCAGGAACTGCTTGACCTGCCCAGCGAGCAACCGACCCTCGACATCCACTGCGTGACCAAGTGGTCGAAACTGGGGACCCGGTGGGAAGGCGTCTCACTGGACACCTTGCTCTCATCCGTCGGCACCTCGGCGACCCACGCGCTGGTGCACTCCTATGGCGGCTACTCGACCAACCTGCCCCTGGCCGATCTGCGGGACGGAAAGGCCTGGATCGCCTACCGGTACGAGGGCGAGGACATCCCCGGCGAACACGGTGGGCCGGCCCGGCTGCTGGTACCGCACCTGTACTTCTGGAAGTCGGCGAAGTGGGTCTGCGGGATCGAACTGCGTGCCGAGGACACCCCGGGATTCTGGGAGACCATGGGGTACAACAACTACGGCGACCCGTGGCGCGAGCAGCGCTACACGGGAGACTGAGTCGCGTGGCCGCGCAGCCCATGCACTGGTTGCCCGCCAAGGCCGAGGATTTCCGCGAGGAGACCGCGACGACGCGCACGATTGTCTTCGACGCGTCCGGCTGGTCGGGCCACCTGGCCGGTCAGCACGTCGACGTGAGACTGACCGCCGAGGACGGGTACCAGGCCGAACGCAGCTACTCGATCGCGAGCCCGCCGGACGGACAACGGGTCGAGCTGACCGTCCAGCGGGTCCGAGACGGTGAGGTGTCGCCCTATCTGGTGGGAGAGATGCGGGCCGGCGACGAGGTGGAGCTGCGTGGACCGGTCGGTGGCTGGTTCGTCTGGCGCCCCGAGGAGTCCGGGCCGGTGCTGCTGATCGCGGGCGGATCGGGCATCGTGCCGCTGATGGCGATGGTACGGCAGCGGGCCCGGGTGGGCAGCCCGACCGCGTTCGCGCTGCTGTACTCGGTGCGCTCCCCGGACGAGGTGTTCTACGCCGAGGAGCTGTCCCGGCTGTCCGGGCAGGGCGATGGGCTCAACGTGTCGCTGCTGTACACGCGTTCGGCGCCGGAGGGAACCAGCCGGCCGGTGGGTCGGATCGGCCCGGACGATGTCATGGGCGTCAATCTGCCACCCCGATCGGACGTTCGGGCCTACGTCTGCGGCCCTACCGCGTTCGTGGAGGCGGTGGCCGGATTGCTGGTGGCTCAGGGGTATGACCAATCCGCGATCCGGACCGAACGATTCGGCCCGACGGGAGGCTGAGATGACCATCGACGATGACGGGAAGTCGGGATATGTCGACGGCAACGCCGTCGCCGGCGCACTTGCCGAGGCGTTCCGGGCCGAGGTCTCGACCATCGTGCTGACCTGCGTTTCGTGCGGTGGGGTGGGACGGTTCGCGGAGCGGCACGTCTACGATCACGGACCCGGCCTGGTTGTGCGGTGCCCGGACTGCGGTGAGGTCAACGCGCGTGTCGTGCGTACCCCGTCGGACATGTGGCTGGATCTACGGGGGTCCCTGTCCTGGCGGATCCCGATGCCGCCGGGATCCTGACCAGGGCGCGAGCGGTCACTCCGTCGGGTCGCGCACGGCGTGCAACAGCCCCTCGAAGTCCTGCTCGCAGGGGCCACACGCGCGCAGGTGAGCCGCGACGCCCGGGTACCGGCGAGCCGCCTCGACGGGGTCCGTGACCGCGAGGTCAACGTAGACGTGCAGGATGCCCATCGCCTCCTCGCACCCCACGTCGCGCGGATCGGTGTGCAGGAAACGATCGATTGCCGACCAGTCGCTCATGAACGCCCCGCAGTGTCCTGGTGCAGATACCCGCCAGCGACCAGCGCGGCCCGCAACTTGCGTCTGGCGTCGAACATGGTCTTGTAGATCGCGTTCCGGTTGGTGCCCAGCCGCGCGACCAGGGCGTCCAGCGGAACGGCGTTGAGCACGAGCGCGACGAACACCTGCCGCTGGTGGTCGGTGAGTTCCGTGTCCACCGCGTGACGCAGCGCGTCCATCAGCTCCCGCCACTCGGACTGCGTGGCCGGCGCCAGCCCGAAGCGGTCCGGCAGCCGGTCCCAGTCCTCGGCGTCCATCCGCACCTCGGGATCGCGCCAGAAGTGCCGGCCGACCTTGGTCGACACCTCGAAGACGACGAACCGGTATGCCCAGGTGGTGAACTGGCTCTCCGCACGGAACTGACCGAGCTTCCCGACGATCGCCAGCAGTGCGTCGTCGGCGGCCTGGTGAGCCAGGTCCTCGAACTCGGGACCCTCGACGCGCAGCTGCCCAGCGCGGCGCCGCAGTTCGCCGCGCGCCACCCGCAGCAGCAGACCGTGCAGCCGGGACAGAGCGGCCTCCCGCTCGGCTCCCACGCCGCCGAGCGACCGCACCCACGCGTCCGACTCCGGATCGAGCCGGCGCGGCGAAGCGTGACTCCCGTCCACGCCAGGGTTCACAGGCACCACCACGCAGCGATCCTACGAGTCGCCGCGTCGTCGACCGGGTCGCGGTCGACGCCCGCACCGTTACCGGCCCTGACCGCAAGAGGTTACGGACCACTTAACGGCCGGCATGGGAGCGCGCCCGGCGGTAAGACGCCGGGGGTGCCCGATGCCAACCATGCGTCCGACAGGTAGACCCCAGAGGAGAAGTCATGGGTAGCACCGCTCGAATCACCGGAATCGCCGGCCTGGCGCTGGCGGCCACCGCGCTGGTCGCCGCGCCCGCGGCGGCCTCGCCGTCGCATTCCACCGCCGGTGCGCTGTTCGTCCAGACCGACAACGTGAGCGGCAACGCGGTTGTCGCCTACGACCGTGGCGTGGACGGCAGCCTGCGCCGGGCCGGTACCTATCAGACCGGCGGTCGAGGCGGAGCGCTGAACGGCTCCGTCGTCGATCACCTCGCCTCGCAGGGCTCGCTGGCCTACGACCGCGCTCACGGCCTGCTCTACGCCGTCAACGCCGGCAGCAACACCATCAGCGTATTCGACGTGCACGGCGACAAGCTCACGCGCCGCCAGCAGATCTCGACCGGCGGTGACTTCCCGGTCAGCGTCGCCGTGCATGGCAACCTCGTCTACGTGCTCAACGCGCGCAGCGGCGGATCGGTGCAGGGTTTCCTGCGCGTGGGCGACCTTCTGGTACGCGTCCCCACCTGGCACCGTGCCCTCGGGCTGGAGCCCGTCACGGACGCCAACGAATTCACCCACACGCCGGGTCAGGTCGCGTTCACGCCCGACGGCGGCAAGCTGCTGGTGACGACCAAGGCCGACGGTAACGACATCGAGGTGTTCGGCGTTGACCGGTTCGGCGGGCTGGCCGCCAAGCCGGTGGTCAACTCCGACCCGGACGCGGTGCCGTTCGCGGTCGCCTTCGACTCGCGCGGTCGCGTGGTGGTCGCGGAGGCCGGCCCGAACGCCGCGGCCACCTTCGCGCTCGGCCGCGACGGCAAACTCACCTACCTCTCCCGTACGCCCACGGGGCAGGCGGCCACCTGCTGGATCGTGGTCACCGACGGGCACTTCTACCTGTCGAACGCGGGCAGCGGCACCCTGTCCGGCTACCAGGGCCGGCCGGACGGCAGCCTCACGCCGCTGGGCACCACCGGCACCGACCCGGGCACGGTGGACGCGACCGTGTCGTCCGACGGCCGGTACCTGTACGCCCAGACCGGTGCGGCCGGCGTCGTCGACGAGTACCGGGTGACCCGGGACGGCGCCCTGACCGAGATCGGATCGGTCACCGTACCCGGCGCGACCGGTGGCGAGGGGATCGTCGCCTCCTGACCCGGCGCCACGGGGTGACGCCGCCGGCCGGCAGCGGCGTCACCCCGGACGCGACAGCGGAGCGGCACCCGCGATCACCCGGCCTCGTTGCCGGTGCGGTTTCCGATGGATGCGTCGGGTGGCGGTGCGGACGCGGCCGGGTTGCGTGGCCGGCCCAGCTTCCGCTTGAACCAGGCGAGGTCGGGTACCCGGGCCAGCGGTGGACCGACCACCACGGTGATCAGCACGTACGCGGTGGCCAGCGGCGCGATGCGTGGGTTCGCCACCGTCGACGCGGCGGCCAGACCGGCGATCACGATGGAGAACTCGCCGCGCGGTACCAGCGTCAGGCCGGCCCGCCACCGGCCCGGCCGGCCGATGCCGGCGCGCCTGGCCGCCAGGTACCCGGTGAGCACTTTGGTGATCGTGGTGACCACCGCCAGGCCGGCCGCGGCCAGCAGCACCGGGGGAATCTGCCGGGCGTCGGTCGACAACCCGAACGAGACGAAGAAGATCGCCGCGAACAGGTCGCGGAGCGGCGCGATGAGGGCCGCCGCGTTGTGCGCGACCGAACCGGACAGGGCGATGCCGACCAGGAAGGCGCCCACCGCCGCGGAGACCTGCACCCGGTCGGCGAGCCCGGCGATCAGCAGGGTGAGCCCCAGCACCCCGAGCAGCAGGGCCTCGGGGTCGTCGGCGCCGACCGCCGCGCTGATCGCCCGGCCGTACCTGGTGGCGGCCGCCAGCACCCCGGTCACCACGGCCAGGGCGATGACCAGCGCGACCAGCCCACCCGAGAGCCCTCTGCCGGCCAGCAGCGCGGTCAGGATCGGCAGGTACAGGGCCATCGCCAGGTCCTCGATGACCAGTACCGACAAAATGGTGGGTGTCTCCCGGTTGCCCAGCCGCCCCAGGTCGCCGATCACCTTGGCGATCACTCCGGAGGAGGACACCCAGGTGACCCCGGCCAGCACCACGGCCCCGGTCGGCCCCCACCCCAGCAGCAGCGCCAGCCCGGCACCGGGCAGGGCGTTGAGCAGCCCGTCAACCACCCCGGCGGGGGCCGCGGCGCGCAGGTTGCCGAGCAGTTCGTCGGCGTTGTACTCCAGACCGAGCATGAGCAGCAGGAGGATCACGCCGATCTCGGCGACGATCGACAGGAACTGTTCGCTGGCGGACAGGGGCAGCAGGCCGCCGTGGCCGAAGGCCAGCCCGCCGAGCAGGTACAGCGGGATCGGCGAGATGTCCCAGCGGCGGGCGAACCGGCCCAGCAGACCCAGCCCGAGCAGGACCGCGCCGAGCTCGATCAGCAGGACCGGGTCGCTCACGCCTGCTGGCCGGACAGGATCGAGACGAGCCGATCCAACCCTTCCCGGGTACCCACCGCCACGACCACGTCGCCGTCGGCGAAGACGAATTCGGGCCCGGGCGACGGGTGTACGTCACGATCCCGGATGACCGCCACGATCGAGGCGCGGGTACGGGTGCGGGCCTGGGTGTCGGCGAGTCGCCGCCGCGCCCAGGGTGAGCCGCTGCCGAGCGCGATCTGTTCGGTGAACAGCCCCTCGACGTCGTCGGCCAGGCGGGACAGCCGGGACAGCACCACCGAGGAGCCGAGCAGCTCGGCCAGGGTGTCCGACTCGTCATCGGTGAGCGGTACCTGCGCCGTGCACGCGTCCGGGTCGTCATAGTCGGACACGACCAGGTCCCGCCGTCCACCGCCGCGCCGGGAGATCACGCCTATCCGGCGCCCGGACCCGGTGAGGATGTCGTGGCGTGTCCCGATTCCGGGAAGGGCCGTCTTTTCCACACGCACTGCCATCGGTCCACGCTACCGCCGGCCGGTACCGGAAGGTCGGATCCCGGCCCGTGCGGCCCCAGCATCCGCTTCGGGGTCGGTCCCGGTCCGGCGTGGCGGGCGGCGATCCCGTATCCGTCAGTCGGTCAGCAACTGCCCGGTCAGAACCTGGATCCGGTCGCGGATCTCGTCGCGGATGCGCCGTACGGTGTCGATGGGTTGCCCGGCGGGGTCGTCGAGCTTCCAGTCCTCGTAGCGCTTGCCGGGGAAGTGGGGGCAAGCGTCGCCGCAGCCCATGGTGATGATGACGTCGCTGCCGCGCGCGGCGGCGACGTCGAGCACCCTGGGTACCTGGTCGGTGATGTCGATGCCGACCTCGCGCATCACGGCCACCGCGACCGGGTTGACCTGCCCGGCCGGTGCGGTACCCGCCGAGCGGATCTCGATCCGGTCGCCGGCCAGCTGCCGTAGCCACCCGGCGGCCATCTGGGAACGGCCGGCGTTGTGGACGCAGACGAACAGCACGCTCGGTCTGTCGCTCATATTCGGTTCCTTCAGTCGATGGTGGGGCTGCGGCGTTCGATGGCGACCACGTCGCGCCAGCGGCCGTGGTGACGGCCGACCCGTTCCCGGGTGCCGACGACCCGGAAGCCGCAGGTCCCGTGCAGGGCCAGGCTCGCGGTGTTTTCCGGGAACACCCCCGATTGGATGGTCCAGATCCCGGCGCGTTCGGTGGAGTCGATGAGGGTTTGGAGCAGAGCCCGACCGACGCCACGGCCGCGCGCATCCGGATGGACGTACACGGAATGCTCCACCACGCCCGCGTACACGCAGCGGTCGCTGACCCGGCTACAGGCGACCCACCCCAGCACCTCGCCCCGGTCGCCAACGGCAACGTAGCGGTGCTCCGGTAGCCGGGTCGCGGTGAACGCGTCCCAGGTGGGAGTCTCGGTCTCGAAGGTGGCGTGTCCGGTGGCGATGCCCTGCCGGTAGATGTCGAGTACCGACGGGGCGTGCGGATCGGTCATCGCGGCGATCGAGACGGTGGGCAGCTCGGAGCCTGGCGCCGGGTCGATCATTGGGTTGAAACCTCCTGCTCGGTCTGCGGCACGACGACGGCCCGGGCGGCCCGGCCGGCGGACGGGTACCACCAGGCCAGTCCGGCGATGGCGGCCAGGCCGCCGAGCAGTTGCGCGGCGATGAAGGCCGGCGCCGAGGACGGGGCGATGCCGGCGAAGGAGTCGGTGAACATGCGGCCAGCGGTCACGGCAGGGTTGGCGAACGAGGTCGATGAGGTGAACCAGTACGCCGCGCCGATGTAGGCGCCGACCGCCGCCGGCGCCGCCGTGGCCCGTCCGGAGCGGGCCAGGGCGAAGATCAGCAGGGCGAGCCCGGCCGTGGCGACGAGTTCGGCCAGCCACAGGTGCGCGCCATCGCGACGGGTCTGCGACCAGGTGACCGCCGGCAGGCCGAACATGACATCCGCGAGGACGGCGCCGCCCACCGCGCCGGCAATCTGAGCCACCAGGTAGGCGCCGAGTTCGCCGCCGGTGAGCCCGGTGCGGGCACGTCGTCCCAACCACCAGTCGACGCCGGAGACCACCGGGTTGAAGTGAGCGCCGGACACCGGCCCGAAGATCAGGATCAGTGCACCCAGGGCCAGCGCGGTCGCCAGCGCGTTCTCCAGCAGTCGCAGGCCGGCATCGTGCGGTGAGAGGCGGGCCGCGGCGATCCCGGATCCGACCACGGCGGCGACCAGCAGGCCGGTACCGGCGAATTCGGCGGAGGCGCGCCGGGCCAGGCCGCGGTTCATACCGAGGCCGGGGCTGCCGCGCCCGAGACGTCGAGCAGCTGCGACAGCGCGGCCAGCTTGGCCGGGAGGATCCAGTAGTAGACCCAGGTGCCGCGCCGCTGGCAGTCGATCAGCCCCGCCTCGCGCAGCACCCGCAGGTGATGGGAGATCGTCGGCCCGGTCAGGGTGAACGCGTCGGTCAGCTCGCACACGCACACCTCGCCACCCTTGCGGGAGGCGATCAGCGACAGCAGCCGCAGCCGGACCGGGTCACCCAGCGCCTTGAAGCCCTTCGCCAATTCGGCGGCCGACTCGTCGGACAGCGCCTCGCCGGTCAGCGGTGCGCAGCAGGCGGCGTCGAGGACCGGAAGCTCTTGTCTAGACACTCATCTAGTTTGACAACCGTCTAGACAGCATGCAAGTCTCTGCCTAGACAGATGTCTAAACAAGGAGGTGCGGTCGTGTCCCGTGTCCAACTCGCCCTGCGGGTCCCGGACCTGGAAGGCTCCGTTGAGTTCTACTCGAAGCTGTTCGGCGTCGAGGCGACCAAGCGCCGCCCCGGGTACGCGAACTTCGCCATCGAGCAGCCACCGCTCAAGCTCGTCCTGCTCGAAGGCGAGTCCAACCAGCCCACCGTGATGGACCACCTCGGCATCGAGGTCTTCACCGAGGAGGAAGTCAACGATGCCGCCGGCCGGCTGACCGAATCCGGACTGGTCACCCTGGCCGAAGACAACACGACCTGCTGCTACGCGCTGCAGGACAAGGTCTGGGTCCACGGCCCGGGTAACGAGCCGTGGGAGGTCTACGTGGTCAAGGGGGACGCCGACAATTTGACGAAGGCCGCCGACAGCCCATGCTGCGGCGGCGAATCCACCGCCGGCGACGACACCGAACATCCACCGGCGGCGGCCTCCTGCTGCTGAACCCGGCATCCGCTTCGTTGGGGGTGCCTATAGCCAACTCGCCATCAGCTGCACGACGGTGGAGACGATCACGCCGGCGAGGAAGAAGGCGATCTGATCCACGCGGCTCGCGCGTAGCAGCCGTTGATGGGCCGCCCCGGTAACGGTGTCGACCAACTGGACGATGCTCGCGGCCTGCCCCTGATCGATCGAGGATACGGCTCGCGGCCGTGAGTGAACGTCAAGGCCTGCCGGTGGGGGCCGCGCCGATCCAGCGGTGATAGGCATCCAGGTCGACGTTGCTGCCGCAGACGATGGTGACCACGTGCCGGCCGGCGAAGCGGTCACGATTTTCGAGGATCGCTGCGATACCGAGCGCGGCCGACGGCTCGACGACGAGGCCGGCGTGGTCGAGAAGCATCCGAATACCGTTGATGATCGACGCCTCCTGGACCAGGACGGCGTCGTCGGCGACCACGAGGAGGTCGTCCAGGACGGCCGGAATGGGGCGTCGGCCGGCGACGCCGTCGGCGATGGTGTTGGTCGATTCGGTGGTGACGACGCGCCGTTGGTGCCAGGAGCGGGTCATCGCCGGTGCGCCGAGCGGCTGGACGCAGATCACCTCGACGTCGGGCGCCAACGCCTTCATCACATGGCCCACACCGGTGGCCATCGCCCCGCCGCCGAGAGCGATCAGCACGGTGTCGAAGGACGGCGCGGCGTCCACCAGTTCCAGGCCGATGGTCGCCGCACCCTCGCAAGTCTCGATGTCCAGGCTGTCTTCGACCAGCCGGATGCCGTCGTGCCGCGCGACGGCCGCCGCCCGCTCGCGAGCCAGGTCGAAGTCGCCGTCCACGAGCTCCAACCTGGCGTCCAACGCGCGGATGCGATGAAGCTTGGTGGCGGGCGCGAAGCGGGATGCCACGACGGTGACGTCGAGCCCGCGGCGGCGACCCGACCAGGCGAGGGCTTGGCCCAGGTTGCCCGCGCTGGCGCACACCGCGGCTCGTGCGCCATTGTCGACCAGCAGGCTGGCGACCAACTCGGTGCCGCGAGCCTTGAAGCTGCGGACCGGGTTGGCCGTCTCGAGTTTGATGCTCACCGAGCACCCGAGGTCGGGTTCCAGCGCCTCGCAGCGGTAGAGCGGAGTGTCCAGGAAGGTCGGGTCGATCATTCCGCGAGCCGCCCGGATCCGGGCCGTGTCAAGGCGGGTCTGTCGCACGGTTACACCTCTGTTCCTCGGCCGCGGGGACTCATCGCACCAGTACCTCCGTCAGGTCGCGCAGCGTCTCCGAGGCGGTGATCGGGTCCAGCTCGCCGAAGCGGTGGCTGGGGTTGCGCGGCAGCCAGTCACCCCGCGGCCTGCCGTTGACCCAGATCGAGTGGATCATCTGATCGGGCAGCATGTCCGGTGCGCCGATCGGGATGCCGGGGTCCAGATCGACCACGACGGCCCGGCCGGCCGGGGTGGGCCGCCACATCCAGGCCTGCACGCCGGCGTCCTGCGGCTCTCCGCGCAGCCAACCCCGCCGCTCCAGCCCGAGCAGCGTGGTGGTGGCCACCTTCAGCCCGGTGAACCGGCCCAGCCCGGTCGCGGCCCGTTCGTCGTCGGTCAGCTCGTACACTGGCCGGCCCAGTTGCGGGAACGGCTGCAGGATCGCGTAGTCGGCGAACACCTCCGACCAGGCCGCCACCCGCTCACCGAGGAGCACCGGATGGGCCAGCCCGACGGTGGCGTCCGCCGGTAGCTCGTACCCGTCGTCGGCCAGGTCGGCGAAGGTGCGGTCCTCGGCGACCCGGAACGCCACCGGCTCCCCGTCGCCGACCGTCGCCGTCCACAGCAGGCGGCGCACGATGTGCCACAGCAGCGGATGCGCCACGAAATAGTCGCGGAAATCGGCGGCCGCCCACCGTCGCTGGGCGACCATGGCGGCCTCCAACCGGCGGATCTGGTCGGCGGCGACGGCGCGCACGTCCTTCTTCAGGCCGCTGAACCGCTGGTACGCCGCGGGGGCCAGCTGTCGGTCGTCGTGGGCACCCGGCTTGGGCAGCGCCTTGCGGCGCGCGCCGGACTCGTCGGCCACGTAGGGCTTGAGCTGCTCGTCGAAGCCGACGATGAACCGGCGGGGACCGTAGTCCAGGGTCAACGACCCGTTCGCGTCGAGGCCGAAGTCGGGCACCAGCCGGTCGGCGAGCTGCTCGGCGGTCAGGCCGAGCCCGGCGGCGACCTCGGCCACCTTCTGCTCGGCCCGGTCCCTCAACGCCTTGAACTTCACCTTCCGCGCGATGCTGTGCAGGTGCATCAGCGCCAGGTCGGAGCCGATCTCGGTGAGAATGTCGAGGCCGACCAGGGCCTTCGCGTGGCCCCCCGTACCGGGCCAGGCCCGGATCACCGGCGACAGGCGCCGGACGGTCTCGTCGTCGCCGAGCCACCGCAGCGCCTGCAGCGGCCACCCCTCCTTCGCCGGTGCGCCGACCAGCTGCCACTGGTTGAACAGGGCCCATCCGAACTCGGCCAGCGAGTGCCGGTCACACAGGTCGCGGACCAGCGGCACGCCGGCGTAAACGTCGCCGGGCTTGGAGATGGCCAGCATGGTGCACAGGTGCCGGGTGGCCCGGTCGCCGAGCGCCGCCGAGCGGTCCTTGAGCAGGATCCGGGGCAGCAGGCCCGGCTCCGCCCACGAGGGCAGGGCCGGGACGCGGGCCGGTAGCAGCCGCAGCGGGTCGACGTTCAGCAGCGCCTCCACCCCCGCCCGGGCCGGCTGCCCGTACCCGTCGGCGGCCGCCAGCACCCCGTCACGGTGCCGTACCGCGACCAGCCGCAGCGCCTCCTCGGCCGCCCGCCGGGCGGGGCCGGCCTTGCCCAGTGCCGCGGGCACCAGCGCCCGGGCCGCGTACGCCCAGTGCCGCTCCAGCCAGCTCATGGCCAACCCGCGCAGCGACTTGAGCCGGCCCAGCAGGCTGGCCATGTGCGCGACGACCTCGACGCTGGCGTACGGCAGCAGCAGTTTGCTGTTGGCGGTCGGCACCTTCCCGGCCAGATCGAGGCTGACCGGCAGCGCGGCCAGCCCGTGCCGGGCGATGAGCGGAGCCAGCAACAGGTCGGCCCCCCAGAGCTGGCCGGGCCGCCAGTCCGGCAGCAGCGACGCGACGAGCTCGTCCGGCCCGGTGAACATGAGGCTCACCTGGCGGTCCTGCCGCAGCGTGCCGGCACGGTACTGCTCGAGCGCGGTCTCTATCGAATCGTTGAGCCGCCACCACCGGGGTGACAGGTCCGGCGTGGCCCAGCGCTCCTGTTCGCCCAGTGCCCACGCGATGACCGGTTCGCCGGTGAACTCGAGCCCGTCCACCACGATCGGCTTGGCCGCCTTGCGTTTGACCGTCCAGGGCGGCGTGACCAGCACGGGCGGCAGCGACCGCGCGGGCGCCTCGGGGACCGGCGCCGACTCGGTGAGGATGGCCTCCACCCGTGCCCGCTCGGTCGGTGCCAGGCCGGCGAGCTGGGCGGTGGCCAGTTCCCGATGGGCCAGCACGTGAGCGCGCAGCAGATCGGCGGCGGCACGCGTGCCGTCGGCGGCGAGCAGGCGCAGCGCGCGGCGGGGGAACCGCCGGGCGGCCTCCAGCGCGGCCGGGGTGACGTACTTGCGGTCGAGGCGGGCGATCAGGCTGGCGAACGCCTCGTCGGTGGGAAAGCGCGCGATCGCGGCGAGGATGCGCCGTTGCCGGTCGGCGTCCACGTGCGCGCTGTCCAGTGCCGGAAGCAGATGCGGCGCGACCGCCGGCCCGACGCCGTCGGTGGCGGTGGCCAGCCCCGTCGTGTCCCCCGCCATCCACCACGGGTTGACCGCCGGCCCGAGCAGACCGAGCTGCTCGCCGCTGCTCGCCGAGCACCACAGCACCTTCCACAGGTACTGATCGCCGATGCGGGTCAGCTCCGCGCAGTCGGCGTCCACCCAGGCCCGCTGGGTCGGCAGCAGGAACGAGGTGGCGACCCGGCACTCCGGCGACTGCGAACGCAGGCCCTCCAGGGCGGCGATCGCCGTGGCGTACTCATCCTCGGACGCCACGGCCAGCATCGCCCGCACCCGCCCGGCCACGGCCTCCCAGTGGGGAAAGTAGGTCCATCCGCCACCGGGGTGGCGCAGCACGCGCGGATCGATGCGGCGACCGCCGGTCCAGGTGCTGTCGAACTGCACTCCGGCCAGCTGGACGACGGCCTCGGCCGCGAAGACGACGCCCCGCGATGCCACCCAGGCGTCGGCCACCGTGGGCAGCCGCTCACGCTCGTTGCGGCCGATGTGCGCCGCGACCAGGCCGGCCACCACGCCCGCACCGGTCGCCGAGCCGGTCGTCGGGTCGGCGAGGTAGCCCGTCGCGGCGGCGATCAGCTCGGGGTCGTTGGCCGGGTGGGTATATGCCTCGATGCTGGCCTTGGCCGCCCGCATCAGCTCCTCCCCGCCGGCTGCGTCGGTGGCGAGCACCGGCCCGGGCGAGCCGCCCCGGCGCGGCAGGACGAACTTGCGCCACGCGGCGGGGAAGACGAACGTCTCCTCGTCGACGTCCATCGGGGTCTCGTCGCTCAGCGCGTCTGTCACTACCGCGTCCGTCCCAACCGCGTCCGTCCCAACCGCGTCCGTCACTACCGCCTCCTCGATCCTCGTGACGGGCGACACTGTAGCGACGCGTACCGACAAAAACCCGTTCCTGCCGCGACGTCACCGGCGTCCCGTTCGGCGTGCCTCAGCCACCGCCCGGCGGCCGCAGCGGAGCAGACCGGCCCCGCTTCCCGTGACGTAGCGTTGTGGTATGGGGACGGTGGCGCTGGTGCGGAAGGCATCGCGGCTGCACCCGTACCTGTTCGATGGCATTATCGCCGTCTGTCTGTTTGTCATCAGCGTGTCGCATCCGCTGCTGGCTCCGCTGAGCGGGCAGGCGCGGCTGGGACTGGGCCAGGCCGCGTTCAGCGCCGTGCTCTGCGGCGCGCTGGCCCTGCGCCGGCGCTACCCGTTGACGGTCCTGGCGGTCAGCACCGCGGCCACGGCCCTGTCGGTGGCGCTGAACACGGCCCAGGGGCTGGCCACGCTCGCCGTGGTCATCGCCGTCTACACCGTGGCGGTGAGCACGAACCGGCTCACCGCGGTGCTCGCCGGGTCGTTCACCGCGCTGGTCCTGGTCGGCGGCGCGCTGTACTCGACCAGAGGCACCGTGCTGGATCCGGACAAGGTGGTACTCGTTCTCTGGAGCGGCCTGGCCGCCGCGGTCGGCGACGCGATCCGCAGCAACCGCGACTACGTGCTCGCGGCGGAGGAGCGAGCCAGGCGCGCGGAGCAGAGTCGGGAGGAGGAGACCCGCAGGCGGTTGGCCGAGGACCGGCTGCGGATCGCCCGGGACCTGCATGACGTGATGGCGCACCACATAGCGGTCATCAACGTGCAGGCCGGGGTCGCCGGCCATGTGCTGCGCACCAATCCGGAAGGGGCGCAGGAGGCGCTGGGCCATGTCCGGCGCGCCAGCCAGACGGTACTGGACGAGATCGGCACCGTACTGGGAGTCCTGCGCGAGGACGAGGACGTGACCGCGCCGACCGAGCCGGTGCCGGGGTTGGGAAGGATGGAGGAGTTGATCGAATCGTTCCGTGGCGCCGGGTTGCGGGTGACCTGGCGGCGCGTCGGCCGGATGTACCCGCTGCCGGCCCCGGTGGATCTGGCCGCCTACCGGCTGCTGCAGGAGTCCCTGACCAACGCGCACAAGCACGGTGGCGAGGCGGTCTGGATCCGGCTGTCGTACCACCCACGGCAGCTCACCGTCGAAGTGGACAACGAGGCCCCTTCCACGCAGCGCGACGTCCCGTCGGTGTCCACGGGCTACGGCCTGCGCGGCATGCGGGAACGGGTCTCGGCCGCCGGTGGGCGGATGTCCGCCGGTCCCCGCCAGGGCGGTGGATTCCAGGTCCGGGCGGTGCTCCCCGCCACCCAGACGGGTCGGGCGACCGGTCTGGGTCGTCGCGCGGCGGCAGACGCGCCGAGCCAGACTGGTCGTGAGCGCGGATGACGGTACGAGTCGTGCTGGCCGACGACCAGAAGCTGATCCGGGCCGGGTTCCGGGTGTTGATCGACTCCGCCGACGATCTCGAGGTGGTGGGGGAGGCGACCACCGGCGCCGAAGCGGTCGAGCTGGCCAGGCAGGTCCATCCCGACCTGGTGCTGATGGACATCCGGATGCCGGAAATGGACGGCCTGGAGGCAACCCGGCGGATCGCCGGGGACGAGCGGCTGGCCGGCGTGCGGATCCTGATCCTGACCACCTTCGAGATCGACGAGTACGTGCTGGAGGCGCTGCGCGCCGGCGCCAGCGGGTTCCTCGGCAAGGGGGTGGACCCGGACGGGCTGCTCGACGCGATCCGGACCGTGGCCGCCGGCGAGGCCCTGCTCTCGCCCGCGGCCACCAAGAAGCTCATCGGCCGGTTCCTCGCCTCCCCCGAGAACCCCTGCTCGGCCGTGCCGTCCCAGCTCGAGGCGCTCACCGAGCGTGAGCGTGAGGTGCTCGCTCTGGTGGCGGGCGGGCTATCCAACGACGAGATCGCCCAGCGGCTGTTCGTGTCGCCGCTGACCGCCAAGACGCACGTCAACCGGGCGATGGCGAAGCTCAGCGCCCGAGACCGCGCCCAATTGGTGGTCATCGCCTACCAGACCGGCCTGGTCCGCCCCGGCGAGCCGCCGGCGGAGTAGGGCGCCGGCATACTGCCGATGCAGTATGCCCAGGTGTCTGCGGATGGACGACGCCAGCTCGGCGGAGCGGTTGCGATCCTGGGGGATGGTGCCAGTGGAGCACCGCGAGGAGCCCCCCTAATGATCCAAGTGAAGAACCTGAGCAAGCGGTACGGCGAGCGGATCGCCGTTGACGATCTGAGCTTCACCGTCCGTCCCGGCGTCGTCACCGGATTCCTTGGCCCCAACGGTGCCGGCAAGTCGACCACCATGCGGATGATCGTCGGCCTCGACGCGGCGACCTCCGGCACGGTCACCGTCAACGGCCGCCGGTACGCCGACCACCCCGCACCCCTGCGGGAACTCGGCGCGCTGCTCGAGGCCAAGTCGGTACACGCCAGCAGGTCCGCGTACAACCACCTGCGGGTGATCGCGGCGACCACGGGGATTCCGAAGCGCCGGGTGGACGAGGTGATCGAACTCGTCGGCCTGCACCAGGTCGCCCGCAAGCCGGCTGGCGCCTTCTCCCTGGGCATGGGGCAGCGGCTCGGCATCGCCACCGCCCTGCTCGGTGACCCGGAGACCGTGATCCTCGACGAGCCGGTCAATGGTCTGGACCCCGAGGGCGTGTTGTGGATCCGCAACCTGCTCAAGACGCTGGCGGCCGAGGGCCGTACCGTCTTCGTCTCCTCGCACCTGATGAGCGAGATGGCGCTGACCGCGGAGCACCTGGTCGTGATCGGCCGGGGTCGGCTCATCGCGGACGTACCGATCGCCGAATTCACCAGCCGTGCCTGCACCAGCAGCGTCCGGGTCCGCTCGCCCCACTCCGCGGCGCTGAGTGAACTGCTCGCCGGCCCGGACGTCTCGATCACCAGCAGCGAGCGCGGCGTCCTGCACGTCACCGGGCTGAGCATCGAGCAGATCGGTGAGCGCGCCGCGCAGGCCGGCATCTGCCTGTACGAACTGTCGCCCCAGCAGGCCTCGCTCGAAGAGGTCTTCATGGACCTGACCCGTGATTGCGTCGAATACCGGGCGGCCGGCGAGGCCGCGACGGCAGGAAAGGTCGCCTGATGACCATGACGAGCCTCGCGCCCCGCCCGCGTACCGCCGTGGGGGCGCCGGAGCTTTCCGCGCCGGCGTTCGTGCGCGCCCGCCGGCTGTCCAGGGGTCGGGTCACGCTCACCCGGGTCGTCAACTCGGAGTGGATCAAACTGCGCTCGGTCCGGTCCACGGTTCTCACCCTGCTGGCGGCCGCCGGGGCCGTGGTCGCTCTCGGACTGCTCTTCTCCGGCGTGCACTCCGGGGTCATCGGCGCGCAGAGCCTCGGGCTGCAGCCCGGCAGCGGCGCGAGTCCGGCCGACGTCAGCCTCGGCGGCGTCAACCTCGGTCAGATGATCATCGGGGTGCTGGGGGTCGTGCTGGTGACCGGCGAGTACGCCACGGGGATGATCCGTCCCACGCTGACCGTTGTGCCGCGCCGGCTTCCGGTGCTGTGGGGCAAGACCATCGTCTTCGGCGGGGTCGCCCTGGTGGCGATGCTGGTCGCCACGTTCACGGCGTTCCTCGGCGGCCAGGCCCTCATCGGTGCTTCGGGCGCGAGCCTCGCCGACTCCGGGGCGCTTCGCGCAGTCGTCGGCGCCGCCGTCTACCTCACCGGGGTGGGCCTTCTCGGCCTGGCGGCCGGTGCCATCCTGCGCCGGACGGCCGCCGCCATCGGCGTGCTGTTCACCGTGGTGTTCGTGGTACCCGGGCTGTTCCCGCTGCTGCCGCACAGCTGGAACGCCGCGGTCGGCCCGTACCTGCCGTCCAACGCGGGCACGTCGTTCATGACCGCCGCGCACGCGGCCGGTTCGCTGGCTCCCTGGACCGGCCTGGGGGTCTTCGCCGGCTATGTGGTCGCCGCGCTCGTCGGAGCGGCCATCCTGCTCAAGCGCCGCGACGCGTAACCGGCGCGCCCAGGCGCGGCGCCCGGCGTGTGGCCAGGTGGGTAACCCAAGCGCCGCAAGGGGTAGCGCTCCGGCCGGGGCAGCCGGGCTCCCGCCTCAGGAGCCGCCCTGATTCAGCGGGTTGACCATGTCCGGATGGGACTTGGCGAATGCCTGGAGCTTGTCGTCGCGCAGGGCCTGCCACAGGCCCTGCGCGTCGTCGTCGGCCATCACGTACGAGGTGTCGTCCACCATTTCGGGGTGCGACGGGGTACGCAGGCCGACCAGCGAGCTGGCCTTGATGCCGCGCATCATCAGCGCCAGGTTGGTGACGGGAACGCCGTTGGTGTCCGTGGTCATCGAGCGTCCGATGTCGTGCACCACCCGGTCGAGTTTGATCGGGTTGCTCATCGTGTGGGTGGACGCGGTCTGTTTGAGTACCGCCATCATGAACTGCTGCTGGTGGCGCTGCCGGTCGTAGTCGCCGCCGGGCAGCAGCTCACGCTGCCGCACGTAGTCCAGCGCCTGCCAGGCCGCCAGGTGCTGGCAGCCGGGATGGTAGACCTGCGGCGTGACGCCGGGCACCGGCTGTGGCGTCCCGGTCAGATTCGTGTACGGGGCGGCGAAATGCCCGCTGGCGTCGCGCCCGACGTGTACGGAGACCACCTTCTCGTCCACGCACATGTTCACGCCACCGAGCACGGTGACGGCCTTCTTGAACCCGTCGAACCGGGCCTCCACCGCACCGTTGAACTTCAACCCGGTCAGGTCGGCCACGGTCTGCGACATCAGCGGCATGCCACCGTAGTTGAGCGCGGCGTCAATCTTCTCCGTGCTGCCCTCGAAGCCGGTCGGCGAGTACGGCTTGATGGTGTAGTACAGGTCGCGCGGCACCGAGACGAGGTAGGCACTCTTCGTTCCGCGCGGGATGTGCACGATCATGATGGAGTCGGCCCGTTCGCCGTTGCCCGGATTGTCGTCGCGCCAGTTGGAGCCGATCAGTAGATAGTTCAACGGCCCGTGTTTGACCCCGCGCGGCGCTCTCGCGGTGCCGAGCAGATTCCCGGGCACCACCGTGCGGTTGAGCCGGTGGACGGTGAACAGCCCGCTGGCGAACAGGGCGGCCGCGAGCACGCCCAGCGCCAGCGTGGACACCAGTAGCGCGCGGCGCAGCCGGCGGCGAGTACGGCGAGGCCGCCGCACTCGGCGGGGTCGGCCACCGCTGGCCCCGACCGTCTCCACCGCCACCCCCTCGCCTCGCGGCTGGCGACGCGCCAGACCCCACGCGCACCGACCGGTCTGGCTCGGTGCGTCTGGCGCCGCGCGGCGAACCGGGCCAGTCGCCAAGCCCCACCCATACCCGCACCGCCCTGAGCCAACCCGTGCGCTCCACCCGCGTGATGAATGCGCGCGAGGTGGTTGGTGCGCCGGATGACCGGTTCGTGCCGCCTCGCGCGCACCGGGTCGACTGCTCCCACACCGCCGGTCCGCGACCTACCGGCGACGGTGCGCGCCATCGCCGACGGGGTCGGGCCTGAGCTTCCTGGTACCTCCATTTTTCGCGCCTACTCAACGCGGTTCATCGCTATGGTTATCAAGAGGGCCGAAGGGACATCTGACGTAAATCGGTCACCGCGCGCAGATATGTTGAGTGCGAAATTGTCGAGGAGAGCCTTGATCGGCGACGATCGGCACGGGCACGCGATGCCACGGCCGCAGCTTCTGGTGGCGGCGCGAGAGCACGCGCGGCCAGCATGGGCACGGCGGGCCGGGGCACCGGCCGGCCGCGAGGCGCGGGCCGACCACCGACCGCACGCTTCCCGCCGCCCGATCGACGAGGGCAAGCGCAGCGTCCTCGGGGTACTTGTCGACGCCGTCGACTACGACGCCGCAGTCGCGAAGGTGTTGCACGCCGCCCGGGCGCGGCAACCGCTCGGCCTGACCGCCCTTGCCGTGCACGGGGTCATGACCGGGGTGCACGATCCGCTGCACAACGCGCGCCTGAACTCGATGGATGTGGTGGTACCGGACGGGCAGCCGGTGCGCTGGGCGTTGAACCTGCTGTACGGGACCAGGTTGCGGGACTGGGTGAGCGGACCCGAACTCGTGCTACGGGTGCTGCGCCGGATGGCCGACCAGGGACTGCCGGTGTATCTGTACGGCACCACCCCCGAGATCCTGGATCGGTTGGTGGTATCGCTGAGTCGTCAGTTCCCACGGCTGCGGATCGCCGGCGCCGAACCGTCGAAGTTCCGCACCTCACTGCCGGGTGAGGAGTTGGCGTTGGCGGCCCGGATCCAGGATTCGGGTGCCCGGCTGGTTCTCGTGGGGCTGGGTTGCCCGCGGCAGGAGACCTTCGTGTACGGCATGCGCCAACACCTGAGCCTGCCGTTGATGGCGGTCGGCGCGGCCTTCGACTTCCACGCGGGCCGGCTGCGACCCGCGCCCGGCTGGATGCAGCACAGCGGCCTGGCCTGGCTGTGGCGATTAGGCCAGGAGCCCCGCCGGCTGTGGCGTCGCTATCTCATCACCAACGTCGACTACCTGATCCGGCTCCTCGCGCAGGCGGCGCACCTGCGACAGCCCGTCCCGCCGGAACCCACGAACCAGCGCCCGGAGTCCCTTCCCATGTGACGCCGTCGGCGCGGGGCGACCGGTCTGGGTCGTCGCGCGGCGCCGAACGCGCCGAGCCAGACCGGTCGAACGATCGGAGATAGGGAGCGGTCATGTGCGGCATCACCGGGATGGTGCGCGGTGCGGGGTCCGAGCCGGTCGACCCCGAGCGCCTGCGGGCCATGTGCCGCACGCTGTCGCACCGTGGCCCGGACGACGAGGGGATGTATGTCCGGGGCGACGTCGGCCTGGCCGCGCGACGGCTGGCGGTGGTCGACGTGGCCGGTGGCAGCCAACCGGTGCGCAATGAGGCCGGGACCGTGCACGCGGTACTCAACGGCGAAATCTACAACCACGCGCAGTTGCGCCGCCAGCTCATGCGCCAGGGCCATCGCTTCGAGGCATCCAGCGACTCGGAGGTCATCCCGCACCTGTACGAGGAGTACGGTTCCGAGTTCGCGGAACGGCTGGAGGGAATGTTCGCGATCGCGGTGTGGGACGAGTCGGCGCGACAGCTCGTGCTGTGCCGGGACCGGGCCGGCATCAAGCCGATGTATTACGCGGCAGGGGCCGGACTGGTGTTCGGTTCGGAGATCCGCGCCATCCTGGCCAGCGACCTGGCCACCACCCTCGACACCCAGGCGCTGAGCGACTACCTGTCGCTGATGTACATCCCCGGCCCGCGCACCATGTACCGCGAGATCCGCAAGCTGGAGCCGGCCGCCGTCCTGGTGTGGCGGGCGAACCATCACACCATCCGGCGGTACTGGTCGCTGGCCGGCACGCCTCGACGCGATGACCTGTCCGCCGCCAAGGCACAGGAAACCCTCGTCGCACTGCTGGCCGACAGCGTCGAGCGGCAGTTGATGTCCGATGTCCCGCTCGGCTTCTTTCTCAGCGGTGGACTGGACTCCAGCTCGGTGGTGGCCGCGGCCCGCCGGGCGCGACCCGACGCCGTGCTGCGGACCTTCACCGTCGGCTTCTCCGACCAGTCGTACGACGAACGCCGCGAGGCGGCGGAGGTGGCGCGTCACCTCCGCACGAGCCACACCGAGGCGGTGATCGAACCGCGGGCGAGCGATGTGGTGGATCGGATAGCACCGATCTTTGACGAGCCGTTCGCCGATCCGTCGATCGTCCCCACCTACTACCTGTGTGAGCAGGCGCGCCAACAGGTCACCGTCGCGCTCAGCGGCGACGGGGGAGACGAGCTTTTCGCCGGGTACCTGTCCTACTGGGCGGACAAGGTGGCCCGGCACTACCGGAAGCTGCCGCGCGGCCTCACCGGTCGGCTCGCCCCGGCGCTGCTGCGCTTCATTCCGACGTCGCACGCGCGCTCCCGTCTCGACTTCAAGGCGCGGCGGTTCATCGAGAACGCGCTGGACGACCCGCGCCGCAGCCACTACCTGTGGCGCGTGGTGTTCCGCGAGAACCACAAGGCCGAACTGCTCAACCCGGACCTGTTCGCCGAGCTCACCGACTCGTACGCGACCCACGAGCCGCACGACCTCGCCGGTGCCGACTTCGACACGCTCACCCGGTTCCAGTACACCGACGCCAACGTGTACCTGGTCGACGACGTGCTGACCAAGGCCGACCGGGTGAGCATGGCGCACTCCCTTGAGGTGCGGGTACCGCTGCTCGCGACCTCGATGATCGAGTTTGCCTTCTCGCTACCGGACCGGCTCAAGATGCCGGGTTACAAGACGAAATGGTTGTTCCGCCGCGCGATGGCGGACGCGCTCCCGGCCAGAACCTCGACGATGACCAAGAAGGGCTTCAACGCTCCGCTTCCACGCTGGTTGGCGGGACCGTTCCGGCCGCTCGTGCGCGAGTACCTGAGCAAGGAGGTGCTGCGGCGACAGGGTTTCCTGCAGTTCGAGCGGGTCAACGCGTTGGTCAATCGCCACATGGACGGCGTCGCGGAAAATGCCCGCGAGATCTGGACCCTGCTGATGCTCAGCCTGTGGGCCGAGTCGCATCCGGGTCACCGGTAGGAAGGGGGAGAGGTGCATGGCGGGCGTCTTCCTCGCGTCGCTGCTGTCGACCGTGGTCGTCTCCCATAGCCTGCGGCGAAGAGTCCCCTGGCCGCTTCCGGTCCGGACCTACCGCATCTCCGCCCTGGCCAGCGCGGGACTGACCTCGGTGGTTCTCCTGGTGTTGTACGTGGGCCGGCGGGAACCGATTCCCGGGATGTCGCTGGCCATCGTGGGGGCCTTCGTGGGCGGCGTGGTGACCACGAGCTCCGCGATCGGGCTGGTCGAAAACAACGCGCCGCCCTCGCCGGGAGTCCGGGACAAGGTGCTGACCCACCACAGCTTCGCCAACCTGCGTTATCCGGCCAGTCCGCGCCTGAAACGGGCGCTGGATGTCACCCTCGCCTCGCTCGGTCTGATCCTCACCCTGCCGTTCTGGATCGTCATCGCCGCCGCCATCTGGTTCGAGGAGCCGGGGCCCATCTTCTTGACGAAGAACTCGGTAGGACTGGGCGGGGTCACGTTTCGACAGCTCAAGTTCAGAAGCATGACCCACGACGCCGAGCGGGCCACCGGACCGGTCGCCGCGTGCGCCGACGACCCGCGCAATCTCAAATGCGGCAAACGACTGCGCCGATGGCACCTCGACGAACTGCCCGAACTGGTCAACGTGCTGACCGGCACGATGAGCATGGTCGGCCCGCGCCCGCTGCGTACTGTCATGGTCCAGCACTACCTGGAGGAACTGCCCGGACTGGCCGAGCGCCACACCGTGAAGCCGGGCATCGCGTGCATCGCGCAGATCGAGAAGTACCAGATGCCGGCGGACGAGCGACTGCGGCTGGACCTGGAGTACATCCGCAGGATGAGCGTCGCGTTGGACCTGAGGCTGCTCGGCCGGGCGGTGCTGACCACGGTGCGCGGCACGAGGCGTGAGACGTGACCGACGAACGGGACATCAGGAGTGGCCATGCCCAAGTCATCCACGGCGTCCTCGCCGCCGGGGTCACCTCCGCCGATCGCCCGGTCGTCGCTGCGGTGGGTTCGGGCCATCCTGCGCCCCGCCTGGGCCAGGCGATCGGCCGGACCGGTCCTCGACCCGCTGCGGTGGGGCCGCTGGCACCGGCAGCTGCTCTGGGCCGGCCTGCTGGTCGCCACGGCCGCTGGGGTCGTCGCGGCGATCCATCACCGTAGTGACCAGTCGGGCGGGTCCGAGACGGTCAGGGCGTTCCTCGCGGCGGCGCTGGGCATCGGGCTCATCGGGCTCGCGCTGTCGCTTCCCGGTGCGACCGTGCCCGGCTTCGTGGTCGGACTGTTCTACGTCGGCGCCGGCATTGTCAGCTGGACGTACAACGGCGCGACCACGTGGGCTCTGCTCGGCGTCGAAGGAATCCTCTTCGCGATCTGGACCTTTCCCTGGCTGCGCGATCTGGCCAGGCTGCCCCGTCTGGGCACGGCATGGCTCGGTCTGGCGTACTGGCTGCTCGGTGTCATCGGCGCCGGTCTCGTACTGCGGCCGGGGCTTGCCATGGAACGGGTCGCCTACGCAGGGCTGTTCACCCTCGGGGCGCTCGCGGTCGTCAGGGCCACCCGCAAGTCGGGGCGGGACCTGAGCATCGGCATCGTGGCCGCGTTTCTGGTCGCGCTCGCGGCCCTGTTCCTCGTCGGCTCCGGCAACGCGCTGGACGACGCGCACACCGTGCCCGCCAATGCCTGGGGGCGGCACATGCAGAATCGCTTCTGGGGCGGCCCGGGACTGCTCTACCACCCCAACTCCATCGCGGTGGTCGCGGTCGTCGTCGCCATCCGGATCGGCGCGGACCGCGCCTTCCGGCGCTGGCAACGGTACGCGGCGCTCGGCATGGTGGCCGTCATCCTCCTGTTGGTCAATTCGCGCACCGGTCTGGTCTACCTGGCCGCGGCGGCCGTGGTGCACGCCGTGCTGATCTGGTACGGACGCCGGGGGCCGGCGGCTCGGGAGCACGCGCGCGGATCCTTCTCCACGGCGCGGGCGGCCTGGGGCGCGGCGGTGCTACCGATCCTGCTCGCCGTGCTGATCGGGGTCGGCTCGGGCGGCGCCGGTTTTCTCGGCGCGCAGCGCTACGACAACGGCGACGACGACGTGACCAGCGGCCGGCGGGCGACCTGGGTTCAGGTGTGGAAGGACTTCACGAAGGACAACGTGGCGCAGCAGATCTTCGGGGACACCTCCAACGCCCGCGCCACCGTGCGGCGGCCCAGTTCGGGCGGCGCCCCGCCGGTGCAGGGTCTGACCACCGACAACGCCGCCGTGGGCGCGTTTCGCCGGGGCGGCGTGCTCGGCGAAATCGCCTTCCTGCTCGGGCTCGCCCTGATGCTGTGGCACGCGATTCGTGGGGTGCGCCTGCCCGGCCAGGGCCGGTACCCGCCGCCGGCCTGGTTCACCATCGCGGCGGTGGGTTCGGTACCCACCATCGTCTCGGCCGACTGGCTACTCGGCGGTACCGGCGGCACGCTGTGGATCTACCTGCTGGCCGGCGAGGCGTACCTGCTGTACTCCGCCGGCCGGTACTGGCGGCGCGACCGCCGGCAGACGGGGCTCCCGCCGAAGTCTTCGATCATGATGAGCACCGAACATTCGGGCGGTGCGAGCCCCTCCACCGCCCCGCCGCAATAGCGGAGGGGCGCCGCCGTTCCGGTACGGGGACTGTCGTTTCCGCACGGCGCCGGCGTCGGTCATGGTCAGCCGGCACGGCGTTCGGCCGATCCATCGAACGTGTCGGGTCGGGTGGGCTTCAAGCGCTCCAACCGGGGTAGGTAGGCCGCGAAACCTGACGTAGACGGGGAGTGGGTCGCGGTGAGCTGGGGGCACGGCTTGGCGTTTTGGCTAGGCGCCTGCGTGGCGGTGGTCCTGTTCTGCAATGTGATCGTCTTCGGTATCGTGCTGGTCCGCTTCCTGCTCCAGAGAGGCGAAGCGGACGGTTCCGCGCCCGTCGTCGAACGGGGCCTGCCCGCCGGTGAGGGCCCGAGCCCCGGCGTGTGAGCCGTCCCCGTACCGGGCTGTTGATCATGAGCGGTAGCCCCCGCGGACATCCGTGGGGGCTACCGCGATCGCTCAGAAGTCGTCGTCGAAGCTCACGCTGCCGGTCACGCCGACCTGATAGGACGAGACCCGCCGCTCGAAGAAGTTCGACAGCTCCTGCACGTCCTGCAACTCCATGAAGGCGAACGGGTTGCGGCTGCCGTACATCGGCTCGATGCCCAGTACGGCCAGCCGCCGATCGGCGACATGCTGAAGGTATTCGCGCATGTCACTGGCCGACATCCCGGAGACCCCCTGCCCCAGGAGGTCCTCGGCGAACTGCGTCTCGCACTCGACCGCCTCGGCGAGCATGTCCCTGACCTGCTGCCGCAGCTCGTCGTCGAACAGGTCGGGCTCCTCCTGCCGCACCGTGTCGACCACGTCGAACGCGAACGCCATGTGCATGGACTCATCGCGGAACACCCAGTTGGTGCCCGAGGCCAGACCGTGCAGCAAACCCCGGGAACGCAGGAAGTACACGTAGGCGAAGGCGCCGTAGAAGAACAGGCCCTCGATGCACGCGGCGAAGCAGATCAGGTTGAGCAGGAACGCCCGCCGGTCCGCGCGGGTCGCGAGCTCCCGCAGCTCGAAGATGGAGTCGATCCACTTGAAACAGAACTCCGCCTTGCGCGCGATGGAGGGAATGTTCTCCACCGCGGCGAAGGCCTCGAAGCGTTCGCGCTGATCGGGCACGTACGTGTCGAGCAGGTTCAGGTAGAACTGGACGTGCACGGCCTCCTCGAACAGCTGCCGGGACAGGTAGAGCCTGCCCTCGGGGGAGTTGACATGCTGGTAGAGGTTGAGGACCAGGTTGTTGGCGACGATGGTGTCGCCGGTGGCGAAGAACGCGACCAGGCGGCTGACCAGGTGCCGCTCGGCGGGGCTGAGCCGGTTGAGGTCGGCGAGGTCGGAGTGCAGGTCGACCTCCTCGACCGTCCAGGTGTTCTTGATGGCGTCCTTGAACCGGTCGAAGAACTGCGGGTACCGCATCGGCCGCAGGGTCAGGTCCAGGCCGGGATCGAGCAGCAGCTGCCGGCCGCCGCCCTCGGCGCTGGTGTCGGTGCGGGGTTTGGGAATGGCGGTCACTGGCAGGCCTCGCAGGCTTCGGGATTCTCC
This sequence comes from Rugosimonospora acidiphila, assembly GCF_039543385.1. Lineage (NCBI taxonomy): Bacteria > Bacillati > Actinomycetota > Actinomycetes > Micromonosporales > Micromonosporaceae > Rugosimonospora > Rugosimonospora acidiphila. Next base: position 341,605 of record NZ_BAABJQ010000007.1, read on the forward strand.
AGGGAGCAGGCCAGCGCCTCGGCGTCGGAGACGACCATGGGTGCGATGGCGACCGTCGCCTGCTGGATCCGGGTGGCCGGGCGCGAGCGCAGGTAGTAAGTGGTCTTCAAGCCGGACTTCCAGGCGTACAGGTACATCGACGAAAGCTTGCCGATGGTCGGCGCGGACAGGAACAGGTTCAGCGACTGCGACTGGTCGATGTAGGGTGCCCGGGCCGCGGCGAGGTCGATCAGCGCCCGCTGCGGCAGTTCCCACGCGGTGCGGAACAGCTCGCGGACGTCGTCGGGCAGCTCGGCGATGCCCTGCACGGAGCCCTCGGCCCGCTTGATCTGCTCCCGGATCGCCGCCGTCCAGAGACCGCGCGCCTTCAGTTCGCGTACCAGGAAGGTGTTGATCTGAAGGAACTCGCCGGACATCGTCTCGCGCTTGAACAGGTTCGACACCTGCGGCTCGATGCACTCGTAGCAGCCGGCGATCGACGCGATGGTGGCGGTCGGTGCGATCGCGACCAGCAGTGAGTTGCGCAGGCCGTGCGCCTCGATCTGCTTGCGCAGCGCGGCCCACCGGTCGGCCTGTGACACCTGCGCGCCCCACAGGTCGGGGTGCAGGTCGCCTTGCGCGGCGCGGGTTTCGGCGTACGCGGGATGGGGACCGAACCGCGCGGCCAGGCCGGCCGAGGTCTCCAGCGCGGTGAGGAAGATCTCCTCCTGTACCCGGGTGGACAGTTCCCGGGCCGGCTCGGAGTCGAACGGCAGGCGCAGCGCGAAGAACGCGTCCTGCAGACCCATCAGCCCCAGTCCGACCGGCCGCCAGCGTGGGTTCGACGCCGCCGCCTGGGACGATGGGTAGTAGTTGATGTCGATCACCCGGTCCAGGAAGACGACGGCGGTGCGCACGGTGGCCCGCAGCTTCTCCCAGTCGACGCCGTCGGAGTTCACGTGCTCACCGAGGTTGATCGAGCCGAGGTTGCATACGGCGGTCTCGTCGTCGCTGTTGACCTCGAGGATCTCCGTGCACAGGTTCGACAGGTGAATCGTGTTGCCCGCGGCGCCGGTCTGGTTGGACAGCCGGTTGGCGGCATCCTTGAACGTCATCCAGCCGTTGCCGGTCTGCGCCAGGGTGCGCATCATCCGCCCGTACAGGTCGCGGGCCTTGACGGTGCGGACCGCCTTCTTCTCGGCGGCACGGTAGGCATCGTCGAACGCCTCGCCGAATAGGTCGGGCAGTTCCGGGGCGTCGGACGGGTCGATCAGCGACCAGTCCCCGTCGGCCTCGACCCGGCGCATGAACTCGTCCGGGATCCAGTTGGCCAGGTTCAGGTTGTGCGTGCGGCGGGACTCCTCACCGGTGTTGTCCCGCAGCTCCAGGAACTCCTCGATGTCCGGGTGCCACGGCTCCAGGTACGCACAGGCCGCACCCTTGCGCCGGCCGCCCTGGTTGACCGCGGCCACGCCGGCATCCAGCGTCTTGAGGAACGGCACGATGCCGTTGGACTTGCCGTTCGTGCCACGGATCAGCGCGCCCCGGCCGCGTACCCGCGTCCACGAGATGCCGATGCCGCCGGAGAACTTCGACAGCCGCGCCACCTGGTGGTACCGCTCGTAGATCGAGTCCAGCTCGTCCTTTGGCGAGTCCACCAGGAAGCACGACGACATCTGGGTGTGCCGGGTGCCCGAGTTGAACAGCGTCGGCGAGCTGGGCAGGTAGGCCAGCGACGACATCAGCCGGTAGAAGCCGATGGCCTCGCTCGGCGTCTCGGACAGCCCGCACGCCACCCGCAGCAGCCAGTACTGCGGCGTCTCCACCACCAGCCTGGACCTCGGGTGGCGCAGCAGGTAACGGTCGGCGACCGTGCGTAGGCCGAAGTACTCGAATCGCAGGTCGCCGTCCGGGTCGACGGCGTCGTCGAGCTTGCGGGCGTTGCGGGCCACGAACTCCGCCGTCGGGTCGCCGACGAGGCCCTGCTCGTGCGCGTAACGGATGGACTGGCTGAAGCTCGCCACCCCCTGGCCGCGCACCTCCTTGTCCACGTACGCGGCCAGCAGCCGCGCCGCCAGGCGTGAATACTGCGGCTCCTCGCCGATCAGCTCGGCGGCGGTCTGGATCGACAGCTTGTCCAGCTCGGCGGTGGTCGCACCGTCGTAGAGCCCGCTGATCGTCTTCGTCGCGACCCGCAGCGGGTCGACCTCGTCCAGGTCGGCCACCCAGCGCTCGACCGCCCGGACAATCTTGTTGACGTCCACCGGCTCCAGGTCGCCGTTGCGCTTGCGCACCTGCATCACATGCCGGCGCTGCTCCGGCACCGGGAGCCGCTCCTGCGTGACCGTCATGGGTCCCCCTCCTCACGCACTTACCGAGGTCGTCGGGCGCGCAGGAGGACGCCACCAAGCAGCGGCCGTAACCGCTGCCGGTTCGTGGCGTCGGCCGTCCCGCGCGGCCTGGCGACCGCCGCACGCGGGTGCGTGCGGCGCGCTGGCAGGTCTTCGGACTCGCGGGCGTGACCACGGATGGTCGCCTACTGGCCGTCGCTTCCCAGGCCCGGAGGCCCAGTGCCGTATGACGGCGGTCGTTCCCACTCACCGCTGCGGGGCAGTCCCGGATTCGCACCGGGTTCCCTCTTGCCTCGACCCTCCGAGGAGGACCGAACCAGCTGCGGCACCACCATATATGGGAGGCCCGGCGAAATGAAAACACCAGATGATGTGTCGGCGTGTCGTCGCGCCGGCAACACTCCGCGTGACGGCGGGTTACCGCGCGTCAGGGCCGCGAGTAGACGGCGGGGTGGACGCACGGTGCCGCCGGTTGGTCGCGCGCCGGCGACGTTGATCAGGTATCCGGGCGCGTCCGTCGGAGTTCGATGGCGATTGTCCTATGTGGACTAATCGGATCTCGACGGGGAGTGGCCCGGCAGGGGAATCCGTGTCGCGTTGCGGGCCTTTCTTCCGGCCCTGGGCCGTTTTCCGGCCCTGGGCCGTGCCCCGAGTTCGTCGCGGTCGACTCGGATTGTCTAACGGTCTGTCAAATTGCTCGCCGGAACGCCGGTGCCACTCGATCGGCCGCGGGTCGATTGCGCGGCAAACGCGCTTCGCGGGTGCGGTGAACGCGCTTCGAGTGCGCGGTGAAAGCGGGTTGCCGGCGCGGTGGAATTGCCGGTCGCAAACGGCAATGGTTGTCGACTCGGTCACGGCCGCGCCCCGGTTGTCGGGCCCGCTCGGATACCTCCATGCGAACTGCCCCCCGGATCCGACACCGAGGCCGAGGTGATCGGCTGCGATGCCGATCTCATGGCAGGTCAGTGCGCAGGGGTTGATCGTCGCGCCACTCGATCGCCAAGGGATACGAGATCTTCTATGGTTTCGATCCGAATCAATATGTAAGTGATTCGCGTTAAGTAAATGAATCATCGACCGGCCGTCAAATCGGGGCAACTCCATGGAATTCTAAAAGCGGCCAACTGGCCGGGCGATTTGTCAGTCAAGCGTTGCTATCCTGGCGGTTTTCCCGTCCGGCGTCTTATCGGCGCAACACGTATTCGGCGCCGGGTTCAAGCGGCTATCCGACCGACGGTAAAGCGACATTTACATCGTTCATTTCGAGTAATAGCGTTCGTCCCTAACCGCTGGCACAGGGCCGGCGGTGAACGAAAGGGGATCGTCATGAAGATCGAGGTGCGCAAGCTCGAGCGGATCGAGACCACCGCCATCGGCAACGGCTGCTGCGGCTGCACCGACTGCTGATTCTTCGAGTAGGCCCGGGCGGGCCGGGTGGAAGCCGGCCCGCCCGGACGCCTCATCGCGTCGAGGAGGACGAGATGGACAGACCCCGCGTGAAGAGCGTGTTCCCACCGATCCCGCTCGACGACGGAACGATCCGCGTTGGTGGCGCCGACTTCGGCATCGCGGCCGAAATCAAGGACGACGACCAGCGGCACGTCTGGCACTTGCTGGAACTCTTGGATGGTACCCGGTCCATGGCGCAGGTGGTGGCGGACATGCGCACCATCGACCCCGCGCTCACCGAGACCGAGGTCGTGGCCGCGGTCGCGATGCTGGCCGACTCCGGCTACCTGGACGATGCCGCGATCGGGCCACCCGCGGCGTTCGGGCCCGGAGAGGCCGAACGCTATCGGCGCAACGTGGAGTTCTTCTCCTTCTTCCACTCCCCGCCGCGCACCGGGTACGACTCCCAACTGCGGCTGCGCGAGGCGAAGGTGACCGTGCTCGGCATCGGCGGGCTGGGCTCGTACGCGGCCCTCGGGCTGGCCGCCGCGGGCGTTGGCGACCTGTTGCTGGTCGACGACGACACGGTCGAACTGCACAACCTGAACCGCCAGGTGCTCTACACCGACGGCGACGTCGGCTGCGCGAAGACGGAGGCCGCGGCCCGCCGGGTGGCGCAGGCCAACCCGCATGTCACGGTGTCCACATTGACCCGACGGGTGAGCGGGGTCGAGGACGCGCGCACGTGTATGCGCGGACGGGACCTGCTCATCTGCGCGGCGGACCGGCCGCGGATCCGGCTCTACGACTGGCTCAACGAGGCCGCGCTGGACGAGGGCGTGCCGTGGGTCCGGGGAGCCAACGACGGCCTGACGGTCAACCTGTTCCTCCACGCGCCCGGCCGTACCGCGTGCTTCGCCTGCGAGCAGCGCGCCGCGCACGCCAACATCCCCGGGTACGGCGCCACCATCCGCTACGCGATGGAGCACCTCGGCAACCGGACGGTCAACCCGTGTACGGCGCCCGTCGCCGGGCTGATCGGCAGCCTGGTCGCCCTGGAAGCCGTCAAGCTGCTCACCGGGGTCGCCGAACCCACGATCCTCAACCGCAAGCTCATCTTCGACCTGCAGACCATGCAGATCCGGTTCAAGGAAGGCGAGTACGACCCGACCTGCGACGTCTGCGGTCACCTGCCCAACACGGCCACCGCGCCCGAACCGCTGATCGAGGCGGCGACGCCATGACCTCGGCGGTGCGGCCGGAGACGGTGACCCTGTTTCCGTTGCACATCGGCGAGGTCGAGGACGGCGCGGCGGAGGTGGGGCGGCCGGAGACCGGGGTGTTCGTCAGCCTTCCCGAGCAGGGCATCGAGATCATCCGTGACCTGCAGCTGGGGCTCACCCTCGGGGAGGTGTCGGCCAACTTCGCCCGACGGTACGGGGAGGCGCCCGACCTGGATGACTTCCTCACGGCGCTGAGGGATTGTGGCTTCGTGCGGCAGGTCGGCCAGGAGCGGTTCGACGACGGCCCGGAGGAGGTGGGCGCCGCGCCCGTTCCGCAGATGCGTGGGTGGCGACTGTTCGCCACGCTGCCCGCCGAACGGGTGAGCTGGTTGGTCAGCCGGCCCGCGCTCGCCGCCTGGGTCGCGGTCTGGTTGGCCATCCCAGCGATCCTGTTGGCGCGGCCCGACCTGACCCCGCGGGGGACCGACGGGCGGATCGGTCTCGGGGTCGCCGGCGACGCGGTCGCGCTCACGATCCTCACCTGGGTACTGCTGCTCGGGCACGAGTTCGCGCACCTGCTCGTGGCGCGGGCGAGAGGATGCTCCGGCGTGCTACGGATCAGCCATCGGCTGTACCTGCTGGTGGCCGAGACGGACATGTCGTCGGTTCGGTCGCTGCCCCGCGCGAAACGGTACGCGCCCTACCTGGCCGGCATGACGTTCACCGCCCTGGCGCTGCTGCTGTCGCTGGTGATGCGACTGTCCGGAGTGGACTCCCAGCCGATCCCCGCCATCGCCTTCCTGTGCCTGACGACGTTGCTGCTCGAGCTGGCCTTCTTCATGCGCACCGACGTGTACTACGTGGTCGTGACGTGGCTGAGGCTCGGCAACCTGATGACGGACACCTGGCACTTCGTCGGCAACCAGCTCGCCCGGCTGCTCCGGCGGCCACGACGCTACGACCTGTCCACCGTGCCGGCCCGGGAACTGCGAATCATCCGCTGGTACTCGCTGATCCTCGTGGTCGGTGTGGCCGTCTTCATCGGACAGTTCGTCCTGTTCGGGCTGCCGCTGCTGGTCAGCTTCGTGCGGGACTCCGTCACGAAGATCGCGTCCGGGCCGGACACCGTCGGGTTCTGGGACGCGGCGGTACTGCTGCTGCTCGCCGTGGCGCACTTCGGTGTGCTTGGCGTCGTGGCCCTGCTGCGCCGGCTGCGCCCGGTCGCCGAGGGCGCCCGCTGAGAGACGAAACAGACCGCCGCGCATCGCCGGTCCGGCTCGGGGCTGGATCCGGCGATGCGCGGCCGCCACCGGCCAAAGTCGCATCCTCGGTTGGAAACCTCAGGTAGCAAGAGCCGGGTCGTGCAGCCGTCGCCACCCGGGTGCTTGCGCTGACCCGGCTGGCGCCGATCGGGGCCGGGGGATCAGGGGCCTGCTCACGCCCGGAGAGGTCGGATCAACGACTGGCGCGCCGGACGGAGATCCGGGCGTCGACAGGTCGCGTTGACGCGGTGCACGGGCGCGGTGCATGCTAACTGACAGTAGTTGCTCTCATTACCCGTCGCGTGGCGAGGTGATCCGCCGTGACGTGGGGCCGGTGGCATCATCCGCGGCAGAACGAAAGCGTCCACGGGACGAACCCGCCACAGAATCCAGCAGAGCCAATCGCCACAGTCCAGTATGGAGCCACGGCGCCGCCCGTCGCGCATCGCTGGAGCCGGATCGATTCCTGGTTGAAGCCGGGAGGTTGTCGTGAAGTTCGTGCGTCTAGTGTCGGGCCGTAATCCCTATCAGGTGGCCCTCATGGCCGCCGCGCCGGTCATCGGCGGCGTCTTGTTGGCTGCGCATGCCCAGCCACCCTCGGTGAACATCGCCATGCCCGTGCCGGTGCGCACCGCCTGGCTCGTCCTGCTGATCCTGGCCGGCGTCCTCGGCCTGACGGGCGTGTTCTGGCCGACGAACAGGCTGGAGGTGGGCCTGTCCATCGAGGCCGCGGGCGCGCTGGTGCTGGGCTGCTCGGTGAGCATGTACGCCGTGGCGGTGCTCGCCCGCGTGGGAATCAACGGTACGACGACCGCCGGATTCACGGTGGCCGTCGCGGGTGGTTCCTGGTGGCGCCTGGCGCAGATCTGGGCAGATCTCCGCACGCTCGACAGTGTGATGCGGGCGCTGAATCCTCCGGTTCCCGCGGACCTGGATGAAGGTGATCCTCATGAGTAGTGGCTGGATTCAGGTACTCACCTCCACGCTGTCGGTGGTGGGTGCTGGTGGCGGTCTGGGGGCCGTGGCCACCGCGATCGTGCGCCGCCGGGCCACCAACGCCGAAGCCGCGGACGTCATCACCGACACCGCACTCGTGCTGGTCGAGCCCTTGAAGCAGCGGATCCGGGACCTCGAGAACGAGGTCCGCGAACTACAGCGGACCGTCAAAGTCGCTTTGGCGGAGTTGGGCAGGCTACGGATGGCGATGCTCGACCCAGCGGCGAACCTGGAGGATCTGCGTGCACTGGCGGACGAGGCGCGTGGACTCGACTGACGGAGCCAGGCCCGCGGCCTCGGTTCGCTGCGCAGTCAGGCCGCGCAGACCCGACCTCGATGCCAGCAGCACCGGCGTTTCGCTGGTTGGTGAAAAACGGAGGCGCCGAGGCGGGTCAAACGCGACGCGAAAAGCGATGATTGCCGAATGGCCGACCAGGCTCCCCCCGTCCAACCGGCCGCGGACACGTCGCAGAGACAGACCATCGCTCGGATCGTCGAGGCCTGCGCGGCCGACGCCTCGACCGAGCTGGAATTCATCCGTGCGCTGGACTCCGCCGATCTGGCCGTAAGGCCGTACTGGGATGAGAACAGGCGCCAGGTCGCCGGCTACGATGTCGCGCTCGGCCGGTCCGATCTCCATCCCTGGCGGGACTACGTCATCGATCGGGATCTCTCCGCCGAAGTGGCCCTCTCCCGGCTACGTGAACGATGGCCCCCGACCCCGGCTACCAAGCAGGCCCGCGCCGAGATCGCCGACGCGTGGCTGTCCGTCATTGCCCCGTTCCTGGTTCCCCCAGGGCAGGAGGGGCTGTACACCCAGCACCGATGGCGCTGGCTCGTCGTCGGTCTCACCAGCTGGATCCTGCCCACCCTGGTGTTCCTGCTCGTACCCGCGCTCACCCCCGGTGCCACCGGCACCGGGAGGCTGATCGCCGGGCTGAGCTGCGGTGGCCTGTTGGGGCTCGGGCTCGGGCTCGGGTTCCTGGCCGCCGATCGCTCTTCCGTGGAGATCGACCAGAACGGCGACCCCCTCGAATCCTCACCCTGACCGGCGGCGTGGGTGGCCACCCGGGGATGAGCGCGGGCGACCGAGACGAGCCCGCCGCAGCCGCTCCGCTGACCGGCGGTGGCCGGCCCATCCAGCGGTGAGGATGGGCCGGCCACGTCGCGGAGACCGATACTGAGCAAGGGTCCGTTACTGCTGGACGAACACCGCCACCGTGTAGGGCGGGACCGTGAAGGTACCGGTGGCGGCGGCGTAGCTGGACCGCTTCACCGTCTGGTCGGTGCCGTCACGCTGGATCGGGTCGAGCAGCTGATGAGCGCCGGCAAGAGCGCTCAGGGTCTGGTGCTGCGCGGTGGGGGTGGCGTTGTAGATCACGGTTACGGACCGGTAGGTGTTCAGGCCGTGCCCGTCCAGGTGCTCGGTGATGACCCCCGGCACCTCGCCGTCGGTGCCCGACAACGGGAAGGTGACCCGCTGCTGGACCTCCTGCTCGGTGCGCAGCGAGAACAGCGGGCTGGACCGTTTGATCCGCAGGAACTGCTGGTACTGGTCGGCGGTGCTGGTGATGGTCGAGCATCCGGGTACCAGGTCCGGGTTGGCGAGCAGCGGGGCGGCGTAGGGCCACTGGCTGGAGTTGCTGGATGCCAGTGGCAGCCCGCGACCGAAGCCGTTGCCCGTGGCGCAGTTCCAGTGGATGGCGTTGAACCAGCTGCCGCTGTCGTACGAGTTGCCGTCCATGGACTTCGAACGCAGCAGGTCGCTGCCGGCCTGGACGAAGCCGGGGGCTTCGGACAGGGCGGTGGTGGCCAGCGCCAGCGCCTGCGACCGTCCGCGGTCGGCCATCGAGGTGGCGGCCGGAAGCTTGTAGGTGAGGGTGTCGTAGAGGCTGAGGTTGTCGTGAGCGTCGACGTAGGTGATGGCCTCACCCGGGGCGTCCGTGTAGCCGGCCGGGGCGCCGTTGTAGTCGAGGTCCGCGCCCGTGACGAGGGTTCCGGTGCTGTCGCGGAAGCGGTAGTCCTTGAGGTTGCCGGTCAGCCCGAGCTGGACGAGGTCCATCTCGTGCAGGAGATCGGCCTTCTGCTGGTCGGCGCCGCCGTTCATGGAGTCGCCGTTCGGGTTGGTGAACAGGCCGCTGGCGAAGCCCTGAACACCCGGGTCGGTGTCGAAGGGGCTGCCGCCGCGTACCGCGTCGCGTAGCCGGTCGTTGAAGGTGGCGATGCCGGTACCGGCCATGTTGGCCTGGGTGGCCTGGACGAACCGGGAGTCACCGGTGACGGTCCCGAAGTCCCAGCCCTCGCCGTAGAGGAACATGTCCTTGCCGTCCACGTCGTCGCGCTGGGGGGTGAGCTGGGCCAGGGACGCCTTGACGTCCAGCATGGTCTGCTTGGGGTCCAGGCCCATGAGGTCGAAGCGGAACCCATCGACGTGGTACTGCTTCGCCCAGGTGGTGACCGAGTCGACGATGAGCTTGTTCATCATCGCGTGTTCGGGCGCGGTATCGGCGCAGCAGCTGTCGGTGGTGACGGCGCCGTTGGTCGACAGGCGCTGGTAGTAGCCGGGGACGATCTGGTCGAGCACGGAGTCGGGATCCTCACCGGAGGCCGCGGTGTGGTTGTAGACCACGTCGAGCACGACCCGCAGCCCGGCGTCGTGGATCGCCTGAACCATCTGCCGGAACTGGGTGGTGCGCGCCGCGCCGTCGGGTCGGGTGGCGTAGGAGCCCTCGGGCACCGTGTAGTGCAGCGGGTTGTAGCCCCAGTTGTAGCCGTCGGTCGCCTGGGACTGGGCGACGCAGGCCTGCTGCTGGTCTGAGTCGGCGGGAAGGCTAGCCAGGTCGCAGGGCGGCTGCGCCTGGTCGGCCCGATCCTCCGGTACGCCGGCGAAGTCGAACGCGGGCAGCAGATGGACCGTGGTGGCACCGGCGGCGGCCAGCGCGCGCAGGTGCGCCATGCCGGCCGAACCGGCGTCGGTGAAGGCCAGATAGGTGCCGCGCTGGGCGGCCGGAACCGTGGCGTCCTCGTCGGAGAAGTCGCCGATGTGCAGCTCCTGGATCTCCTGCTGGGAAGCGGGAAGAGCCGGAAGCGGCCGGGCCTTCGACCAGTCCCGAGGGGCCAGGTCGGCGTCGTCGAGGTTGACGAGCTGGCTGCGCGTGGAGTCGGTGGAGACGGCCAGGGAGTAGGGATCGGTGACGCTGTTGGTGACGACCTTCAGCTCGGTGGGCGCGAACACCGTGACCCGGTACCGGTAGAACTCGCGGTTCCACGTTTTGTCTCCGGTCACCGACCAGACGCCGGTGGCGCTGTCGCGCCGCATGGGCACCAGCTTCGGGGTGTTACTGGTGGAGCTGGCGTACAACTCCAGCGACACGGCCTGGGCGGTGGGTGCCCACAGGGACAGGGCGGGCCGGCCGCCGTGGAAGACCGGTCCGAGGTCGGCGTGTGCCGCCTTGCCGGCGTAGAGGGCATCCAGGACACCGGGGATCTGCACGCCGGTGGCGCCGGTCAGGTTGCCGTTGCCGTCCAGCGCGGCGACGGCGACCTGACCGCGCAGCAGGTCGGCGGCCTTCGCCGCCCAGTGCGCGGGGATCCGCAGCACCCCGAGGCCGGCCAGGTAGGGGTACTTGGTCCGCAGCGCGGGAGGCATGCCGGCCGGGTCGTAGCGCAGCGGGATGACGGTGCCACCGGTGATTCCGGTGGCCCCGGCGGTGAGGCCACCATTGGGCGCGGCGGCGAGCTGGTAGGTGTGTGCGACGGGGTCGCTGCCGAGGCTCCAGGCGATGAGGTCGGGCGCGAGCCACTGCGCCTGCTCGGTCCGCAGGTTGGGCGGTGCCTGGCCGGCCCGGACGGTCAGCGTGTGGCTGGCGGCGTCGAAGCTGAAGGTGGTCGAGGCACCGTTGGTGGCCACCGTGAAGGGGATGTTCGCCCCTCCGGCCGTGCCACCCGCACCGTAGTTGACGTCCCAGGACATGCCGAGGGTCGCCTTGACCTGGTAGTCGCCGGCCGGTAGGGCGGTGGTGGTGAAGGTGTAGACGCCGTCGCCGTCCGGGTCCTCCAGCCACGAGCGCAGGCAGTCCGGTGACCAGTCGGCCGGGCAGCCCAGCTCGTCCTGGAAGTCACCGACGGCGGTCGCGATGGGCGCGGCGACGCTATCGGTGATCCAGTGGGTCGCGGCGTCGTACCGGAAGGTCACGCTGGCACCGCCGGCCGGGACGGTCAGCGGGATGTTGTCGCCGCCCGCGACGGCGTGCAGGCCATAGTTGACATCCCAGCTCTTGTTGAGGGCGGCCTTGTACGAGTAGGAGCCGGCCGGCAGGTCGACGGTGAGTTCCCAGACGCCGTCGACGGCGCGCGGCCCCAGCTGGGCCTGGTCGCAGTCGGGTGCCCAGTCGCCGGCGCAGCCGAGTTCGCTGTCGAAGTCGCCGGCCACCGCGACCGCGTCGGGCTGGTCACCGGTGGCGGCGGTGGCGGTGCCGGTGAAGCCGAGGGGTACGAGCAGCAGCAGCGCGCCAACCGCGAGCCAGCCGACGCGCCGTAATCTCGATGACATGTCCGGGCCTTCCTTTCGGGACAGGAACGGGTGCCTGCGATCGTTACCGGGTCGGTTGGTGGGGTGGCTGGACGGGCAGCCACCGGACGGTGGTGTCGGCGGGCAGCCACCAGACGGTGGTGTCGGCGGGCAGGAGTACCTCGGCCGCGTCGTCCACCGGAAGCTCATCGAGGCGGCCACTGGACAGCAGCGGCAGTCCGGGGCGGCGGATCCGGACGGGTGCGTCGCTCATGTTGACGGTGCAGCAGAACGCCGGCACACCGGCCACGGACCGTTGGAAGGCGAGGACGCCGGCAGCGGCATCGCACCACTCCAGGTTGTCGGCGGCGCCCAGCGCCGGATGCTCCCGGCGCAACGCCAGGGCGCGGCGGTAGAGATTCAGGGTGGAGTGCGCGTCGGCCTCCTGCGCGGCGACGCTGAGCGCGGCCCAGCCCTGCGGCTGCGGCAGCCAACTGGGCCCGCCGGCCGGGCCGAAGCCGTAGGGCGGCCGGTCCCCGCCCCAGGGGAGGGGTACGCGGCAGCCGTCGCGGTACCCGTCCTGCCCGAGGACGCGGAAGAAGGCCGGATCCTTGCGGCACTCGGCGGGCAGGTCGATGACCTCCGGCAGCCCGAGTTCCTCGCCCTGGTACAGGTAGGCGGAGCCGGGCAGGGCGAGCATCAGCAGCGACGCGGCGCGGGCCCGGCGCAGCCCCGCGACGGCGTCGACCGGCTGGGCTCGGCGTCCGGCGGCCTCGCCGCCGCCCGCCTGCAGGAGCCGGGTGGCGTGCCGCACGACGTCGTGATTGGACAGCACCCACGTCGCCGGCGCTCCGACGGTGCGCATGGTCTGCAGGGACTCGTCAATCACTCGCCGCTGCGCGGCGGGTTCCCAGCCGACCGTGAGGTAGGCGAAGTTGAACGCCTGATGCAACTCGTTGAGGCGGACGTAGTTGCTGAGCCGGCGTAGCGTCGGCACCCACGCCTCGGCGACACCGATCCGGTCGCCGGGGTACTCGTCGAGGATGTGTCGCCACTGCCGGTAGATGTCGTGGACATCGTTCTGGTCGAAGTACGGCGTGGCGCCGACGTCGGACGGGGGCAGTTGGGCGGCATCCGCGAGGTTGGGCAGCCCGGGCGCCTTGACCAGGCCGTGCGCGACGTCGACCCGGAACCCGTCGACGCCGCGATCCAGCCAGAACCGCAGGATGGTGCGGAACTCGTCGATCACGGCCGGGTTGTCCCAGTTGAAGTCGGGCTGCTCGGGCGCGAAGAGATGCAGGTACCACTCTCCCGGCGTGCCGTCGGGGTTGTCGACGCGGGTCCAGGCGGGACCGCCGAACAGCGACTGCCAATCGTTGGGCGGCGATTCCCCGTGTTCGCCCTGCCCGGGGCGGAAGTGGTAACGGTCGCGCCACGGTGATCCGGGGCCGCCGGCGATCGCCCGCGCGAACCAGTCATGCTGGTCGGAGGAGTGGTTGGGGACAAGGTCGACGATGACCCGCATCCCGAATCGGTGCGCGTCGCGGATGACCGCCTCGGCGTCCGCCAGGGTTCCGAACACGGGGTCGACCGCGCGGTAGTCGGCCACGTCGTAACCGGCGTCGGCCTGCGGCGAGACGTAGAAGGGAGACAGCCAGATCGCGTCCACGCCGAGGGCGTGCAGGTAGGGCAGGCGGCTGAGCACACCCGGCAGGTCGCCGATGCCGTCGCCGTTGGCGTCGGCGAAGCTGCGCGGATAGATCTGGTAGATCACCGCCTCCCGCCACCAGGGCGTCGGCGCGGCCGGATCTGACTTGACGGTGCGAACGCGTTCATCGGTCAGCTGATCAGTCATGGAACCCTTCACACAGGCGGGGCGGCGGTCGGGGTCGGTTGCCGACCCTGACGCGGCGGTCACGCTTCCCACTCGGCCGTGAGCAGTCCGACGCGGGTCGCGCCTCGAACGTCGGTGCCTCGATGCGGTGGTGCCTGGATGCGGTGGTGCCTGGATGCGGTCGTGCTCGAACAGTGGCGGGCGATATTGATCAACGCCGACCATATCAGGTTACTAACACGAGTTAGTTAACGTTCCGATAACCGCGCTCCGGCGTCACGGAGTCGCTGTCGGGTCAGTGGCCCGGCGCGGGACCGCTCGAATCGCGCACGATCAGTGAGGTACTGAGCAGCTGATGCGGGTGCTGGTCCTCGCCCCGGATCGCCGAGATCAGGAAGTCGGCCGCCGTGCGGCCCTTCGTCGCGATCGCCTGCCGCACCGTTGTCAGCCGCGGCCGCAGCCACGCCGACTCGGTCAGGTCGTCGAAGCCGGTCACCGACACCTGTCCCGGCACGTCCACGCCCAACTCGTGCAGCGCGTCCATGGCTCCGAACGCCAGGATGTCCGACAGCGCGACGATCGCCGTCAGCGCGGTGTCCGCCAGCAGCGCCCTGGTCGCCCGGTACCCGTCCGTCCGGGTCGCCGGCACCTCGGCCAGCGCCACGTCGGCCATTGTCATCCCGGCCTGGGCCAGCGCGTCCACGATTCCCGCCAGCCGCCGCCCCAGCGGCCCCCGGTAGCCGCGGACCGCCTTCTCCGGCCCCGGGTCGATCGACAACACCGCCAACCGGCGATGCCCCAGCTCCAGCAGGTGCCGCACCACCTCCCGCGCCCCACCCCGGTCGTCGACACCGATGCTCGGCACGTTCTCCTGCGGATCGCTGTCCACCAGCACGAAGGGGACCCTGCGACGCTCCAACTCGGAGACCTCGCCCTGGTCGATCTCCAGGCCGCACACGATGAATCCGTCGACCGCCGCGTACGGTATCGCCTTCAGCATCGACTCCCGCAGCGGCGGCGTCAGCAACAGCGTGAACCCCTCCTGGTCGCACACCTGCCCAGCGCCCATCAGAAACCGCGCGTAGTAAGGGTTCTCCATGATCTTCGCCAGGCTCTGCGGGAGCAGGACACCGAGAGACTGGGTCTGTCCGGCCTGCAACATTCGCGCGAGGGTGTTCGGCACGTAGCCAATCTCGTGCGCCGCGGCCAGGATGCGGTCCCGCGTCGCGGTGGAGATCCGGTGCGGGCTGTTGAACGCGAACGACACCGCCGACCGGGACACCCCCGCCGCGGCGGCCACGTCGCTGGAGGTCGGCTTGACCTTCGCCGCGCCAGCCTCTCGCCTACCAGACCTCGCCGGCATCTGCTTGAAATCCCGCCTCCAGCGAACAATCTGACCATGGTAACGCCCGGGACCGTGGCACGAGTCCCGGTCGGGAGCCCGACCGGGACCGCGCGCGTCGCAACGTCTCAGGAGGCGGCGATGCCCTCCATGCCGTTGCCGTTGGCGAACTGAGGCAGCCCGGTCGCGGTGGTGACCAGCTTCAGCGACCCGTCGCCGTTGACCTTGTAGCCCTGGACATTGCCGGCGGCGGCGTTCTGGACGTAGAGGAAGCCGCCGCTGGTGGTCATGTCGATGGAGCCGCCGTGCGTGTTCGCGGCGACGGGGTTGGCCAGCACCAGGTCGCCGTTCGTGCCGATGGTGTAGGAGCTGATGGTGGAGCTTCCGGCGTTGGCGACGAAGATGAAGCTGCCGACCCGCTGGATCCAGCAGGTGGCCTGCTGGCCGTTGGGAACCGACGGACCGATCTGGGTGAGCGTGCCGTCGCCGGACAGCTGGAAGCGGGTGACCGCGTTGGCGGTGGTCTCGGCGACCAGTAGCTTGCCGCGCTTGTCGAAGGTGAAGCCGAACGGCCCGCCCTCGTCGGTGTTGGCGACCGGGCGGTTGCCCAACTGGCCGTCGGGGCCGATGGCGAAGGAGCCGATGAGGTTGACGGTCTTCGTGCTGACCAGCAGGAAGTGGCCGCCGGGGCTGATGCCGACCTGAGCCGGGGCGGTGCCGAAGGCCGGCGGGTTGGCGTTTCGCAGGCCGAGCGACCGGTTGGCCCCGTTGATCAGGGACAGCTGACCGTCGTGGAGCTGATACCCCTGCACCGCGCCGGCGCCGCCGGCGTTGAGGACGTAGACCAGATCGTCGCGCACCGTGATGCTCACCGGCAGCAGGCCGCCGGACCAGACCACCTGCAGTCGCGTGAGCCGGTCGCCGTCGACCCGGAACAGGGTGACGGTGTTGCTGCCGGCGTTGACCGCGAACAGGTAGTCGTCGTGGAAGATCAGCGAGCCCTGGGAGGCGAGCGCGTCGACGGGCGGGCCAACGGTGGCCCCGCCGAGCCCGCCGGTCTGGTACTCGCCGGCGAGCTTCAGGCCGCCGTTCTTTTTCCGGTCGAAGACGAGCACGGTGTTGCCCAGCGACTTGTTGGTCTGCACGAACACGGCGTGTTTACCGTCGTGGTGGTCCGTCGCGGTGGGCGCGTCGGCGGAGGCGGTGCTGGACGCGATCAAGCCACCGGTGAGACCCGCGACCAGGAGTGCGCTGACGATCCTCGATGAGCGCATGAAGTACCCTTCTGTCCGACTAAGTCCAAAGCGAGAATATTTCGCTTAATGTGAGGGTAAGCGGCTTAGGACGGTGGTCGGGATGTTTGCCGTCAACTGGCGGATACCGTCCGGATAGCTACTGATGCGATGACTGGGCGTGCCCGGGCGCGCCTCGACGCTCAGCGCCCAGGATCACCGGAATCGGCGCCAGGGCGAATGCCCGACGCGTATGTCACCGTTCGCCGCGTCTGCCGTTGCGTTCTGGCTCGGCTTCCGACGACTCAGCCGGGTTTGGCGATGGCGGACAGCCGCGGCGACCTGGTCGCCGGCGCCATGGTCCGGAGTGATCCGAACGCCTCCCTCTTCGCTAGGATTTCCGACCCGCTGACCCTTGTCGACAATGGCGAAGAGGTCCTCTCCGACGGGTAGGCGCGGGCGGGACGCGAACTACCATCAGGTCTTGCCGGGGCGACCCCAATCACGCGCGGCGGGGAACGCGGGCCATCGCCGAATTGGCCACGCCCCGGGCCAGGCGAAGATTATCGTCGGCCTCGCCTGCGGGCAGAACCGTCCCGCTCAAGGCTTCGCCGGCCGCGACGGACGGCACCGATTCGCGGTGGTGAGGAGAGCATTGTGGCCAACGAACACCTGTCGCGGCTCGAGGCGGTCATCGCCGATGTCGTCGCCCCGACGGCGGCCATGCTGGACCGCGAAGGCACGTTCCCGCGCAAGGCCGTCGACGCGCTCGGCGCGGCCGGCATTCTGGGCCTCACCAGTCAGGAACGGCCGGGCGGTGCCGGTGCTGGCATGCGCGACGCCGTCGCGGTGATCGAACGGCTGAGCCAGGCGTGTGGGTCCACGGCCATGGTGGTGCTCATGCACTACGCGGCGGTGCCGATCATCGTGGCGCACGGTCCCCAGGAGGTGCGCGCCGCGATCGCCGATGGCCGGCACCTGACCACTCTCGCCTTTTCGGAGGCCGGCTCGCGCAGCCACTTCTGGGCCCCGATGAGCACCGCTGCCCCCGGCGGGGCTGAGGGTGTGCGCCTGGACGCCCACAAGAGTTGGGTCACCTCGGCCGGTGAGGCGGACAGCTACGTGTGGTCGAGCCGACCGCTGCGCGCCGACGCGGGCAGCACGTTGTGGCTCGTGCGCTCGGATGCCCCGGGACTCGCGGTGGCGGGTGCCTTCGACGGGCTCGGGCTGCGCGGGAACGCGTCCCGACCCGTTCGCGCCGAGCACGTCGAGGTGCCGGTCTCGGCCATGCTCGGTCCGGACGGTTCGGGTCTGGATCTCTCGATGCAGCTGGTCCTGCCCTGGTTCCTGGTGCTCAGCGCGGCGTTCAGCCTGGGCCTGATGCGCGGCACGGTTCGTGAGGCGGTCGCGCACCTGACCGGTACCCGGTTGGAGCACCTGAACCAGACGTTGGCCGAGCAGCCGCTGGTGCGGTATGACATCGGGCGCATGCAGATGCAGATGGACCAGACGGCGGCACTGATCGAGCACACGCTCTCGGGTCTGGAGAACGGCGCCGACAATGCGCTCCTGCGGGTTCTGGAGGTGAAGGCCGCGGCGGCGGAGTCGGCCATCGCGGTCACCGACCTGGCCATGAAGGCGTGTGGTGGAGCCGCGTTCCGGCGTGAGCTCGGGATCGAACGACGCTTCCGTGACGCCCGTGCCGCGCGGGTGATGGCGCCCACCACGGATCGGCTGGTGGACTTCGTCGGCCGGGCCGTGTGCGGGATGCCGCTGCTGGACGCGGTATGACAACCGAAAGCCTGCTCCTGGGCGCGGTCGCGTACGACCCGAAGGTGGTGACCATCTGGACCGGGTTCCGCGACTGGCTGCGCGAGCACGGTCTGCCCTTCGACTACGTGCTGTACTCGAACTACGAGCGGCAGGTCGAGGACCTGGTCGCCGGTCGGATTCAGGTGGCGTGGAACTCACCGCTGGCCTGGGTGCGCGCCCGGCGGCTGGCGGCCGCGGCGGGCCGCACCGTGCGGGCTGTCCTGATGCGGGACACCGACCGGGACTTGACCTCGGTGGTCGTGGTGCGTGCCGATTCCGGGATCGGGCAGGTGTCCGGACTGGACGGTCGAGTGGTCGGTACCGGTGCCGTCGACTCGCCGCAGGGCACCCTGATCCCGCTGGCGCAGCTGGCCGGGCTCGGCGTGAAGGTGAACGTGCGCCGCTTCGATGTCGGCGTCGGCCTGCACGGTGATCACATCGGCGGCGAGCGGGACGCCGTCCGGGCGCTGCTCGCGGGCGAGGTGGACGCGGCAGCCATGCTCGACGGGAGCCACCTGACGTTCACCCGGGAGGGCCTGCTGCCGAGCGGGAGCACCCGGGTACTCGCGCAGACCGAGCCGTACGACCACTGCAACATGTCGGCGGTGGATTTGGCGCCGTCCGCACTGGTCGACCGGTTCGAGGCGTTGCTGCGGGGGATGTCGTACGACGACGCCGCGGTGCGGCCCCCGCTCGATCTGGAGGGCCTGACTCGCTGGGTGAGCGGTCGCACCGACGGCTATCGCGCCCTGGAGGCCGCGGTTGAGCTGTTCGGCTTCTACGGCCCGGCCGGCGAGCCGGCGATGCCGGACTATTCACCGTGACGGACCGTCGACGGTGACCGGGCACCGCGTCGATCTGGCCGGGTTGGGCCTCGACCGCGGTGGTCACCTCCTGCTGCGCCGAGCCCTCGCGCCGCTGCCGCGTGGGGCACGCCTTTCGGTGTACGGGTACGACCCCGCGTTGCGGGTGCACCTGCCGGCATGGTGCCGCACCGAGGGGCACCGG
Organism: Rugosimonospora acidiphila; assembly: GCF_039543385.1. NCBI lineage: Bacteria > Bacillati > Actinomycetota > Actinomycetes > Micromonosporales > Micromonosporaceae > Rugosimonospora > Rugosimonospora acidiphila. The sequence goes on from NZ_BAABJQ010000007.1 coordinate 360,543, forward strand.
CTTGAGCCGGCCGAACCGACCTCGGCACGGGGACCGGTCGCGATCGTCGTGCGGGGCGAGGGGCGCGACGGGCAGTGGGCCGGCGCGAGCCGGGCCGGGTCGAGCCGGCGCGGCGAGGTGGAGAAGGCTCCGCCGGCCCGCTGGGGTCTGGCTGCCCGGGGCGCCCGACTGGAGGAGGGCGGCCCCGAGCCGTACTTCGACCTGGACGACCGCGACCTGGTGTGGTCGAAGGTGGCGCCGCGGCTGTACGCGCACGCCGCCGCGCGGCAGTGGGATCCGGGGACCGCGGTCGACTGGGACGAGCCGTTCGAGTTACCGCCGGACGTCGAGGCCGCGGTGGTCCAGGTGATGACGTATCTGGTGGAGAACGAACAGGCCGCGCTCGTCGTTCCGGCCCGCTTCCTGGGCCGCATCCACCCACACTTCCGCGAGGTGGTGCAACTGCTCGCGGTGCAGGTCGCGGACGAGGCACGGCACCTGGAGGTGTTCACGCGACGCGCCCTGTTGCGTGGCGAGACCCTGGGTAGCTCCTCGGTCGGCGGTCGAGCGTCCCTGTTCACAGTGCTCGAGGAGTCCGACTTCGCGCTCTCGTCGTTCCTGCTGTCCGTCCTCGGCGAGGGGAGCTTCGTCAACCTGCTCGACTTTCTCGTGACGCACGCGCCAGATCCGGTGACTCGGAGGATCGCGTGGCTGGCCATGCAGGACGAGCGCCGGCACGTCCTGTTCGGGGTGTCGCACCTCGCCGAGCAGTCCGCTGTCGACCCGCGGCTGCGCGACCGGCTCCGCGCGGCCATCGAACGCCGTAGCGACGCGCTGCGGGACACCGCCGGCCTCAACGCCGACGTGTTCGACGCGCTCCTGCTGTTGTCCGCCGGTTCGTGGCGGCCGGAGGCCATCGAGGCCGGCTACGCCCACGTGCAGCGGCTGCGACACGCGATGGATGAGGGACGGCGCCGCCGGCTCGAACGCCTCGGCTTTCCCGCCGACGAGGCCGCCGAGCTGTCCGCGTTGCACACCCAGAATTTCATGTGACGACGCGCTCGAATTCGAGCCCGGGTGGTCGGCGTAACGAGCAGTTACCGATCTTGACCGGCGCTCGCCGATCGAGCGGCACCGCTGCGACGCGCGGCGTTCATCTGCCGACGAGATCGTGATTGGCGCCCTTCACCGGCTATGGGCGAACGTCCGCGATGCGCCAGTCAACCGAGGTGTGCCTGATGACTAACGAGTCTGAGTCCGTGCGGGGTGGGACCGGTGGGGGAGTTCCTCGTCGCCGTTTCCTGCAGGCGGCCGGTCTTGCCACCGGCGCGGTGGCGGCCGTTGGCGGTGTGGCCAGCGCGGCCAGCGCGGCCGGCGGCGGCAAGGCGCCCGGCAAGGGCGGCAGCGCGAAGTACGTGCTGCCCGAGGGCTACGCCGGCACGCTGGCCGACCTGAAGCACGTGGTGATCCTCATGCAGGAGAACCGCTCGTTCGACCACTACCTCGGCCAGTTGCCGGGGGTGCGCGGGCACAAGGACAAACAGGCGCTGAAGTTCCAGGACGGCACCGACGTCTTTTCGCAGCGCGCCGCGGACGGCACCATCGTGCTGCCGTACGCCGCCACCTCGAACTGGGGCGACGACCACAGCTTCTACGGCGCCAACGGCGGCCGGTGGAACACGTGGGTTCCGGACAAGGGCTCGAACTGCATGGGCTACTACGACCCGTCGTACATGCCCTTCTACTACTCCATGGCCGCGCAGTACACGGTGTGCGACCAGAATTTCTGCGCCGAGCACGGCCCCACGGACCCGAACCGCAAATACTTCTGGAGCGGTAGCGCCAACCGGGAGACCGAGAACTCCGACGAGAGCAACTACAGCCGGACCTGGCTGACCGTTCCCGAGCAGCTGCAGCAGGTCGGCATCGATTGGCGGCTCTACTCGGACAACAGCGGCAACGGGCGGGCGGGCTACCTCAGCTCCAACATCGGTGACTACGGCGACAACGAGCTGAAGTACTTCAAGGCGTACGACCCGAACGGGTTGAGTGCCGACGATCCCAGGCTCGCACCCGGCACCGGGTTGATCTGGCGGGCCAACGCGACCTACTACGCGGGCTCCACCACACCCAACGACTCCTCCGACGCGAACCTCAACGCGGTGCTGCGTGACTTCATCGCGGCCTGCCAGCCGGGGGCGCAGTACCCGCTGCCGGCGGTGTCGTGGCTCGTCGCGCCCTACGCGTGGTCCGAGCACCCGAGCGCCGACACGGAGCACGGCGAGCGTTACGTGCAGAAGGTGATTGACACCCTGCAGGGCAACCCGGATATCTGGAATCACACCCTGTTCATCATCACCTACGACGAGAACGACGGGAAGTTCGACCACGTGCTGCCGCCGCGCCCGGAGCCGGGCACGGCGAACGAGTTTTCCGGCTCCACCCCGCTGGGTCTCGGCCCGCGGGTGCCGATGATGCTGGTGTCGCCGTGGAGCCGTGGCGGGTACGTCGCCTCGGAGGTGTTCGACCACACGTCGGTCACCAAGTTCCTGGAGACCTGGGCGGCCTACCTCGGCAAGCCGTTCGTCTGCCCGAACATCACGCCGTGGCGGCGTTCGATCGTCGGGGATCTGACCAGTGCGCTCGACTTCGCCCACCCGCGGCTGGGCCCGGTCGACCTCGCCGACCCGGACACCGGCACGCCACCGCCCCTGTCGGCGGACAACATGAAGCGCCGCACCAGTTCCTTCCACGGGCACGCCACCCTGGTCGAGGACCGGATCGGCGGGACCGTGACCGCGAGGATGACGCTTGCCGGTGGCCCGGCCGGCAAGGCATTGAGCATGCAGGTGTTCCCCGACAAGTACCAGGCGTTCTCGAACACGCCGTTCACGGTCACCGCGGCGAACCCGCGCCAGTACGTCTGGGACGTGAAGAACACCGACGGCAGGTACGCCTTCTCCATCTACGGCAACGACGGATTCGTGCGCTCGTTCGCCGGGCAGGTCGTTCCCGCCGGGCAGAAGGACACCGGCATCCCGCGGGTGGACGTGGACCTCGTGGCGGGCTCGGACGCGCGGGTCAAGATCACGTTGCGCAACGACGGCACGCACCCGGTTCGGTACATGCTGACCGCCAACGACTACCTCGGTGGGGTCCAGGTCTTCCACGTCACCGGGGGCAAGTCCGAGGTGGTCACGTGGCCGACCGAAGAGGGCTACTACGACGTCGTCATCACCGCTGACACCGGCACCGGCTGGACCCAGCGCTACGCCGGCCGCGTCGCAACGGCCTGAGAGGCACGGACATGCGCATCCTGAAAAACCCGCGCCTGGTCGTCCTGGCCGTCGCCGCGGCGCTGATCGCCTCGCTGTCGCTGGTCTCGACCTCGGTGACTCCCGCGACCGCGGGCGACACCGGCACCCCGGCGCTGGCCACCACCACGACCGCCATCACGGCGGGGACGACCGTGACGTTCTCCTACTCGACGCCGCCGGACCAGCTCAGCACGTCGAACTGGATCGGCTGGTACCAGCAGGGTCAGGCGCCGGGCAGCGTGGGCTCGACGATCTGGAAATACACCCAGACCAACACCACGAGCTACCCGCCGGCCGGCTCCGCGCCGGTGGCCACCGGCACCGTGACGTTCAGCACCAGCGGACTGAGCGGCACCTACAACGTCTACCTGCTCTACAACGACGGGTACACGGTCATCGGGTCACCCATCACGATGCAGGTGCTGCCCGCCCCCGACGTCCTGAACGTGGACTTCGCCGACGGCACACCCACCGATCACGCGCAGAACCTCGCCGCGACGGCGCTCGGCACGCCGACGATCGCGAACGATCCGGCCCTCGGCAAGCGGGTCGCCACGTTCAACGGTGCCAACAGCGCCTACCAGTACGACTTCTCCGGCCAGTACGGCAAGCTGACCAACGGGCTGTCGGTCGAGTGCCAGTTCCGCTGGAACGGCGCGTCCATCCCGACCGGCACCAGCGGCTGGCCGTCGATCTGCTCGGCCGAGCAGAGCGGGGGAGTGGGCCTGATGCTCTACGACGGCCAACTGTCCGGCAACCTCGACGTGGGCGGCTACAAGTACACCTACGCCCCGATCGTGCCGGGCCAGTGGTACGACGCGTTCGTCACCTGGGACAAGTCGAACATCCGCCTGTACGTCAACGGCCAGCTGATCCAGACCACCGCCGCCGCCGGTAGCCTCACGCTGCCCGCCTCGGTGTCGCAGAGGTGGACGTTGGGCGCCGACGTCAACGCGAGCGGCGGCATCGAGCAGCCGGCGCCGATAAGCCTCGGCGCGTCACGGGTCTGGGACACGGCGCTGTCGGCCGCGCAGATCGTGGGGCTCTCGACGCAACCCGTCACCGTGACCACGTCCGGCAAGGGGACCGCCGCCGCGTCGTCGAGCATCGCCTCGCCCGGCCAGACGGTCACGCTGAACGCGCAGCCCGCGACCGGCTACCACCTCGTCGGGTGGCAGGTGACCGCGCCGGCCGACGGCAGCGTGACGGTGGCCGCGGACGGTACGTTCACGATGGGTACGACGCCGGTGTCGGTGTGGGCGCAGTTCGCGCCGAACACGTACACCGTCCGCTACGACGGCAACGGCGGGACGGGTCAGCTCGCGGACTCCACGCTGACGTTTGACCAGGACGCCACCCTGAGGCCGGACGCGTTCAGCCGGGACGGCTACCGCTTCGCCGGATGGGCGACCACCCCGAACGGCGCACCGGTCTACGGCGACGGAGCGCAGGTATCGAACCTCACCGCCACCGACGGCGGCACCGTGACGCTCTACGCCGCCTGGCTGCCCACCGGCGCCCACCTGCTGCGCGTCGGCCAGGCCGAGCACGGCACCGTCGCTTCGGCCGACCTCTGGTGGGCCACGACGGGCACCCCGGTCACCCTGACCGCCACGCCCGACGCCGGCTACCACTTCACCGGCTGGCAGGTGACCGACCCGTCCGACGGCAGCGTCACGGTGGCTCCGGACGGCACGTTCACCATGCCCGACCGCGACGTGGCGCTGACGGCTACCTTCGCCGCCAACACTTACACGGTGCGGTACGACGGCAACGGCGCGGACGACGGCACCATGGCCGGCACGCCGTTCACCTACGACCAGGCCCAGGCGCTGGCCCCGAACGCCTTCGCCCGTGACGGCTACGCGCTCGCCGGATGGAGCGCCACCCCGACCGGCCCGGCCGCCTACACCGATCAGCAGACCGTCGACAACCTCACCGCGGTCGACGGCGGCGCCGTCACCGTGTACGCGGTGTGGCAGCGGCTCCAGGTGGCCGCGGGCTCCTGGGCGAGCCTGCCGGGCGGGTTCGTGACCGACACCTTCCACCTGCCGGCCGTGACGGTCACCGGCGCGGTCAGCCAGCCACTACTGGGCCTGTGGAACGGGGCCAGGCCGACCACCTTCACCAAGGTCTCCGGGGACGGCTGGCTCACCGTGGCCGCCGACGGCACGGTCACCGGCACCGCGCCGGGGACGGTACCGCAGCACGACGGCGAGATCACGGTGTCGGCGACGAACGGGGCGACGACCTCGCGGATCCTCGTCGAGGTACCCGTCGAGGCGCTGCACGCCTCGCCGCAGTTCACGTCCGCGTCGTGGAACGCGTGGTCGGACGGCGCCCAGGTGACCGACGCGGTCGGCAAGAACCTCGCGGTCATCGCCGCGCGGGGCATCGACGTGGTCGGCTTCCAGGACGGCGGCTACGCGATGGCGCGCGACGTCGCGGCGGCCCTCGGCTGGCAGGTCCACGGCAACGGTGACCTCGGCATCGTCTCCGCCCACCAGTTCACGTCCACGAAGACGGTGTTCCCGACCGGCTCGGTGCCCGCCGCCGCGGTCACCATCAACGTGGGCGGCAACCCGGTGCGGATATGGGACGTTCACCTCGACGAGTCGGACTACGGCCCCTACAACGCCTGCTTCGATGGGGTGACCGACCAGGTTGCCCTGATCGCGGACGAAAAGGCCACCACCCGGTACGCCCAGGCACAGGCCGTGGCGCAGGCCGTGAAGGCGGACATCAGGGGCAAGACGCCGGTCGTGATGCTCGGCGACCTGGCCTCCCCGTCGAGCGCCGACTGGATCACCGCCGTGGCGGCCTCGCACTGCGGCGTCCGCACCGTCAACTGGCCGGTCCCGGACGTGTTCACCCAGGCCGGGCTCCTCGACTCGTTCCGCAAGGCCAATCCCCACCCGGCCACCGACCCCGGTGACACCTGGTCGCCGGTGGTCACCACCAACGGCAACGGCAAGCCGGAGCCGCACGACCGCGTCGACTATGTCGACTACACCACCTCCGGCGGCCTGAAGCTCGTGGAGTCGGACACCCTGTCGGTCGGCTGGCCCTCGGCCACCAACGTCGCCGGCAATTCGTGGGCCAGCGACCACGCCGCGGTCGTCACCACGTTCCGCGCCAACGGAAAGAACACCGGCGCGGCGGCGCAACCGGCGCCCACGGTCAAGGTGGCCCATGACACGGTCGCCTACCAGGTCAACAAGGGCCCGGCCAACGACGCCGCGTTTCTGAAGCGCGCCGGCGCCTCGGCCACCCCGGGCAACTCCACCCTCGCCGTCGACCTGGGCGACGTCGACTTCGTCACCCCGGGCTGGTACACCGCGCTGGTCACCGCCACCAGGAAGGGCGCGACCTCCGACCCGGTCGCGGTGACGGTGCGGGTCGCCCCCGTGCCGGGGCTGACGCTCGGGAGCGCGACGGCGACGTTCCACGCCGGCGACACCATCGACAAGGCGACGGTACTGACACGTTTGGAACCTGTCCTGGACGTGAACGGCGCGGTGGACGTGAACCTGTCGAAGATGAAGAAGTCGGTCCCCGGCAGCTACCCGGTGACCGTGACCGCCACCGACGCGTGGGGCTTCACCGTCACCCAGTCCGCGAAGGTCCTCGTCACGACGTGATTCGTAAGAATATTGGCCGGAACTCGTCACCTGGCGTCCGTTGCGTATTGAACCGCGCTGGCTAGCGTCCGTGCGCTGGAACTCTTTCACCCCCAGAAGGGGAAGCCATGTGCGATCACCACGACGGCGGTAGCTCGCCGTCCCCAACCCCGGCCGGACACAACCGACGGGACTTTCTGCGCAACGCGACGTTGGCCGGAGCCGGGGCCGCGGCCCTCGGCGCCCTGGGCGCGACGCCCGCGTTCGCCGACGGCGGGCACCAGCCGGCCACATCCGGCGGCAGTATCGGCCGGTGGAACCCGGACCCGAACAGCCGGCAGTTCACCCTCGCGATCATGCCCGACACCCAGTTCCTGTACTGGGGCAGCCAGAACAGCATCAACTCCGCGCCGCAGGAGGAGTCCTTCCGCTACGTCATCAACAACAGCGGAAGCGGCGAGTCCGGCAACAACATCGTTTTCATGGCGCACCTCGGTGACCTGACCGAGGACGCCGACCCGACGTCGTTCCAGGCGGTTGGCAAGACCTTCGACCTGTTGGATTCGCACGGCGTCGCGTACAGCGTGGTGGCCGGCAACCACGATGTGAGCGGTGACGACAGCCGGGGCTCCACGCCGTACCTGCAGACCATGGGCCCGCAGCGGTTCAAGCACGCCAAGACGTTCGCCGGGTCGGACCCGACCGGGTACAACACCGCGCATATCTTCCAGGCCGGCGGCCGGGAGTGGCTGGTGCTGGCGATGGACTGGCGGACCACGGCGCAGGGCTTCGCCTGGGCCAACCAGTTCATCAAGGACCACCCGAAGCTGCCGGTGATCCTGACCACCCACGAGATCGTCACCCCGACGTACGGCGACAACGTGTACCCGTACCAGTCCGGCGACCCGGAGAACAACGCGGTGCTCTCCGACTACGGCAACCAGGTCTGGGACCAGCTGATCAGCAACAACGACCAGATCTTCCTGACCCTCAACGGCCACTACTGGCCGGCCGGGCGGATGACGAAGCAGAACGCCGCCGGCAACGATGTGCACCTGCACATCACGAACTACCAGAACCGCTACTTCGGCGGCGCCGGCATGCTCCGGCTCTACCACTTCGACCTGGACCTCAACACCATCCGGGCCGAGACGATCGCGCCGTGGATCCTGGCCCAGGACCCGGACAAGCGCAACGCGCTGGCCGCCCAGCAGGCGCGGCTCACCACGGCCACCGACGACTTCTCCATGGCCATCGACTTCGATCAGCGCTTCTCCCGGTTCATCCCGGTGCCGGCGCGGTCGTCGCGCCCGGCCAACAAGCTGGTGGTGCCCGGGACACTGGCCTACTGGCGCTTCGACAACGGTGGCGCCAACGGCACCCCGGTGACCGCGAGCCAGACGATCCGGGACCTGTCCGGGCACGGCAACGACCTGACTCTCCAGGCGGTTGGCGACCCGGTCCCCGGCAGCCTGCGCGACCAGGTCAGCGCGGTGACCGCGAGCGCCGAGAACCCGCCCGACGAGGTCGCCGTCAACCTCAAGGACGGCGACCCGTCGACCAAGTGGCTGGCGTTCAGCCCGACCGGCTGGGTGACCTACCAGCTGGCCAAGCCCATCGCGGTGGCGTCGTACTCGCTGACGTCGGCGAACGACACCCCGGGCCGTGACCCCAAGGACTTCACGCTGCAGGGGTCGAACGACGGCAGCGCGTGGACCGACCTGGACACGCGCACGGGGCAGACCTTCAGCGACCGGCTCGTAATCAACACCTACAACTTCACCAACACGACCGCCTACGGCTACTACCGGCTCAACATCACCGCCAACTCCGGCGAACCGCTCCTGCAACTCGGTGAGTGGGACCTGAACGACGGCACGAACCACGCCCTGACCTGGTCCGCCGACCACCACCCGGACCAGCCGGCGCACGCCAGCCTGAACTTCGTCGGCGGCAAGAACCCGCTGCACGGCGTGTACCTGACCACCGCCGCGAAGGCCGCTCTGAACACCGAGACGTTCCCCAAGGGATACACGATCGAGGCGTTCGTGAAGTTCCCGCTGGACTGGAGCTCCACCAACAACGCCTGGTCGGCGGTGCTCAGCCGCTGGGGCGAGGCCGGCAACGCCGGCAAGAGCGGCAAGAACACCGACCCGCAGGAGCCGGTGGCCACGCTCAGCTTCTCCGACGGCCGCGAACCACAGTTCAACATCTACCCGACCAACCAGACGTCCCCGACGACCAACTGGGGCCAGGGCCTGCCGGAGGACACCTGGTGGCACGTTGCCGTGGTCAACGACGGCAAGCACACCACCCTGTACGTGGAGGGCTGCCCGACCGTGGACAACCCGTCCACGGTGTCGATCGGCATCGCCTCGCTCGGCCTGCCGTGGATGGTGGGCGGCTACGAGTACGGCGGGAAGATCGACCAGATCTTCCACGGCCTGATCGGTGACGTCCGCGTCGTGGACCGTCCACTGTCGACGGACGAGTTCATGACCGGCAAGTAACGCGACGAGAGGGCCCCTGGCCGGCTGAGTTTCCGGCCAGGGGCCTTTGCCGTCAACCGGGTTCCTGCCGTCAACCGGGTTCCTGCCGTCAACCGGGTTCCTGCCGTCAACCGGGTTCCTGCCGTAGCGCCACGCCCGGGCCGGTCACCCGTCCCCGAGATCCTCTGCCCGCGGGGCGTGCGTCGGGTCGATCAGGTGCTGGGCGACGACTCCGGTGAGCAGCGCCTGGTAGCGCGCGCCGACGCGCTGCGCCCGCTCCGGCTCCGCCGCCGCGTCGACCTGCTCGAACAGGCCGGCCAACCCCTCGCGCGCCGGCTGGAAATTCCGGTGCGTAATAGACGCTATTCGGCGATGATCTCTTGTTATGCCAGAAAAGCTGACGCTCATCAACCCGCCCGGGCTGCATCCGACCTCCGGGTACGCCCACGTCACCGTTGCCGAGGTAGGACGCACCGCGCACCTCGCCGGGCTGTGCCCGCTCGACGCCCAGGAGAGGGTCGTCGGGGTCGGGGACCTCGACGCGCAGCTCGACCAGGTGGTCGCGAACGGGATGGTGATTCTGGCGGCGGTCGGCGCGACGCCCGCGCACGTCGTGCGAAGCGTGATCTATGTGGTCAGCAGCGAGAGCGCGGTGCTGGCCGGGGCCTGGAACCGGTTGATGGCCTCGGAGTTGGCTCCGGCGCTGGCCACCGCGAGCACCCTGCTGGGGGTCGCGTGTCTGGGGTATGCGAACCAGCTGGTGGAGATAGATCTGACCGCCGCGCTGTGACAGTGCTCTGGCCGCCGATCGATCCGGCGTCGCCCGTGGCCGCTGAGCTGGGCAGCCGGGTCAGGCGCCGATGACCAGGCGCACGACGGTCATCGGGTCGACCAGGAGCCTGGTGATGGCGCCGCCGGCGACCGTGAGCGTGGCGGCTTTGGCGGGCGGGTCCCAGGGCGCGAAACGGTTGGTCGTCCACACGTCCACGCCGGTTCCGTCGGCGATGCCCACGGTGGTGATGGTGAGGTTGCGGGTGGCGGCCTCGTCCCGGTTGACGATCACCACGTCGCCCCGGTTCTTGCCGGCAGACGCGGCGAACAGTTGCAGGTTGGTCGCCGACCCGACCGGGTTCACGACGTCCGAGCCGAAGCGACGGAACTGCCCGAGCCCGGTCCACATGCCCAGCCCGTAGTAGGCGGCGTACGGTGTCGCGAACGGTTTGCCGTGCGGATAGTGGTGGACGTTGTCGCCGATGACGGTGTTGTCGGCGCCGGCGTTGCGGGTGTAGAGGCCGAGCGACCCGACGATGTCGGCGAACTGCGCTCCCCATCCGCGAGCGCGCAGGATGTTGAGCAGGTACCCGGCGGTCCACACCGTGTTGACGGCCATGATGAAGCGGCCATCCATGGGCAGGCCGTAATCGTCGAACAGATCCGGGCGGCCGTTGTTGGGCCGGTACGCCCAGTTGAACTCGCTGATGATGACCGGCAGCGTGGCGCCGCGGCCGGGGGAGTAGGCGTCGACGACGCCGCGCAGCGCGGGGATTTCTGTGTTCGGCAGGGTGATGCGGTTCATCACCTGGTCGGTCGGCTCGTTACCGGTTCCGGTGCCGTAGAAGTGGTAGTTGCAGAAGTCGACGAGGTCGGCCACCCGGCCGACGTCGGTCCGGGTGGCGGTCAGAAAGTCGTTCCAGAACTGGGTGATGGCGCCCGGTGACGTCGCGTTGTCGATGGTCTTCTGGACGTGCCCGGAGAACTGCGACGCGGCCGGGCCGCCCACCTTCACGGTGGGGTCGGCGGCCTTGACCGCGGCGTAGATCTGCAACCAGGTGTCGCCGTAGGTGCGACCGTCGTGGGTGTCGCGGCCGAGCCAATCGTACTTGGCGGTCCCGACCAGGTCCGGCTCGTTGCCGACGATCCAGTACCCGATGGGTCCGCCGTTTTGGCCTCCGCCGTCGTTGTAGTGATGCACGATCGAGGCGGCGTCGGCGGGACTGACTCCCATCTCGGGGTAGGTGATGCCGTTGACCACGACGTCGCCTTCGAGAATGCCCAGGATCGCTGCTGCCTTCGGTCTGACCCGGTTGATGCCGGCCACCCACTCGTCGCCCCGCCCGACACCTCCGGTCGCACCGTTGACCGGTCGCCCGTTGGCCGCGTCCCACTTGAAGCCGAGCCGGAACAGCCCGGGGGCAAGCGCGGCCTCGTAGCCCTGGATGACGGGGTTGGTGCGCAGGTCGCCGCCGTCACCGCTGTAGCCGCTGACACAGTGCCCGAACGACTTCACCGCGTCGATGGTGTAGATCACCGCGCCGAAGTCGATGACCGCGGTGGTGGCGGCGGGTACGCGTTCGTCCGAGTCGGCCGCCAGTACCCACTCGCTCGGCGCGCTGAGCCGCAGCCGGGCCGGGGAGTAACGGGTACGCAGCCGGCCCGATCCGGTGGTGCGCAGGGTCACTCCCGCGCCGGGCAGGATCGACACCTGGCCGTCGTTGCGCTGCAGGACCTCGACGATGCTGCCCACCGGCAGATCGGCGACCGAGGGTGCCGGAACGGTAACGGTCGCTGGTTCGAGGCTGCTGACCTCGACCGCGCCGCCGCCATCGCTGGCGGCCAGCACGTAGGAGCCGGTTTGCAGGTTCGGCGGGACCAGTACGGCCTGCGGTGTATCGGACTTGCCGGTCTCCGACTGCGCGGCCTCCAGCGAGTACTGCCTCGGCTGGGCCGGCACGGCCGCCGCGGCGAGCCCGGCCCGCCCGCCCTGTCCGGCCCGTTCGGCGACGGGGCTGTCCGGCGTGCCGGGCGAGACCCGGTCATCGACGCGCGTGAGGCCGCGGGGCGCGGCCAGCACGCGAGCCTCGGCGGGAGCCAGCACCCGGCGGCGCTGCCACGGCAGCCGGATGGGGTCGTCGACCACGCTACGGTGAAGGATCAGGCCATGGCGGATGACGGCCTCGGCGATGCTCTCGGCCGTGGGGCCGGGCAGGAGGGCGGCGATGCGGGAGCGCCGCACCGCGGGCCGGTCCGAGCCGGGAAGGCTGGTGCCGGGGACGGAGCGGGTCCGCACCAGCGTGACGGCGATCGGCGAGTCCCGCAGGTCGAGCGACAGTCTCCTGCCGTACGCCTCGATCGCGGCCTTGGCGGCGGCGTAGGCCGCGCCCTCCTGCCGGTCCGGGAACGTCACCGCGCCGGCCCCCACGTTGACGATGTGTCCACCGCCGGCCGCGCGCATCAGCGGAAGGACGGTCTCGGTGCCGAACACCATCGTGTCGTACCCGATCCGCAGGCGACGTGCGGTGTCCGCGGTGCTCGCCTGCCACCAGGCGGCGACGGCGTCGTTGATGAGGATGTCGATCCGCCCGCGGTCGCGGTGGGCGGTCCGGATCGCGCGCTCGAACGAGGCCCGATCGGTGACATCGGCGTCGATAACGCGGATCATCTCCGCCGCGCCACGGTCGACGGTGCCAGCCGTGATCGGGTCGATCGACGGGGACGGTTGGGTCAGGACGTATACCCGCGCGCCCGATTGGGCGAGCAGTTGGCCGGTGGCCCACCCGATGCCCAGGGTGCCGCCGGTGATCAGACAGACCTTTTCGTTCAGCGCGCGATCGGCGTCGCCGGAGCCTTGACGCATGAGCACCCTCCATTCGTTCGGGCGACGCGCGGTTCCGACCGGTCTGGCTCGGCGCGTCTGACGCGGCGCGACGACCCAGACCGGTCGTCTGATCAGTAACCGTTGCCTGGCCGCGCGAGCGTGACACGGCTCGGCTGCGCCCTCGGGAGCGACGGGAGGTTACTGTGCTGCCACCCGGAACAACGAGCGTCGTCGCTGGGGGGCGCTGGCGTCACCGGCGGTCCCCGGAGTGCCGCCGGCGAGCTGGCCGGCGGCACCGGCGAATGACCCGAGTTAGGCGGCGCCCACACCCATTGCCCATTGCCTGTTCATGGTGCGTCCCGGGTTGAGGTTTGGGGGAACGAGGCGGACTATATGGGCAACCGGCATCATTTACTGAGAACGACACAAGAGATCAGATCGACTCATATTTCAGTGTCGTTCCCGCGACGGGATCGGGTGAGCCCACGTCGGCAGCCGGTACCGCGGGCGAGCGTGTCCGCCGAAACCGATGCGAATAACGCGACGCGTTGCTCGATGACGGACCGCTGACTGACTTATCGCTCGCTGACTCGTCGCTGTGCGTCCGGGTCACCCAGTCGTCTCCGGATCGCCCGTCGTTCGGGGCTGCGAGGGTGCGGAACGGGTCCTCGGCGCGAGGGTGTGAACACCCCGGTGTCGGCGACCGAGGGATCCGGAGACTACCGCGCTGATGATCGTCATGGTGCCTTCTTCGTGACAGGAAACCGTCACGGCCCCGGCGCCGGCAGTTCACCTTCGGCCGGAAACCTGACCCCGGCGAGTATCCGATGTGGATGCTCCCTTTCTTGTGCTGAGAAGGATCGTGCAGTGCTCTTGGACGGACGTTTGAAATTACGCGGTCGGCAGCGTTGGGCCGCCATCGCGGCGGCGGCGGCTGTTGCCATAGCGGCGATCGGCGTGGAATTCGTCGGTGGTGGCGCCGCCTCGGCCGCCGCGCCGCCGCAGTCCTATGACCTCACGGGCGCGCCGTACTGCGACGCCGCGACCGGCCTGGCCACGATCGCGTTGAACAGCAACCTGATCTCCAACCCCGGCGCGGAGTACGCCACGGAGCGCGGCGCCGTCCCCGGCGGCGCCGGTACGGCGGCGGGCTCGACCGTCACCGACCCGGACGGCGTCCTGCTTCCGGACTGCTGGGCACTCACCTCCACGATCCCCGGCTCGGACCTGACCAACGAGATCGCCAGCGCGGTCGCGGCGTCCTACCCCGGCTCGAGCGGGACCGGCACCAAGAACTTCTACGGCGGCAGGAGCGCCAACGACAAGGCGGTGGCCGGCACAGTCACCACCGCCTCGCAGACCATCTCGCTGGCCGGGCTCGCCGCAGCGGGCGCGACCGGCCCCGCCGGCCTGCCGTTCGCGCTGGTCGGGACGCTGGGCGGTTACGCGAACCAGGACGACAACACGATCCTCACCGCCGCCTGGGAAAACGCCAACGGTGACCCGGTCACCGACAGCGCCGGGCACCCCGTCGTCACGACGCTGGGCCCGGTGCTCAGCGAGGACCGGGGCGAGACCTCCATGGAGCTGTGGCGGCGCGCCTACGGTACGGTTCCGGCCGGTTCCACGCAGGTCGTCATCACCCTGACGTTCACCATGGGCGGCGCGGGCAACAACGACGCCAGCGCCGACAACCTCAGCCTCGTCATCGGCGACCAGGCCGTGCCCGCCGGCCAGACCTGGGACACGACCGCGACCTGCCCGACCCCGGCGACCATCGCCCTGGGCAGCAACCTGATCTCGAACCCGGGCGCCGAGGACTACACCGACCACGAGGTGACCGGCGCGCCCAGCGGCGGCGGCGTGACGGCCGGCCACCAGATCGTCCCGGACTGCTGGGTGAGCCAGTCCGACCTGCCGGCACCCGACCCGGTGCTGGAGTCGGGCAACGCGACCTACGCCGGCAAGGACGGCAGCCGCCTGTTCTGGGGCGGCACCACCCCGAGTACGGCCCCGAACCCGGCCCCTCCGGGCTTCACCACCCAGGTCCAGGGCATCACCACCACGGCCACCCAGTCCATCGACGTGAGCTCGCTGAACGCGGGTGGCCAGCCGTACAAGCTGGCCGGTCTGCTCGGTGGCTACTCGACCCAGAACGACTTCGCGATGCTGACCGCGACGTTCCAGGGCGCCGACGGCAACCCGCTGGGCACCGACCGGCTCGGCCCGGTCACCGCAGCCGAGCGCGCCAACGTCACGGGCCTGTTCCCGACGTGGCGCTACGGCACCGTTCCGGCCGGCACGACGAAGGTGCTCATCACCCTCGAGCTCACCGCGATCAGTACGGGTGCCGACAACAACGGCATCGCCGACGACCTGAGCCTGACGTTCGGTCCGGACGCCAAGCCGGCGCCGCAGAGCTACGACGCGACCTCGTCGACGGTCTGCCCGGCCGCCGACCAGGTGACGCCGGCGCTGGACAGCAACCTGCTCGCCAACCCCGGTGCGGAGGACTTCGTCGCGGCGAACACGCTCGGTGCGCCGGTGGACGACGCGGTCACCGTCCCGGACTGCTGGATCAGCTCCTCGGCGCTCGCGGTGCCTGACGCGGTGGCCGAGTCGTACGCCCAGACCTCGGCGACCTACCCCGGCGCCGTGGGGGCCCGCGTGTTCTGGGGCGGCACGAACCCGGACGGCGGCATCGCCGGGGTGTCCACCATGGCCAGCCAGCCGATCGACCTCAGCGGGATCGCGGCCGGCGGACAGCCGTTCAAGCTCTCCGGCATGCTCGGTGGCTACGCGACCCAGGACGACAACGCGGTGGTATCGGCCACGTTCCTCGACGCCAGTGGCAAGACGCTGAGCTACGCGGCGATCGGCCCGGTGAAGGCCGCCGCCCGGGGCAACGTCTCGAGCCTGGTGCGTCAGACCTGGTACGGCACGGTCCCGGCCGGCGCCGCGAAGGCGGTGGTCACCGTCACGATGACCGCCGTCAGCACCGGTAACGACCTCAACGGCGAGGCCGACGACCTGAGCCTGGTCATCGGGCCCAGCTCGGCGTCGCAGGGGTCGATCCTGCAGACGCTGCCGTACGACGCGGGCGCCGGCGGCGGCGGCGGAACCCATGTCGACCCGGGCTCCGGCGCGATCGTGCCCAACCTCGTGCCGGGTGCGTTGTACCGCCCGGCGGGTGTCTCGGCCGCTGGCGGCGTGGTGTACGCCTCCAACACCGGCGACAACGTGATTTCGAAGCTGCAGAACGGCGCCACCACCCAGGTGGTCGGGTCGCTGGAGAACTACGGCGAGCAGGGCGACGGCGGCAAGGCCACCAACTCGACGCTGTACCAGCCGAACGGCACCGTGGTGGACGCCAAGGGCGACATGTTCATCGCGGACAGCAGCGACAACGTGGTGCGCGAGGTCACCCCGAACGGGACCATCCAGCGGTTCGCGGGTACCGGTACGGCCGGGCTCGGTGTCGCCGGTCTGTACCCGTTCTCGCTCCTCTCGCCGACGCGTACCGCGCTGAACCACCCCGAGGCGGTGGCCGTGAACGCGCAGGGCGACGTGTACATCGCCGACACGTACAACAACCGGGTGCTGCGGGTGACCTCCCGCGGGCAGGTCTTCGACGTGGCGGGCATCGGCCGCGCCGGGTACTCCGGCGACCGCGGCCTGGGCGTGCTGGCGTCGCTGAACATGCCCACCGGCCTGGCGCTGGACGCGAAGGGCAACCTGTACATCGCCGACTCGGGCAACAACCTGATCCGCCGGGTGGACGCCAAGACCGGGATCATCACCACCGTGGCGGGCAACGTCACCAAGGACAAGGCGAACGACGGACTCGGCGGCTTCTCCGGTGACGGCGGGAGCGCGACCTCCGCACAGCTCAACGACCCGCAGGGTGTGGCCGTGGACGGCGCCGGTGACCTGTTCATCGCCGACACGTTCAACCACGCGATCCGTGAGGTCACCCCGAAGGGCACGATCTCGACGGTGGTGAACCACGCGGGTACGAACGGAGCGGCTCCGTTGCCTGGCGGCGAGAGCAGCGGACAGACGCCCTCGGCCTCGGGCCTGAACACCCCGTCCGCGATCGCCGTCGACCCGTCGACGAACGTGCTGTACATCGCCGACACGAAGAACGGCGCTATCGCCGAGGTGCTCGGCCTCGCCCAGTCCGGTACGGCGGCCGGCCCCACGGCACCGTCGGGTCACTGACGCCCGACACGATACGAAGAAGAGACAGGCAATGACTGACAAGCGCACGAATCCGTCGAAGGCGCCGATCTCACGACGTCGGTTCCTCGCCAGCGCGGCCGGCCTGGCGGGCGCGGCCGGCCTGGCCGGCATCCTGCCGGAGAACCTCGCGGCGGCCGCCGGCTCCAAGCAGAAGAACTTCGACCTGTCCCAGGTCAAGCACATCGTGTACGTGATGGCGGAGAACCGGTCGTTCGACCACTACTTCGGCACCTTTCCCGGTGCGCGAGGGTTCAGCGACAAGACCGCGATCAAGCTGCCGAACGGCCGTTCGGTGTTCCAGCAGCCCGACCCGGCGAACCCGGACGGCTACCTGGAGCCGTTCCACATGTCGACCATCACCACCGGCGCCGCGGCGGTCCCGTCGCTGTCCCACGACTGGCGTGACCAGCACGCGTCGTGGAACAACGGGAAGATGGACGGCTGGCTGACCACGCACCTCGCCTCCGACGGTGCGGTCAACGGCTCATACACGATGGGCTACTACACGAAGGAAGACATCCCGTTCCACTGGGCGCTGGCCGAGTCGTTCACGCTGTTGGACAACTATCACTGCTCGGTCATGGGCCCGACGGACCCGAACCGGATGTTCTGGATGACCGGCTCCAACGACCCGCAGGGCAAGTTCGGCGGGCCGTGCCTGGAGACGGTCGCACCGAACCCGATGACCTTCCCCACCGCGGCGGAGACCCTGTTCAACGCCGGCTACAGCGTGAAGGCGTACTTCTCCGGCACCACCAGCGGGTTCAACGTGTTCGCCTGGTTCGCGAACTTCATGACCAAGGGCCTCGTGCCCGACGCCCTGTACAACTCGGTGATGACCGGCAACACCCTGTTCGGCGATGGCACCCCGGGCGGGGTCGGCGATCCGACGAACCCGACCCAGGCCTCGGTCTCCACGCTCGCGTTCGAGGAGGACTGCGCCAACGGCGTGCTGCCCGACGTGAGCTGGCTGTGGATGCCCGGTGCCGCGGACGAGCACCCGCCGGCCATCCCGGCGGCCGGTGCGCAGTACCTCGCCTCGAAGCTGGAGGCGCTGGCCGCCAACGAGAAGCTGTGGAACTCGACGGTGTTCATTCTGAACTACGACGAGAACGACGGCTTCTTCGATCACGTGCCGCCGCCGATCCCGGACCCGAAGCGGTACCCGGAGGAGTACGTGCACGTGGCGTCGCCGAAGGGTACGCCGGGTGGCGGGCTGCCGGTCGGCGGTGGATTCCGGGTACCGTGCATCATCGTGTCCCCGTGGACGGTCGGTGGGCAGGTGTACTCCGAACTGTCCGACCACACCTCCTGCCTGCAGTTCATCGAGGCGGTCACCAAGGCGGGGGGCCTGTCCAAGCAGGGCCCGGTGACGTTCACGCCGGTCAGCAGGTGGCGGCGCGACACGTTCGGGGACTTCACCGGCGCGCTGAGTTCGGGTAAGCCGCAGCGGGCCCCGTCCAACCCCCAGTTCAACGCGGACACCACGGCGGCCAACCTGGCCAAGCAGACCGCGGCCTCCCTGCTGCCGATGCCCACCCGGCCCGGCGCGAAGCAGACCATGCCCAAGCAGTCGAAGAAGTAGCACCGAACCTCGCACGACAGGCCGGGTCCCCGCTGTGCGGGGGCCCGGCCTGGTTGTGTTCGTGAGGAGGGGCAGTCACCGCGCCCGCGTGTAGAAGCGGCGGCTAGGAATCTGGTTAGCCGAAGAGTGGAAGCGTTTCGGCGAGGCAACGCCATGCGGTGCGTGGTAGGTCGTGATGGGGATCGTCGGTCACCACCTGGACCGCAAGGTGATCAGCTCCGGCGTCCAGGAAGGCTTGAGCCCGCTTTGCGATTGCCGAGGCGTCGCCAAGCGCGAACACCGCGTCCACCAGCCGCGTGCTGCCGCCGTCGCGGAAATCGTCCTCCTTGAAGCCCAGCCGGAGCAGATTACTGGTGTAATTGGGCATCGAGAGATAGAAGCGTAGATAAGAGCGCGCGATGTCGCGGGCACGGTCGATATCCGTATCGAGGACCACCTTGAGTTCTGGAGCGAGCAGGCTACGGGCGCCGAGAATCTCGCGGGCCCAAGCGGTGTGCTCCACGGTCACCAGATACGGATGCGCTCCCGCGGCTCTATCGCGCGACAGGCCCAGCATCCGGGGCCCGAGCGCGGCCAGTACCCGCGCCTGTTCCGGTACCGGGGTAGGCGCGGAATCCAATCCCGACAGATACTCCTGCATCGCCGAGTACGGACGCGCGTACCGCTCGGTCAGCTGAGGATGGCTGACGCCGAGCCCAAGAAGCAGGCGCCGAGGGTACATCCGCTCGATGCCGGCCCACTGGGCTGCCACATCGCTGGCCCCGCGCTCCCAGATGCTGACGATGCCGGTGGCCACAGTGATGCGGGAGGTCGCCCGCAACAGCGGCCTGGCGTAGTCGACTTCCGGGCTCCCACCGAGCCAGAGGGTGCCGTAACCCAGTGCCTCCAGTTCGGCCGCCACGTCGGCTAATTCATCGGTGTGGGCCGGGCCACCGTTTCGGAGAGCGTTGGTGAAGGCCCCGGTCCAGATGCCGATGCGGCCCAGCCGACCGGATGGTGACATGCCAATCTCCTTGGATCTCTGAATTTCCGTCACCGCTCCGGCGCCTCCGCGATCCGCTTGATGTTCGCCAACCGCCGATCCCAGTCGGCCGCGAGCGCGGCCATCCACCGCGCTGTCGCGTCCAACGCCGCGGGCCGCACCGCGTACCGCACCTCGCGTCCGACTCTGCCGCCCTGGATCAGCCCGGCGGCATCCAGGACAGCGAGGTGCTTGACGACCGCCTGCCTCGAGACGGGGAGCTGTTCGGCGAGCGTCGTCGCGGTGGCCTCGCCGGACGCGGCGAGCAGATCGAGCAGCCGACGCCGGGTCGGGTCGGCCATCGCGACAAGGACCTCGTCCACCGCGTCCTCGGCGCCGCCACGTTCGCTCATTATGCCGGTGATTATTCGGCGCGCGCCTTTAGCGCGTCGAGCACCTCGAGCCAGCCCTTGGTGTTGCCCGTCACCGCCTGGACGCGTAGGTCCTCGGACCCGGCCAGCGCCGCGAACCCGCTCTCGACGACCCGCAGCCGGGTCTTGTCGCCCTCCGGTGTCAGCGTGAACTCGACGAGCGTGCTGTTGTCCTCGCGCAACTCCTGCCCGGCGAACGCGCTGGCCCAGCGGTAGGCCAGATACGTCGGGGGCTGAACCTGCTCGACCCGTACCGGGAAGTCGCCGTACTGCGCGTTTCTCGCCACCATCGAATCGCCCTCTCTGGCCACGGTGCCGGACGCACTCGCCGGCTCGGCCACCCAGAATCCTGGTTCGGCCACCAGCGACCAGACCCGCTCCAGGGGCGCCGCGATGACGACCTCCCGTTCGATTCGATCCTCGCTCACGGGGACTCCCTCCATAGCTACGTAGCATCAGGCGCAACCATACGGTTGCACATCATCGCCTCAAGTGCAACCCGTGAGTTGCTCCTGGGCTTGAGCGCCAACGTCGAGGGCGACGCGGAAGCAGGCCGGGGCACGCCACAGCCACCCGTGGATTCCGACTCGGGCTAGGGCGTCAGTTCTGACTCGGCTGCCCGGATCGCAACTTGTGAAACGGGCCCGAGACGGGTGGTGCCTCAGGCGGTGGTGCCACCGGTATAGGTGCGCGGCACGCGCGGCCCGATCCTGGCGACGATCTCGGTGTGGACCGTGCCGGTGGCATCGGCCCAGTCCTGCGCGAGCGGCTCGCCATCGCGACCGGGCCCGAACAGCACCGCGACGTCGCCCTCGCTCACCAGCACGGTCCTGGCGTCCACGACGAATTGGTCGATGCCGACCGGCCCGCTGATCGTGAAGCGCGTGCCGGCGATCGACACGGGGGCCGCGCCGACGGCGGAGCGCGGGATGCCGTCGCCGTACCCGAGCGGCACAACGGCCAGGGTGGTCTCGCGCCCGGAGGCGCCCTGCCCGGCACCGACCCGCTTGGTTCGCATCACCGTGGACCGCAGCGTCATCGCCGGGACGAGCCCGAGGTCGCCGCGCAGTGGGATCGGGGAGAGGCCGTAGACCGCGGTCCCGGCGCGGACGAGGTCGAAGTGGGTGCCCGGGAGTGCGAGGGTGCCGGCCGAATTCGCGAGGTGCCGCACCTCGGGCACGATGCCGTGCCGGGCAGCCTGGTGCAGCGCGTCGTGGAAGGCGTTCAGCTGCGCGTCGTTGGCGCGATGATCGGGCTCATCGGCGTGGGTGAGCTGGCTCCAGACCCCGATCACCACGACCTCGGCCTGGGCCTGCGCCTTCGCCGCCGCGTCGAGCAGGTCGGGCCAGTCCGCCAGGCCGCTGCCGCTGTGCCTCAGCCCGGTGTCGACCTCGAGGTGGATTCGGGCCATGAGGTCCAGTTCGTTCGCGACCGCGCGTACGGCGTTGAGCTGGCCCAGCCCGGAGACGGCCAGGTCGATCTCGGCGTCGATCGCCCGGGCGAGGTCGTCCGGCGCCCACGACCAGGTGAACACCGGTGCGGTGATTCCGGCGTCGCGCAACGCCAGCGCCTCGCTGACGGTCGCGGCCCCGAGCCAGGTAGCCCCACCTGCCAGCGCCGCGCGGGCGCACGGAAGCATCCCGTGCCCGTAGCCGTCGGCACTCACCAACGCCATCACTTGACCGCGGGTCTGCTGGGCGAAGGTGGCCGCCGCCAGCCTGGCCACGTTCGCTTCGATGGCGGAAAGGTCGATGACGGCTTCGGTACGCAACATGAGCGCGATTATCCCAGCGAGCGGACGGTCATGCCACTTGCGCGATCGTGCTGAGTCGGTACCGGAAGTGCTTATACGGTAGGCGAAGCAGCATCTGTGCATGCGCACTCAAACTGCGCGGGTCCGCGGTGTTTCACCGAAGGTTTCCCCGCTCATAACTTCACGACGGCCTCCCGATTACCTGAATTGGTGCCGCCTGCCCCAAGTACGGGACGACGGTCACCCTGACCGTGACGGTGACGGTCCGGTTGTGAACCACCGTACCTACCGTCAGCATGAGCAGAGCGGGCACGCCGCGACGCTGCGGCGTGCCCGCTCCGTGCCGTGAGGTACGGCGTTCGCGACGCGAATCAGTGCGTCACGGCCGCCTGCCCGTAGACGGTCTGGGTGAACTCCTTGCCGCTTTCCGTCAGGTTGAGAACCACGTCGATCTCCCAGGTGCCAGGGGTCGGGTCGGTGGCGCTCAGTGTGGCGGTGGCGACGGCCTGGCCATCGACCGTCTTGGGCGTGGTGTCGGTGGCGACCACCGTGCCGGTGGGGTTGAGCAGGTAGAACGTGAACTTGTTGTCGGGGCTGGCGTCGGCGGTGTTGAAGTTGAGGTTCAGCGACTTGGTGCCGGCCGACACCGCCATGTTGTAGGTGCTGACCTGGCCGACGGACCGACCCACGGTCGAGGTGATCACCGTGTTGAACGAGCCGCCCTGGGACGGGATCAGGGTGCGGCGGGCCACCGGAAGCGAGGTCACCGCGCCGGTGATGGACGTGAACTGCACCGATTCCGGGTGGTCGCCCGCGGCGGTCGGCATCGACACGTTCAGCGGCACGGTAGCGGTGGAATGCGCCGGGATGGTGACCGGATGCGTCGTCGCCGGCTTGTAGGTCCAGTTCTGGCCGGAGACCTTGAAAGACATCGGCCCGGTGTAGGTGCCCGGCGTCGCCGGAGCCACCGCCAGGTCGACATCCTTACCCGACCAGAGAATCTTCGCGGTCCACACACCTGGTTCGGGGTTGGTGACTTGCGCGTTCTGCTCGTTCGAGACCGAACCGATGGCACCGTTGCGCCCGGCCGAACCGTCGTCATAGGACAGTTGCTCCAGGCGTCCCTGCGGGTCGATGAGCGCGAAGCAGATGATGTTGCTGTTGGTGGGGTCGGGCCAGATCATGTCCGCGTTCAGGCGGTCGAGTCCGATCGGGACGGTGAAGTGGATGGGTGCGCCGGCCACCGCGCCTTCGGCCGGTAGCGGCAGGCTCGGGTCGGGGGCGCTGATGTTCTCGGTGACCGTGTGCCCGATCTGCTTCGCCGAGCCCAGTTCGCGGTAGGTGCCGCTGACCCTGGTGGGAAGGCTGCTGGTGTTGTACAGGTTCACCGAGGTGCTGGTGGTGCTTCCGGGGTTGCCGGTCAGGTCCAACTGCGAGGGGGACGGGACCAGGCTGCCGGCGAGGGTCAGCGGCGGGGCCGGGCGCCGGCCGGCGGTGTCGGGCATCACCTGGGCGGCCTTGACCGCGTTGTAAATGTTGAGCAGTCCGGCGCCCTGCTGGTCGGCGGGGGCACCCAGATCGGTGGCGGTGCCGGTGAGGATCTGCTTGACCTGGGCCGGGGTGGGACTCGCACCGGCGTGGGTGTCACGGTACGCCTGGATCACGTCCGCGGCCGCGCCGGCGATCAGCGGCGCGGACTCGCTGGTGCCGCGCATCGACTCGGTCGGGTAGTTGGGCGGGCAGCCGCCGTGCCCGTCTGAACAGTCGGCCTCGCCGAAGTACCCCGGCGCGACCAGGTCGACCAGCTTGTTGTCGGGCGTGGTGCCGCCCGAGGAGAGCGCGGCGATGTTGTTGCTGACGTAGCTGGAGTACCCGTGGGCCATCGCCACGAGGCGGAAGTTGTCCACGGCGCCGGCGGCGATGACGTTCGGGTCCGAGGCGGGGGAGGAGATGGTTCCGGAGCTGCCGCTGTCCCCCGATGAGACCACCACGGTGACCCCGGCGGCGACGGCGGCGTCGTTGGCCGCGTAGTGCACCGCGTAGTTGCCCGGGCGGGGGGTGTAGCCGTACGACTCGGAGATCACGTCGGCGTGCTCGACGACGACCGCGTTGTCGACGTTCGCGATCAGCTGCGACTCCTGCTCGGTGGCCTCGCTGGGCGGGGTGTCGATCTGCGAGGAGTCCACAAGGGACGCGTCCGGCGCGTCACCCCGGATGGTGAACGTGCAGTCCGCCGGCACGTTGGAGAACGGCAGCGCCTGCGCGTAGTTGTAGACCATGTTGCCCTGCGCGGCCACCGACGAGGCGTCGCCGTACGATTCGTCGCTGCCGGTGTCGGCGGTGTAGTCCGGCGCGTTCATGACCACGTGCGAACCGTCGGCCCGCTGGAAGTCGGGGTTGCCGGCCACCCGGTTCATGCCACCGATGGCGACGATGACGCCCTTGCCCGTGGCGATCGAGTTGGCCATCTCCGGCGAGTTCGGGTTGCCGGTCGAGGCGTGGATGTCGGCCATCGCCTCGGGCTCCTGCGCCGGCTTGCCTTTCTCACCTGGAACGGTGGGGCAGGTCGCCGCGGTGCTGGGCTTCTGCACGGCCGGTGTCGCCGCGGCCGGTGCGGCGGCCTGCGACGCCGGTGCCGGCGCGAGGGGAACCGCGGTGTCCGGCACGATCTGCGCGACCGCCGCGTCGGCCCGCAGCCGGGCGACCTCGTCGGCGGAGACCGTCGCCGCGATCGCGTTGACGCTGACCAACTGGCTGACGCCGGTGCCGCCGTGCGACCGGATGTCGGCCAGCAATGGGGCCTGGTCGGCGAATGCGGCGGCGCGCCGCGTGTCGCCCTGGGTGCGCAGGTTCAGGTCCGAGTGCTGGTTCTTCAGCACCACGATGACCGACCCGCCGGAGACCGCCGAGCCGTAGGCGGGTGCCTCGGTCGGTGCGGCCGAGGCGGGGGTGACCACGCCGGCCACCGCCGCGATGGCCGCGGCCAGGCTGACCGGGGCGGCCACGGCGATGCGAGCCAGCCGGGAACGGCGGGTGGCGCGGTTGTCGCCGGCAATGGCCGGTGGGAGTGTGGGTAGGGGTGAGGGGAGTCCAGAGGGCTCGTGCTTCACGCTTCGACCTTCCCGTCGCCGGCCAATCAGCTAGCTGATTGGCCGAAGCACATAATAAAGATCGCCAGAGTTCGCGACTGATCATCACGCCATGAACGATGGGTGTCAATGGTGAGGGTTATGGCGTGACCGGCTCTGGCTTGGCAGGTATCGGAAGGGGCGGCGGTAACCGAGTGGTGGCGGCGCTGGTAGACAAATCACGATCTTTTCGTGCAGCGACGGTGACGCCGGAAACGGTACGTAGCCTCGACATCGAGCCACCGGGTACGGATTTGAAATCTAATATCAAATCTCCGTCGTTTGGCTTGCGGTGTCGTCGCCGGTAGTGCCCCGGTTGATGGCGTACGAGTAATCTTGCAGGTTCCGTTCGTGGCGGGCACAGCTGCCTGGCACGTGAACTGTGGCGGTTCGCGAGGCGCGGTTTTCGTTCGGTGTGGCCGACGATTTCCGTGGCGGAGGTACCTCGGTGCGCGGCCGACCGAAGGCCGTCGCCGGGAATCGTGCTCGGGTTCGTGTCGGGCGGCGAGCGGGTGACCGCCGGATTCGGCGTGGGCTCCGGCCGCGCCACGGCCGTGGCGATCGACGGCCCGGACCTGCGCGATGGTCACTGCGGGCCTCGCCGGGTGCGGCAACCGTGCCGAGCGCGGACCGAGCCTTGACGTCGAAATTAGTCTCTGCCAATGTGATCACAAACTGACCATTCGAGGTTCCGGGCGAAACGGGCGTTCCGCGCGCGGCCGCTCCGGGGTAGCGCCCCGACTGTGCGAGGAGGACGGCAATGGCTCTCAGCGACGGCTCCGGTGACGCCTCAACCCACGTCGACTCATCCCCGGCAACCGACAACCGGGGCGTCGGCAGGCGCGGCCTGCTCGCCGGCGGCGCGGCCCTGCTCGCGGGCGGCGCCGGGCTGCTGACGCCAGGGCGGTCATTCGCCGCTGCCCCGGCCGCCGCGCGAAGCGCGAAGAGCGATGCCGCACCAGCCGGGCTCTCCCCGGCACAGCAGGTCGGGCAGCGCGTGATCTGGTCCTATCCCGGGCTGACGCCGCCTCAGGCGCTCTTCGACGCCATCCGCGCCGGACTGGTCGGCGGGGTGATCTTCTTCGGGGAGAACATCAACCGCAACGACAGCAGCCAGATCCAGGGGGTCACCAGGCAGCTGGCGCAGGCGCAGGCGGACAGCGGCGTCGGGTACCCGATGCTGCTGATGACCGACCAGGAGGGCGGCACCGTGCAGCGGCTGCCCGGCGCCCCTGGAGTCTCCGAGAGGCAGATCGGCCAGTCGGCGGACCCGGTCGGCGCGGCGCGCACCGGGGGCATCGGCGCCGCGCAGAACCTGCTCAGCGCGGGGATGAACTGCAACCTCGCCCCGGTACTCGACGTGTTCCGGCAGGCCGGCAACTTCGATGACCAGTTCGGACGCTCGTACAGCATGGATCCGGTTGTCTGCGGCGAGTGCGGTGCCGCGTCCATCATCGCGCAGCAGCAGCTCGGTGTGGTCACCAGCGCCAAGCACTTCCCCGGGCTGGGCGCCGCGACCCGCGCCCAGAACACCGACCTGGGACCCGTGCCGCTCAACCAGTCCCTGTCGGAGCTGCGCGCCATCGACGAGTCGCCGTTCACCAACGCCATCGCCGCCAACGTGGACATGGTCATGACCTCGTGGGCGACCTACCCGGCGCTCGACCCGGTCCTGCCGGCCGGGCTGTCGCCGAGGATCGTGCTCGAGCTGCGCGGGCGGCTCAAGTTCCGCGGGGTGACGATCACCGACGCGATCGAGGCCGGCGCGCTGCAGAACTTCGGTGACACCGGTGAGCGCGCGGTGGGGGCTGCGGCGGCCGGCATGGACATCCTGCTCTGCTCCGCGCGGGACGTCACCCAGGGCCAGGCCGCGGTCGACGCCCTCCAGGCGGCGCTCGCCAACGGGCGGCTCGACTCGGGTGAGGGCGCCCGGGCGCTGCAGCGCGTCCTCGCGCTGCGCGGCCGGCTCGGCTGAGGCACTCCCGCGTCGGGAAGAGAGTCTGGCCGGACCGGTCACATTCTCATCGTCGGATCCGACAGTGCTGTGAGGCCGGCAGCGACCGTGCCGGCACAGACACGAGGGGAGCCCGACGCCATGAGACTGGTCGTGTTCGGAGCCAACGGGAGCACCGGCCGGCTGCTCGTTCGCCTGGCGCTGGCCGCCGGCCACGACGTCGTGGCGGTGACCCGGCAACCCGCCGGGTTTCCGCTGCGCGGCGACCGGCTGGTCGTCGAGGGTGCGGACGTCCACGACGGTGACGCGGTCGCCCGGGCGGTACGGGGCGCGGACGCGGTCCTCTCGAGCCTCGGGGTGCCGTTTGCCCGCAAGCCCATCACGGTCTACAGCGCCGGCATGGCCAACATCGTCGACGCGATGTCGCGGTACGGCGTCAAGCGGGTGACCGCGGTCAGTTCCAGCGCCACCGAGCCCAGCCACCACGCCGACGGCGGATTCCTGCTCAACCGCGTCATGCAGCCGCTGCTGACGGCGACGATCGGCAAGACCACCTATGCGGACATGCGGCGGATGGAGCAGCTGCTGCGCGCCAGCGACCTGGACTGGACGGTGATGCGCCCGTCCGGGCTGTTCGACGCCGCCCAGGTCAGCGCATACCAGCTGCGCGAGGACCGGGCCGACGGCATCTTCACCAGCCGGATCGACCTCGCCGCGAGCCTCCTCGCCGGGACCACGAGCACCGAGTGGGTACGGAAGAACGTCGCGATCACCACCTCCGACGGCGCCCCTACCCTGTTCCAGATGATCCGTCGCGAGGCGTTCGGGCGGTCATGACCGGCACCGGCCCCGTGACCCGCATCGCCCCCGTAACCGGATCGAGGGGCGACACCGATGGATGACATGCAGTGGTTCGCCGAGCAGTTCGAGGCGAACCGGCCGCACCTGCGGGCGGTCGCCTACCGGATGCTCGGATCCTTGACCGAGGCCGACGACGCCCTGCAGGAGGCGTGGATCCGGACCACGCGCGCCGACAGCCGTACGATCGGCAACATCGGCGGCTGGTTGACCACTCTGGTCGGCCGGGTGTGCATCGATCTGCTCCGGGCCCGGCAGTCGCGCCCGGAGCACCTGGTCGGCACCTGGCTGCCGGAGCCGGTGGTCAGCGCCGACGGCCCGCTCGATCCGGAGCAGTCGAGCCTGCTGGCCGACTCGGTGGGGCTCGCGCTGCTGGTCGTCCTGGAGAGCCTGGAACCGGCCGAGCGGCTGGCGTTCGTCCTGCACGACATGTTCGGCGTACCGTTCGACGACATAGCGCCGATCGTGGAGCGTACGCCGGACGCGGCCCGCCAGCTCGCGAGTCGGGCCCGCCGACGGGTGCGGGGCACCGCCGTCCAGCCCAGCGCCGACCTTGCCACCCAGCGGAGGGTGGTAGCGGCGTTCCTCGCGGCGTCGAGGGCCGGCGACTTCGAGAAGCTCATCACGTTGCTCGACCCCGGCGTGGCCCTCCGGGTCGACACCGGTTCGCGTACCTGGCTCGCCCCGGCCCTGCTGAACGGGGCGACCGACGTGGCCCGGCACGCCGCCGCCCGGGGCCCCAGGTTCGCCACGCTCTGCCGGCCCGCGCTGGTCAACGGCGCGGCCGGCATCATCGCCCGCACGCGCTCGCGGGTGGTCGCGGTGGTTGGCTTCACGGTGGTCGACGAACGCATCTCGGAGATCGACCTTCTCCTCGACGCGAACAAGCTCGCCGGCCTGACGATTTCGGAACAGGTCTGAGCGGGCTCGCCGGGATTGCGTCGGGCGCGGTCACAGCGGTCAATGCCAGTCCACGACCACCCAGATGTACAGCAGCAGCGCGGCGCCGGGCCGGCTCGCCGACAGCAGCGCGGCCATCGCGCTGTCGGGATCGTTCTTCGGGTCGGCGATCGGTGCGAACCCTCCATCGAGGCGCCACACCCGGTAGCCGCCCCAGTGGGAGTACCACCAGTCGTCGCCGCGCCGCCGCACCACCAGCGGCCACTCCCGCACGAGGCGACCCTCGCGGGCCACCGCGAGCTTCTGGGTCCGCATCAGGGACGTGTACCCGGTCGGTACCAGGCGCCGGTACTCCGCGTCCGGTACGTCCTCGAAGCTCCCCGGCAGGTACCCGTAGGTGATGCCGCTGTTGGTGGTGTCGATGTACTGCGGCTCGTCCACGGTGGTCTCGAACGGGTCGATCCGGGCCGGCTCCGGCGGGTAGCGGAAATAACGGTCGTCCGGCGTCGCGGCCGGGCTCGTCGCGGCGGGTGTCATGGCCGCCATCGTCTCGTGGGCACCCCCGGTTCCTTAGGCTGGGTGCGCGTCTCGCCAGTTGTCACGGGGCGAGCCGGTTGTCACGGGGCGAGCCGGTTGTCACGGGGTGCGGCTGATGGCGCGGCGAAGGGCGTAGATGGCCGCACCGGCGGCGAGGACGGCCGCCCCGCTGATGGTCGCGGACACGGGTAGCGCGACGGCCAGAGCGACGCAGCCGGCCAGGCCGAGGATGGGTACGACGCGGGGTGGGCGTCCTTCGGCGCGGGTGAGGGTCCAGGCGCTGGCGTTGGCGATGGCGTAGTAGGCGAGCACGCCGAAGGAGGAGAAGCCGATCGCGCCGCGGAGGTCGGTGGTGGCGGCGACGATGGCGACGATGGCGCCGACGGTCAACTCGGCACGGTGGGGGACGCGGAAGCGTGGATGCACGGCGGAGAGGGCGTGGGGGAGGTGCCGGTCGCGGGCCATGGCGAGAGTCGTGCGGGAGACGCCGAGGATCAGGGCCAGCAACGAGCCGAGCGCGGCGATGGCGGCGCCGACCCGGACCGCGGGTGCGAACCCCGGGAGGCCGGCCGCGCGGATCGCGTCGACGAGCGGGGCGGTGGCGGTGGCGAGGTGGCTGCCGAGGAGGGCGAGAACGGCGACCGCGACGGCCGCGTACACGATGAGGGTGATGGCCAGGGCCAGGGGGATGGCGCGCGGGATGGTGCGGGCCGGATCCCGGACCTCCTCGCCGAGGGTGGCGATGCGGGCGTACCCGGCGAAGGCGAAGAACAGCAGTCCGGCCGCCTGCAACACGTCGAGGGGGGTGGTGTGGTGGCCGCCGGTGACCTGGCCGAGGTGGCTGCCGGTCGAGGTGAGGCAGGCGGTGACGACGAAGGCGAGTACGGCCAGGACGATCGCGACGATCGCCCGGGTCAACCAGGCTGCCTTCTGCAGGCCCACGTAGTTGACGGCGGTCAGCGCCACCACCACGGTGACCGCGACCGCGTGGGCCTGCGCCGGCCACAGGTAGGTGCCGGCGGTCAGCGCCAT
Organism: Rugosimonospora acidiphila; assembly: GCF_039543385.1. NCBI lineage: Bacteria > Bacillati > Actinomycetota > Actinomycetes > Micromonosporales > Micromonosporaceae > Rugosimonospora > Rugosimonospora acidiphila. Next base: position 390,924 of record NZ_BAABJQ010000007.1, read on the forward strand.
GGCCGCGCAGGAGGCGGTCTTGCCGACCACGAATCCCCATCCGGCGAGGTAGCCCCAGAAGTCGCCGAGCCGCTGCCGGCCGTAGACGTAGGTGCCGCCCGAGGCCGGGTACCGCGCGGCCAGCCGGGCCGAGGAGGTGGCGTTGCAGTAGGCGACGACGGCCGCGAGGGCCAGGGCGGGCAGCAGCCCGGATCCGGCCGCGGCGGCGGCCGGCCCGAGGGCGGCGAAGATGCCCGCGCCGATCATCGAGCCCAGGCCGATCACGACCGCGTCGAAGACGCCGAGTTGACGCCGCAGCTGTGCGACCGGCGCGTCCGGTGGTGCGGTCATGGGCGGCTCCTCAACGATCGGGCACGCCGGCGGTCCGGCATCGGTCTGACCGTCGTCGCCGTTTTCGAACGCCGCGTGTACGGCCCGTGACGCGGGGGCCCACCGTAACGAACCATCTGCCCGTCAGTCGTACTGGGCGGCATGGTGGTGGCGACGAGCCGGCGGTCGTCGCCGGCTGGCCATGGCGGCATTCACGGTCGTTCCTCGGTGGGGGTGCCGTCGTGGCGGATTGGTGCCGGGCCGTACTGGTCCGTGGCGGCCTGGTCCGTCGCGATCTGGTCCGTGGCGACCTGCTGGAGCAGGTCCCGCAGGACTCGTTCATCCTCCGGCGTCAGGGCGTCGACGAAGTGGGCGAGCACCCCGGCCCGGTCGCGATCGACGTCGAGCAGTCGATGCATGCGCCGAGCGGTGACGTTCGCCGGATCACCGATGGCGGTGTAGGCGAATGCCCGGCCGGCGCGCTCGCGGCGCAGCACGCCCTGATCGTGTAGCCGGGCCAGCACGGTCATGACTGTGGTGTAGGCCAGCTGTTCGCCGAGCGCTTCGCGGACCTGAGCGGGGGTCAGCGGCCGGTCGGCGTGGCCAACGACCTCCATGATCGCTTGGGCCAGGTCGCCGTAGCCGCGTTGCCGATTCCTCTCCTCCTTCACCACACCGCCAACCTACTACAACGTAACGTCGTAGTACCATGTGTCCTAGGACAGCTGAACGCAGTCGTGTCGGGCGGTCGTGGCTCGCCCGGCGCAACGAGCGGGCCGTCGCGGGTTTTCGCTCGTGGGCCACGGGCAGGGCGTGGCCGCGGGCAGGTGCGTCGCCGGGCGGCGAAAATCGTCATCCGGGTGAATCGCGGCTGGATTCTCCGGTGGCTCAGGGTGAGGCGGGAGCGGATGATGGGGCAGGCCACGGGTGGGCTGGTGGCGGGGACGTTCGTGGCCTCGTTCGTCGAGTTCGTCGAGGCGCTGACGATCGTGCTGGCGATGGCGCTGACGCGCGGTTGGCGCTCCGCGCTGGCCGGGGCCGGGTGCGCGGCGCTCGCGCTGGTCGGATTCACCGCGGTGCTGGGCTACGCCCTGGCCACCTGGCTGCCGCGGTCGGTGCTGCAACTGGTCGTCGGCGCCCTGTTGTTGGTCTTCGGATTGCAGTGGCTACGAAAGGCGATCCTGCGCAGTTCCGGCCGCAAGGCGCTGCACGACGAGGAATTCGCGTTCGCCCGGCGCCGCGCCGCTGGGGAGCGGGCCGAGGCCCGAGCGCGGCTGGGGCTGGACTGGTTCGGGTTCGTCGTGTCGTTCAAGGGTGTCTTTCTGGAGGGTGCCGAGGTGGTGTTCATCGTCGTCACCTTCGGTCTCAACGCCGGCAACGTCCGGGTCGCCGCCGTGAGCGCGGCGGCGGCGGGGATCGTGGTGGCCATCCTCGGCGCGATCGCGGCGCGACCGCTCTCGGCGGTACCGGAGAACACCCTGAAGTACGGCGTCGGGCTGTTGCTGGCCGCCTACGGCACGTTCTGGTCCGTGGCGGGCCTCGGCGCCCTGCACGGCGGTACCAGTCTGGCCTGGCCCGGCGGCGACTGGGCGCTGCTGGTCATCTTCGTCGGCTGGCTGTCCCTGTCCCGTCTGCTGATCGGCGTGCTGCGTCGCACGTCCGACCCGACACCGCGACAGTCGACGAACGAGCGGGAGCGGGTGGCATGAGGATCGTCCGCGGCGTGGGCCGTTTCCTGTTCGACTTCGTCGTGGGCGACGATTGGCGCATCGCCGTCGGGGTGGTCGCCGCGTTGGCCATCGGATGGGTGCTGATCGCGGGCGGAGTGTCCGTCGCGGTGGGCGTGATCGTGACCTCGCTGGTGATCGGGGCGGGTTTCGCGGTCACGACGCTGCGAGAGGGGCGCAAGCACCGTGGCGGCTGAGCGCCGGCCGGGTGAGTGGCGGCGCGTGGTCCGGGACAGGCCGAGCCGGTGCCGGGGCCGAGGCAACGGGCGATCATCGGCTTCGGTCGGGGAGTAACCGGGGGATCAGGCGGATGTAGACGATCATGCCGAGGACTTCCACGAGGGTCTGGGTGACCACGACGACCGCGGCGATGGCGAGCCGGTCCGGCAGCGCCAGGGCCAGCGGCAGCACGACGAGTGAGTTGCGGGTCGCGCCGGTGAACACCACCGCCCGTCCGGCGGGAGCGTCGAACCGGAACAGCCGGGCCACGCCCCAGCCGGCGAACGCCATGACCGCCAGGAACAGTACGTAGAACGGCACCACGGCGGCCACCTGCGTGACATCCCCGCGGACCTTGGGCGACTGGGAGGCGACCACGACGAACAACGTGGCGGCCATCAGCGGCACCATGACCGTGCTGAACGCGTCGGTGAGCAGCACGCCGGCCCGCCTCCGGCCGGCCCAGGCCTGAGTGCCCCAGGCGAGCAGCAGGGGGATCACGATCAGGGTGAGGAAGGCCCGGATGAACGGGCCCACCTGAACCACCCCGGCCAGTCCGGAGCCGAGGAACAGCAACAGGAACAGCGGCAGCAGCAGCATCTGGGCGATGAGCAGCAGCGGGGTCGCGGCGAGCAGGCGACGGTTGTTGGCGCCGGCCAGCCCGCTGAACACGATGACGTAGTCCACACACGGGCACAGCAGGACCAGCAGCACCCCGAGCCGCACCGCCTGGTCGGCGGGCAGGAAGCTGAACATGGCCGCCACGACCAGGGGGACCACCACGAAGTTCACGACCAGCGCCGATGCCAGGAACCGCCCGTCGCGCAGCGAGCGCAGCAGGTCCTTCGCCGGCACCTGGAGGAACGTGACATACAGCAGGGCGCCCAGCACCGGGTTGATGGCGTGTTCGAAGTCCGGGCCGGCCCCCGGCGCCGCCCAGCCCACCAGAACGCCGGCGGCGATCGCGCCGAGGTAGACACCGACCTGCAACTGCTCCAACCGGGCGACCACGCCTGACGGGCTCCCCACCGGCCCTCCCTGGCCCCGCCCGAGTACGCGACTCCCGCGCCGGGACACCCCATCGTGCCCCACCCGGCGCTCGCCCCCGGTTCTCGGCGCACCAGGCGCGACCCAACTCACCGGCGATCGGCATCACCGGCCCGCGAACGGGGTGCGGTATCCGGGCAAATCAGGAACAGTCGCCCGCGCAGCCGCAATCGCCCGCGGTGCCGGTCCCGCCGATCGCGGCGGTGGCCAGCGGGGCCGGGCAGCAGTTGTCGCCCCGCCAGGCCTCGCGGCCCTCCCGCAGTGCCACCACGCCGATGACGAGTGCCGCGACCGGGTCCGCCCAGGACCAGCCGAACAGGCTGTTCAGCGCGAGACCCACCAGCAGCACGGCCGACAGGTACGTGCACAGCAGCGTCTGCTTGGAGTCGGCCACCGCCGACCGGGAACCGAGTTCGCGGCCGGCGCGGCGTTGCGCCCCGGACAGCACCGGCATCACCACCACGGACACCGCCGCCAGCGCCAGGCCGATGACGGAGTGCTCCGCCGAGGCCCCGCCGAGCAGTCCCCGCCCCGCCTCGACCATCAGGTAGCCGGCGAGAGCGAAGAAGGAGACCGCGGTGACGCGCAGCGCGACTTTCTCCCGGGCCTCCGGGTCGCGACCGGCGAACTGCCACGCCACCGCCGCCGCCGAGGCCACCTCTATGACAGAGTCCAGGCCGAAGCCGATCAGGGCGGTGGACGAGGCGATCGTGCCCGCGGCGATCGCGACGACCGCCTCGATCACGTTGTAGCCGATCGTCGCCGCGACCAGCAGCCGCACCCGCCGGGCGAGTGCCGCCCGCCGCGCCGCGGTCGGTGCGACCGGCGTCAGCGGAATCAACGGCAGGCTCATCAGCAGCAGCCCTTCTCCTCGGACGCGCCGCAGGCCGCCGGATCCACGGCCAGCACCACGCCGAGCAGATGCCCCAGGGCATGGGCGAGGTGGCCATCGGCCAACTCGTACCGGGTGCGCCTGCCCTCCGGAACGGCGACCACCAGGCCGCACCCGCGCAGGCACGCCAGATGGTTCGACAGATTCTGCCGGCTCGTGCCCAACAGGTCGGCCAACTGCGCCGGATATCCGGGCCCTTCCCTCAGGGCGAGCAGCAGCCGGGCCCGCAGCGGATCGGACAGGGCATGGCCGAAGCGGGCAAGGACCTGCCCGTGGGTCAACGTCTCCATACCCGGATAGTACATCAGATGCTGTATTCAGCGGGAGGTGTACCGAAGCTGCCCGCGAGTCGACCACGGGCCCGCCGCCGGGCGGTCGCTCACCGTCCTTTCGCGTATCGCGCCGGGCTCACCCCCAACATGCGCTTGAAGTGCCGGGTCAGGTGGGACTGGTCGTAGAAGCCCACCTCGGAGGCGACCGTGCCGGCCGGGCGTCCGGACAGCAGCAACTGCCGGGCCAACTCCACCCGCCGGCCGGTCAGATACAGGTGGGGTGGGATGGCGAACCGCCGGGTGAACGCGCGGACCAGGTGGGCGGGGTGGGTGTGCAGCATCCGAGCGGCCTCGTCGAGGGTGAGCCCGACGGTCAGCCGTTCGTCCAGCAGATCGTGCAGATCCTCGGCGAGTCCCCGGGCGGGCCGCGGCGCCGGCCGGTGGAGGTCGCGCCGCAGGTGCTTGCCGAGACGGTCGACGACCAGGGCGAGCCGGCTGTGGGCCTCGAAGCCGTCGCCGGGCTCGGCGAGCGTGCCGTGCAGGCGGCTGATCCGGTCCCACAGCAAGGGGTCCGACAGGTTCGGCCGGTCGGTCGCCGCGCCGATCAGGTCCGTGTCGAGCGCGTCCTCGGCCAGGTAGAGCACGCGCTTGCGGAAGCCCTGCGGCGCCGGCGTCCAGCCGTCGTGGGGAATGTGCGGCGGCAGCAGTACGACCTGGGACCGGAGCGTGCGGTGGTCGTGCCGGTGGAGGTCGAACCGCAGCACGCCGTCGTCCAGGATCAGCAGCGTCCACACGGTGTGGGTATGGACGGGATAGGCGTGCTGACGGAAATAGGCGTGGAAGACCTCGGTGATGCCGGGAACGTCGGGGCGCCACGCGCTGACTGTGGATTCGCCGACCATGTCAAGAACGTACAAGACGCCGGGCCCGGCGCGGGCCGAACATGTGGTGAGCGGCACTGATGGCCGCTGACGGAATCAGTACCGCTGTTCCGGACCCCGACGACCATGGGAACCGCCAATCATGTCCAACCCATCCGAGGCCGGGTCGCGCACCGGTGCCGGCCCGTACCTGTACCTGATGGCCACGATGCTCCTGTTCGGGACCGCCTTCACCAGTTCCAAGGTGGTGGTGGGGCAGGTACCGCACGACGTGGCGGCGATGCTGCGCTTCGGTGGTGGCGCCGTCATCCTTCTCGCGCTGCTGCTCGCGCGACCCGGTTCGACGCGATTCTCGTGGCGGGAGCTGTGCGTCGCGGGTGGCGTGGGACTGGTCGGCGTCTTCGCGTACAACACGTTCTTCTTCTGGGGCCTTTCGCTCGCCCCGGCCACCGACGGCAGCATCATCGTGCCGGTGCTGAGTCCGATTCTGACGATCCTCGCCTTCCTGCTGACCGGCCGCGAGGCGGCCTCCGCCGCCCGGGTGGCGGGGTTGGTCCTCGGTCTCGCCGGGGCGGTGGTGTTCTTCGTCGGCATCGGTGCCGGCGGGCTGACCGGGTCCCGCCTGCTCGGTGACCTCGGCTACCTGCTCGCGGCCGGCTGTTGGGCCGCTTACAGCATCGCCTCCAAGAAGGTGCTCGCCGGGATGGAGCCGTTGCGCGCCACCGCCTACTCCACCGGGGTCGGCGCGCTGGCCCTGGCGCTGGTGGCGAGCCCGTCACTGTCCACGATGGACTGGTCGGCGGTGCGGACGTCCACCTGGGCCAATGTCGCCTTCCTGGCGATCGGGCCAACGGCGATCGCGTACCTCTTCTACTACCGCGGCCTTCGTTCGGTCAGCCCGGTCACCGCCACGATCACCATGTTCTCGGTGCCGGTCTTCGGCACCATCTCCTCCGTACTGTTCCTCGGCGAGCCCTTTACCGTCGTGCAAATCGTCGGCGCGCTGATTACGATCGTCGGCGCGCTGCTCGCGGTCACCCAGGGCCGGCGGGCCGGGCAGCGGCGCGGGAAACGGGAACCCATCGAGGCTTCCGCGGCACGGACAGCACCCTGACGCGGGGTTACCGACTCGCCAATGTTCGGCGTTCCCGTCGGGGCTGATCGGGGAAGTCTCCGGACTGGCGCCGCCCCTGCATCATGGTCAGCGTGGATACAATCTCGCAGTCGACCGAACCGTCGAGTCCCCGGATCGTGGGGCGGGCCACGGTGGCGATGCCCGTCGCGGTGGCCGGCCGGGAGGCCAGCGCGGCCTACGACGCCGACGGCACCATCACCATCGGCCGCGGACCGCGCAACGACATCGTGCTCAAGGAGCTGCTCGTGTCGCGCCGGCACGCCGAGGTGCGCCGGTCCGGGGCCGGGTACGTGGTGGTGGACCTGGGCAGCAGCAACGGCACCTACCTCAACGGCAAGCAGGTCTCGCGGGAGCCGCTGCAGCCCGGCGACCTGCTGTCCATCGGACGGCACCAGTTCGTCTTCGACGGCGACCGGTTGCACGAGTACCTCGACACCGGGCCCACCTCGCTGGTGGTGGAGGACCTCTCGGTCACCATCGGGCGCCAGCTGTTGCTGTCCGACGTGACCTTCGGCCTGGCCGAGGGGAGTCTGCTGGGGGTGATCGGGCCGAGCGGGTGCGGCAAGTCCACGCTGCTGCGGGCGGTCACCGGGATCCGGCCCGCGAGCGGCGGCACCATCCGCTACGACGGGCGGGACCTGTACTCCCAGTACGCGGAGCTGCGGTACCGCATCGGCATGGTGCCTCAGGACGACGTTCTGCACCGCCAGCTGACCGTGCAGCGAGCGCTGCGGTTCGCGGCCGCGCTCCGCTTCGCGGATGACGTACCGCGCCGGGAGCGCAAGGCCCGGGTGGCGGAGGTTGTCGCCACGCTCGGCCTCACCGAACGGGCCCGTCAGCGCATCGACACGCTCTCCGGCGGGCAGCGCAAGCGCACCTCGGTCGCCCTCGAACTGCTCACCGAGCCGTCCATGCTCTGCCTCGACGAGCCCACCTCGGGTTTGGACCCCGCGCTCGACCGGGAGGTCATGCGGGAACTGCGACAGCTGGCGGACCGTGGCGCCACGGCGGTTGTGGTGACCCACAACGTGCTGCACCTCGACCTGTGCGACCGGGTGCTCATCATGTGCCCGGGCGGCACCATGGGCTACTTCGGCCCGCCGGAGGACGTGCTGGAATTCTTCGGGGCGGAGGACTACGCCGACGTCTTCGACATGATCACGAACAAACCCGAGGAGTGGACCCGGCGCTACCGGGAATCGGACCACTACCGCCGCTGGGCGACGGCCGGGGTGCGGCCCAGCGCCTCATCTCCTGCCGCCGCCTCCGCTGCCACCCCTGCCGCCGCCCCAGCATCCGCCGGCTCGGCGTCGGCCCCCGGCTCCGTCTCGGCGGGCGCGGCGCCGACGGCCGCCGTTTCGCGGGGCACTGGCGCCGCCGCCTCGCAAGGCTCTCACCCCACCGCCCCGGAAGGCGCGGACCCCGATACCTCGCGGGGCTCCACGCCTGGTGCACCGAGCGCCACCGGGGTCGCGGCGGGTAACGCCGGTTCGCCGGATCCCGCCCCGCCCGTTGTCGGCAGAGCCAGGCCGGTCGCGGCCAACCTGCGTGGGTTGCCGCTGCGCAACCGGGCGATGCATCCGGCCGCACCACTGCGCCAGTACCTCACCCTGTGCCTGCGGATGGTCAGGGTGATCGTGTCCGACCGGGGATACGCGTTGTTCCTGCTCGGCCTGCCGGTCGCGCTGGCCGTGCTCACCCACGCGGTACCGGGCGACTACGGGCTGTCCAACCCGCCGCCACCGCTGTACGGCCGGAGCCTGGAGGCGCAGCGGCTGATCGTCGTGCTGGTGATGGGTGCGGCGTTCCTCGGCATCGCGCCGGCCATCCGGGAGATAGTTCAGGAGGCGACGATCTACCGGCGGGAACGCGCGGTCGGCCTCTCCCCGGGCGCCTATCTCGCCTCGAAAATAACGGTATTCGCGGTCATCAACGCGCTACAGGTGGTGGTGTTCGTCTACCTCGCGCTGCTCGGTCGCGGCGCGCCCAGCGAGTACCTGGTCATCGCGAACCCGACGCTGGAGGTCATGGTCGCGGTCGCCCTGGTCGCGGTCGCCTGCACCATCCTGGGGCTGGTCATCAGCGCGCTGGTCAAGACCGTCGAGCAGACCACGCCGGTGCTTGTCATGGTGGTGATGGCGCAGCTGATCCTGTCCGGGGGCCTCTTCGAGGCGAACGGGCAGCGAATCCTGGAGCAGGTGTCCTGGATATCGCAGACCCGGTGGGGGTTCGCCGCTGCCGCGTCCACTGTGGACCTTACGCATCTGGCGCCGGTGCAGGACCACCTCTGGGTGCACACGGTCTTCGCGTGGTGGCGGTCCATTGTGGTCCTCATCGTTCAGGGCATCGTCCTGGCGGCGGCGGCCCGGGTGGCGTTGGTGCGGCACGAACCGGGCCGGTCGTAGGCCCGGCTCGTCGGCTCGTCGGCTCGTGGCGGCCAAGGGCCGGGCGGGCACCGGGTGGAGCTGAAGCGGCGCGTGGCGGCCTGGTGGCCGCCAC